>NZ_CP043930.1:4323888-4624166 GCF_009720525.1 Gimesia benthica
TCCCCTTTTCTTCTCTATTCGTTAAGATCTGAAGCACAAAGATTATCCATTTTTCTTCTGCTGAGTTATGACACAAAGGACCGCTATCCATGCTCGGTAAATTAACTGTACTCTTCAAGATTCCCGAGCTTCGTCGAAAAATTCTGCTGACACTCATTCTGCTGGCAGTTTACCGGATGGGGTTCTGGATTGCGCTGCCGTTCATCGATCAGGCACAGCTTTCCGAGACATTACAGGATCTGCAAAACCAACAGGGTGGCCTGGGACAGGTGATGCAGGTGATCTCACTGTTCTCGGCCTCGAATATTGGTCAGAGTACCATCTTCGGTCTGGGCATTATGCCTTACATCTCTGCTTCGATTATCTTCCAGCTGATGGGGACAGTCTATCCACCGCTGGAACGTCTGCAGAAAGAGGGTGAAGCCGGGCGCAAGAAGATTAATGAATATACACGTTATGCAACGGTCGTGATCTGTCTGGCACAGAGTTACTTCTGGATCCATACTCTGGCGGGTGGTCTGGGCTCGGGTAAGAGTCTGATCCTCGACGGGTACGGCGGCCTCTATTACCAGATGGTGGCGACCATCACCATGACCACCGGGACGATCTTCCTGATGTGGATTGGTGAGCAGATCGACGCTTACGGAATCGGAAACGGGATCAGTCTGCTGATTATGGCAGGAATCCTGGCCCGGATGCCGCAGGCAGGCTGGAGTCTGATTGAACCGGCTCTGGATAAAGGGATCGCACTGGGAACCGACACCGGGATTGACCGGTTGCTGATTCTCGCTCTCGTGTTTGTCTTCGTCGTTGTCTGGGTGATTGCGATTACCCAGGGACAGCGTCGGATTCCGATTCAGAGTGCCAAGCACGTACGGGGTCGTCGGGTTTCCGGCGGTCAGCGTCAGTCACTGCCGCTGCGTGTTAACCAGGCAGGTGTGATGCCGATCATCTTCGCTTCCAGTCTGCTGATGTTCCCTTACTTTGTCTTCCACTGGATGAGCTCGGTGTGGACCAGTTCCACCTTCCTGTCCATGCTGGACGGGGCTTTCCAGCCGATGAGTCGTGGTTTTGTATACACAATCTCTTATGTGATATTGATTTACTTCTTCTGCTACTTCTGGACGGCGATTACCTTTAATCCCAAGGATATGGCAGAAAACCTGAAAGATTACGGTTCGTTCATTCCGGGATATCGTCCTGGTGCCCGGACAGCCGCCTATCTGGAAGCAGTCATGGTTCGTATCACATATGTGGGGGCTGCGTTCCTGTCACTGGTCGCGATTATTCCAACGCTGGTATCAACCTGGCTGGGTGTCGACTTCCTGGTGGCGAGTTTTTACGGTGGAACCGGATTATTGATTGTGGTTTCTGTAGTGCTGGACCTGGTCAACAAGATTGACAGCCATCTGGTTATGCGAAACTACTCTGGATTACTTGAGAGCGATCTGTAAGGCATAAACGGGCGAGTCGCAGCGAAATTCACCAAAAAAGGGGTGTTTCGCTTGTCGATTTACGCATAATGCGTTTATAATTTCCTGATTCGCTCCGCTTCGGAAATTGTACAGGTTTGATACGAAGCCGGAGTTTGCTCATTTTATGGGCGCAACTATCTGAATTTACACGAGTTACAGTGTTTGAGCCGGAGAGGTTCTCTCTGCTGACTCGCCAAACGTGAACCAAACTAATAGAGAAATCGTAGTACGATGAAAGTCCGAGCCAGTGTTAAGCGGATTTGTGAGAGCTGTAAAGTCATCAGACGGAAGGGCCGTGTTTACGTGATCTGCTCTTCCAACCCTCGTCATAAACAGCGCCAGGGTTAGTCTCGCACTCAGTTTGCATGATTTAATTTCAGTTTTTACAACCAGCGGAGTGAAATAAAATGCCTCGTATTCTCGGTGTTGATATTCCGAACGAAAAACCTGTTTATGTTTCCCTGACTTACCTGTACGGCATCGGTCGGGTAACGGCTCTTGATATCTGCTTCAAGCTGGAAATCAATCCCCAGATGAAGGCCAAAGACCTGACCGACGATGAGCTGAGTCGTATCGTGAACGTACTGGATACCGACTATTCCGTCGAAGGTCAGTTGCGTCGAACCACACAGCAGGACATCGCCCGTCTGCGGGACATTCAGTCATACCGCGGAATTCGTCATCGTCGCGGACTGCCCGTACGCGGCCAGAATACACAGACCAATGCCCGTACCCGCAAAGGTGGTAAGAAAACCGTTGCTGGTAAGAAGGGTGTTAAGGACGCTCGCCACTAAGACCGGTCCCTGGTTCAGGGTATCTGATCAGAGGCGAGTTGAGAGACGATACAATGCCGGCATCATGTTCGGCTTAACGAGAAAACATTCCATCAAAATGAGTTTCAGTTTCTGAGATCCAACAGACAGAAACATCAGGAGTTGCAGAGTGGCTAAAGTCAAACGAAAAAAAGTGAAACGTCACATCACTAAAGCGATTGCTTACATTAAAGCAACGTTTAACAACACCACGGTTACGATTACCGATCTGAACGGTGATGTACTCTGCTGGGCCACAGCAGGTACTTCCGGATTCAAGGGAAGTCGTAAGAGCACTCCTTTTGCTGCTCAGCGGGCTGCAGAAATCTGTGCGGAAAAAGCTTCCAAGTTTGGTGTGAAAGAAATGGAAATTCGCGTCAAGGGACCTGGTTCCGGACGGGAAAGTGCAATCACCGGTCTGCAGACAGCTGGTATCTCGATCAAGGCGATCGAAGACATCACCCCGCTGCCACACAATGGTTGCCGTCCTCCGAAAAAACGTCGCGTCTGATCCGTTACGCAGGTGACGCTGTGAAGACTGTGCGCGAAAGCGTTCAGACTGAAATTAAAATATAACGAGAGTGCCGGTTTCCGAATCGCATTCTGTTTAAATGTGTTCTTGGGAGATTATTTCAATGCGAATCCGTTGGCGAGGACTGGAATTACCAAGCCGTGTCATCCCTGACCGGGACTCAATGACATCCACCTATGGTATGTTTGTAGCCGAACCATTCGAACGTGGATTCGGTGCGACGATCGGCAACAGTCTGCGGCGCATTCTGCTTTCCAGCCTGGAAGGCAGCGCAGTGACACGCGTCAAAATTCAGGGCGTGCAGCACGAGTTCACCACGATTCCCGGTGTTGTCGAAGACATTACCGAAATCTGCCTGAACCTCAAGTCGCTGATCGTCAAGAACTCCAGCTCGACTACCAAGACACTGCGAATTGAAAAACACGAGCGTGGTGTGGTTACCGGTGCTGACGTCATTACCGACGATCAGGTTGAAGTGATCAACAAAGATCTGGTAATCGCCACCATGACCGACGACGTTCCACTCAACATGGAACTGACCATTGATAACGGCCGTGGATATATCCCCGCTTCCGAGCATGCTCAGCATGAAACCGAAGTGGGTGTGATTCCCCTCGATGCCACGTTCTCACCGGTCGTTCGCGTCCGTTACAAAATTGAAGATACCCGTGTTGGTCAGCGGACCAACTACGACAAGCTGATCCTGGAAATCTGGACCAACGGTACCGTGAAACCCGATATGGCCCTGGTAGAAGCTTCCAAGATTCTGCGGAAACACCTCAATCCGTTTATTACTTACCGTGAACCCGGTCCAGAAATGCCACCGGAAGGCGGTCTCAAAGGAATGCTGGATACGACCGGTTACGCACCGATCGACCTGGAACTGGAAGAGAAACTCAACCAGAGTCTGGCCGAGCTGAACCTGTCTGTCCGGGCGACCAACTGCCTGGAATCGGAAGGGATCAACACCGTTCGCGACCTGGTCGGCAAAACGGAAGATCATCTGTTACACGTACGTAATTTCGGGGAAACCACACTGGTTGAAGTTCGTGAACGACTGAACCAGATTGGTCTGCGTCTGGGGATGAAGATTCCCAGCTCGTCTTCACAACAGCCGCGTTAATCGGACAGAGCAACGCGATTATTGGTTATCAAACATCGAGTTCTTTACTCTCAGCAATCAGAATAATTCAGAGTTAAGTCATGCGACACCGAATGAGAGGCCGCAAATTAGGCCGCAATGCATCACACCGTAAGGCGATGTTCCGCAACATGGCGGTGAGCCTCATCAAGACCGTCCGGATCGACGAGGAAGCTGAAAACGCTCCCAAGGTTTCCGGTCGGATCACCACCACCGTGCAGAAAGCCAAAGAACTGCGTCCGTTCATCGAAAAGCTGATCACGGTTGCCAAGAAAGCTCAGCCACACATCGAGAACGCTGCCCAGTACGCAACTTCCGCTGAGAAGAACTCCAGCGAATGGAAGACCTGGCGTGAATCTGAGCAGTGGAACCAGTGGAACCAGGCTCTGGCACCAGCTCTGAGCTACCGTCGTCGGGCATTCGCAGAACTGCGTGACAACGAAGCCGTCGATATCCTGTTCAACGAACTGGCAGAACGCTTTGCAGAACGCAATGGTGGATACACCCGCATTGTGCGTCTGGCAACCGTCCGTCTGGGCGATGCCGGTGCGCAGGCTATCATCGAATTCGTCGGCGAACGAGATCGTGTTAAGCCGACCCGCCGCAGTGAAACACTGGGTTCTGCCGCAACAGAGGAAGCACCAGCTGACGAAGAAGCTCCCGCTGAAGAAACAGCAGAAACAGAAAGCGAAGCAGCCGCTGACGAAGCTCCTGCCACTGAAGCAGAAGCCTCAGAAGGGGAAACTGCTGAAGCTGAAGAAGAGAAAAAAGAGGAGTAAACCGTCGCGAGTCGAATTCGACTTTGCGGAAATCCGGTTTCCCGCTAAAATTTTAAAGCTAAGAGTATCCCTGATATGCTCTTAGCTTTTTTTACGTCCGGAGCGATAACAATGGAATGGAATAACCGACCGCATCCGGACGGAAAACAGTACCCGGCTCGACCTTGTGTCGTTGTGAAGTTGTAGCGGAAAGGATTCTGGCGCAGCATGTCAACGCAGCCTTTTAATTTCAGTCACGCGATGTACCGCCTGTGCAGCGACGTCTCGCGTCGGCTGCCTGAATTTCATCATGTCGATATGGACCGGATCGCGGTCGCCTTTGCCCAGGCCCGCCGCAATGTGCCTTACGGTATGCAAGCTAAGTTGACGCCTCTGCGGTTTGAGAACGGGGCTCTGCAGACCACGCGCTACGGCCGGAAGTGGACGGTGCAGCGGGTGTATCAGGATCAGCAGGAGATGCTCTATATTCTGACGTTCTATCTGCCGCGGTTCCTGAACCATTCGTTCAAAGAGAAGATGATCACGGTGCTGCACGAGCTGTATCACATCAGCCCGGCTTTCGATGGCGACATCCGCCGCCTGGCAGGTCATTACCACGTGCATTCACACAGCCAGAAAGAATACGACGCCCATATGGCGGTACTGGTCGACCAGTACATGAAACTGAACCCACCCTCCGAACTGTTCGGGTTCCTCAAGTGCCGCTTCTCGACGCTGCAGAAAAAGCACGGCGGCGTGGTGGGGCTACAGATCCCGATTCCGAAACTGATTCCGGTGACCGATACGCGGATTGCGTAGTTGTCATTCGATTCTAAAACAGGTGAGAGATCTTCGTCCGTTTATGACAGCGACGCTTTTAATTCCTGCAGGCGGTTGAGCTCATCGAATGTGGCGTGGAGCAGTTCCTGTCCCTCCTCTTCGACCACCAGGGCCTGCGCGCTCACTTTTGGTTCCAGTCCATAGTGCTGCAGATAATGGAAGAGCGCGTTCTTGTGATCTGCGATTTCCATTTGTGCGATGATCTGTGGGAAGTTGGCAGTGATGCGCTGCAGGCTGTGATCGACCGACCAGGGCATTTCCGGTTCGACGATCAGCAGCAGAACCGCTCCCTGGGCATGTGGGCCATGATAATATGCCTGCCCCAGCTTCTGACCAACGGCGATCATACCTAAGGCGTGGCCGTTGACCACCGACAATGAGTGGCGGGCATCGGAAAGTTCGGGGATTTCTTCTCTTTCACCCAGCCGCTTGAGCTCCAGTGCCGCCTGCGTGCGTTCCGGGGGCAGGGAGCTCATCTCATTCGCCCAGGACCAGAGCCAGCTGGAATCGCCGTCGGCTTCGGTTCCCAGGATCTCTGCCTGAAATTCATAGCGGTCTCCGAATGTGAGGAGTCCGGTAGAAACGTCGTAACCCCAGTCCAGGTCTTCTACCAGGTCAGCTAGAAGCAACTGTCGATCGAAGGCAAAACAGAGGTGCTGATTCAGGAGCGTGTTGTAGTCCATGCGTTTCTTTCCGGATGAGAGTCAGAAACCGAGAGAGTTTCGAGACGGTTACAAAGCGGCCTGATTTCCAGTGTAACTGCTGAAGTTGTGAGAGCGAGGAGAAAGTGAGAGATCATGCTGATTTTGGTGGGTGATTTCGTGTTAGCCTTCGTCCAGCCATGGTTCATCCCAGACAGGCGTTTGCTGATCGGGCAGGAAGAAGGCGGGGATGCCGTCGCTGGTGGCGAAGGCGGCCTGGGGGCCGCAGTGTTTGGCGAGTTCGCTGGCGATGCGGACAATCAGCGTGAGATGGCCCTGGAAGCTGAGGGATGGACTCTGGTCGGGGGGATGGAGCCGGTAAATGTCGGCGGATTCTCTGGGGCTGGTGTGGGGACCGCCGAAGGCCTGGTTCAGCAGCGGGTCATCGGATTTATATTCCCAGTTGACCATCTCTTCGGAAGCGACGGTGGCGGTGAAGTCCTCTGCGGAGCCGCGGACATCGCCGGTGAAACCTGCCAGGGATTCCAGGATCTGTGTGAGATCGGCGCGGCTCACAGAGCGGCCGGCGGGTGTTTCCAGCGAAATCGGCACGCCACACTCGCGTCCCCATTCCAAGAGCTGTGGTGTGACAGGCGTGAGGATGTAGCTGATACTCATATGGTCCTGACTCCTGCTACCGAGTTTGTGATGGTGCTGTTTTATCTGCTACCTGAGTTGATAATACTTTTTCGGGGCGATCAGCATCAACAGTTTGGGGCCGATGATCAGGTACATGATCAATGTGCCGACCAGGGCAGAGCCGGCGGCGACGGGCAGGCTGCTGTTATTCAGAAAGAGTGGCCCGATGATGGTGCCGGCGATCAGGCCGATCAGCGGGGAGATCCAGAGGTACCACCAGGAATAAATCGGGGGAACTTTGGTGCGGAGGCGTCTGCGGTAGTCATCCAGTTGTTCGCCGGTATCGGCCCAGTGGAAAGTGCGTAATGCGCGGGGGCCGCCACAATGGGCGCAGACGGTTCCCAGGCAGAGATTAAAAGGGTTGCATAAGCCTTCGAAGTCGCCGCCATTGACCTGGGTGGATTGCCGACATTTCTGATGGACGTAAACACGCCCTTCGCGCAGGGTATATGAAGCTTTGGCCATCGGGTGCTCACTATAAGTGGGTTATCAAAGTAGATGGTCGGTGGGCAGCCAGCTCAGCGCTGTGGTTGCCCGTCGTCAGTGTGCCTGCGGACTTTGATTTTAGCGTGATGGGAGTAGGGTGCCAGTGAAAACTGTTGATTTCTGTTTGCGATACATGTTGAATGGCGATCATCTGCAATCATTCATGAATTCTGCTGCGAGAATCAGAGAGCCTTGTCATGTCACCCCGCATCAAGCACTTCGATGATCTGTTACCCGAGGATTTCTTACCGGATTCGATCTGGGTGGATGCCGAGTCTGGCGACTGGTTTCCCGGTTGTCCAGCACTGCCTGCAGGACTGGAAGAGGATGATACGGTGGAAATTCCTGCAGACTGCTATCGAGGTCAAATTGATCTGTTGCGCGAGGTGGGCCGGTTTTATGTGAAAGGGGGGCTCTGTTTTTCTGATGGTTCAGAGCACTTCGGCCGGGTTGCTGTCCGGGCTTATGATCTGACTCCTTACTGTGTGGATGTGTTTCATGCAGGGGAGTGGCTCTTCATCGCACATGAGGCCAGAGAACTGTGTCGAGTTCAAGAGAGGGTTGCACTCTGCAGCGCCTTTCAGACCAACCTGGATAAGATCTTTCCGTTGCTTGTGCAGATTCAAGTAGAAGGGTTGCCTGCGATCTCTGCTGTATTTGAACTGACAGAAGACTGAACGACGGTTAGCGAGTTCTCATGAAGTTGACATTGTCAGTCAGTGCGCGTGCAAAGGCCGATGATTCTTTCACCCGGTTAGAATCATCGGCCCTGCTGGTGGGTAGACTTTTTAGTTTGGTTGCGGTTCGCTTCCTGCGAGAGGCCGCTTTGAGTTCAGAATTACTCAGATGGTGGTCCGGCACAGCGGATCAGGTGGTCGTGGTCGATGTAAACCACTTCTTTGGTCTGATCAGTGTTGGAGAACGGAATGGGCCAGTCTGAGCGAATGGTTTTGTCGTAGTAGACGGTGCACTTGTAGTGACAGTGGTGCTGACGAGCTGGTCCAACCATGGGGTAGAAGCGGCACTCGCCAATCCGGTCTACGATGGGTTCTACCACCATGCGGACATTGTTGCGAGTGGTTTCTGCCAGGAACCAGACTCCGCCACCGGTTTTATCCGGCAGAGCACGAATGACTTCATCCGGGCTGGGTGGATCGAGACAGAACAGCGGTGCGTGTTCGCCTTCGACCGGATCCAGAATAGGAACTTTGTTGTAGCGTTCTTCTTCCCAGTACGTGTCTTCAACCAACTGTGACCAGTAGGCGGTGACCGGGATGAGAGGAGTGGTCCGCCAGAAGACAGAGCCGGCGTAGGCCACTTCCACAAAGCCTTTCACCAGCGTACAACCACTGGTATTGATTGTTAACAAGCAGGCACAGCCCAAAAGCAAAGCACGGCTGAATTGCTTCCCGATTTTGAACATCCTTCTTCCTCCGGGTGAATTGAACGAAGTGGTTTGATGTGTTTTTGACTTCGTCATCAGTGTTAGTGAGCGGTGAGCTCGATAAGTAGATGTCATGTTCTGTCGTCTGGCTTCTTGCCTGATGGAGACAGACTATGACTCCCTGTTCTTCTTATCGGACTCTGCGTCCGTGAATCTTGTGAAAATTTAACGGTTTTGACGATTTCGTCGGTAAAAACCGTTGTGATGGCCTGGCGGGAGCGTGTTCACTGTGTGTTCACACTCTGGTGCCAGAAAAAATGCCTTCCAGAAAGCAAGTTCCGGAAGGCATTTCCACGTTTTGGTCAAACTGGTGAGTGACTTACCAGTTCTTTGGATTCATGAACCACCACCAGCGGTCGGTGCGAGGGCGGAAGTTCAGTTTCCAGGAGCCATCATCCCATTCGAGCTGAGCCTGACGCCATCCCAGTGGAACCTGAGGATAGGGGTAGAAGGGCCCGATGTAAGGGAAGGCACTGGCTGAGTACTGGCTGGGGTAAGCTACCTGAGCGTAGTTCGGGTAGTTTGCATAAGTTGGCCAGGCAGTTTCAGGCAGGTGCGGGCTGTTGTAAACATTGTTGGCAACAGGACCCATGCCAGGCTGGGGGCTCATCATTGGAGGGCCACCAGGACCGGGATTAGGAGCCTGATAGTTCATGTAGTTGGTCGGCTGAATCATAGACGTCTGGGGAGCAGAAGCCTGAACCTGCAGACGGTTATCAACCGCTTTCACACCGGGAACACGCTGGGCAATCTGGGTTGCCATCTGTTTTTCCCGAGGAGATCCAATTGATCCCTGCAGGATAGCTGTTCCGTTTTTGAAGCGGATTTCCACTTCGTGAGCGGATGCCAGGGCTGGTCCCAGTGCTTTGGCCAGTTGTTCTGCCATCTGCTGGTTGCTCACGCCGGCACTGCGAGGAGCAGCAGCCTGATGAGAAACGGTTTGCACATTGGACCGTCGGTTTTCCACGGATTGTTCGAACTGAGCCTGTTGCAGAGACCCTTTCAGGAAGGGATCTGCTGAAGCAGAGGTCTGGACAATGTCGTCCGCTCTACGGAAAGGATTGAGGCTCTTTTGAGGAGTCCCAGGAGCGGTTGAAGCAGTCGGGTTACCGGCAGCTTCACTGACAACCAGGCGGTTGTCGACACGAGTCACACCTTCGACCCGTGAGATCAGCCGGGTGGCCTGTGCTTTTTGTGCAGCAGTCGGAATTTTACCGGAAAGTACTGCAACACCTTTGTTGAATTCGATTTCCATGTTGTAACCGGTTAACCGGGCTTGTCTCAGAGCGTCGGCAATGTCATTGGCGACTTTCTGATTGTTGGAAATCTTGCCCGATACAGCGGTCGAACTAGACTGTTCAGATTTCTTTGTGAAGAAATCCAAGGGTCCGGCCATTGTGATACCGGGAGTCACCGCCATGATCCCCAGCGTCAAGACCCACTTACGATACCGTTTCATGAACAACTCCGTTCCCAATTGTAGAGAGATATTTGATTTCGTCCATTACATCAGAGCTCTATCTATCGTCAGGTTCGCACTGTGAGTCATTCCTGCTGCGCAAACGAAACAATGAGATTGCTATCCTGATTGATCGGTCATTGGGGTCCGGTTAAATAAGTTATTCTGATTATTTCGATGGAATTGGTTAAATGTTCTCGGGATTTTTGCGGTCAAGTGAATGTAAGTCTATGATTTGTAATGGGATAGGTTGAAATGTGTGAATTCGGCTGAATTTGGAAAAATGCTGCTGATTCTCTCAGGCAGGCAAATCACCTGCTGAGTGGGGGTAGCTGGGGCGTTGTCTGCAGCCTGTGGAATTGGCGGTCAGGCCCGGTGAGCCGGTTTTCAGGTTTCAAAACGAAAAAAATGCGTTCTTCACCCTCTGAGGGCTTGTCTGTCCATAGTCATTCCAGAATTGAATTGTTATGCTTAGCTTCCAAGGTGTTCCCATTTCAACTTACAAATAGAGTTTAATTTTACCAAAGAAGCGAAAATGGCTCGAAAGTCTCCCAGTCGTCTGGAAATGCGCCGTCAGGCAGAAGCGGCCGAAGCGGAAGAAAAATCATCTCCCAAGAAGAAAGCCACTAAAAAGAAGAAGGCGACCCGTAAGAAGAAGTCGGCCAAAGCTGATGTGCGCCGTCGTCTTGTCTGGGGTGTTTTCACAGGGAGTATGAAGGAAGAGTCTCGCTTCCCATACGATCAGCGTGATGCCGCAGAAGAGCGGATTGAACAGCTGCGTACCAAGAACGCCAAGAAACTGTACTTCATTCAGCCGGTCAAAGAACCCGTTGACGGGGAAGCCGTTGTTGCGAAGATTCCTGTCGACGATACAGCAGATCTCGACGACGAAGATACATCGAACAGCGACGACACCGATGATGAAGATGTCGACTCCACAGATGATTCCGATGACCTGGACGATGTCGATCTGGATGACAGCGATGATGGAGACGATGTGGAAGAAAGTGATGATGATGTGGAAGAAGATCTCGACTGATTTCCGGTTTCCTGAAGTCCCCTGAACCGACTACAATAATCCCTGCAACTCCAGCGAGAATTGCAGGGATTTTTTTATGCCTGTTTCATCTCCCGTCTGACGTCAGCTGTCACCAGAAGACTTTTATCGCTTAGAAAGAACCGGACGATGCAAACCCGATTACGATCCTGGCTGAATGGTCGAAACGTGACTCTGTCTCTGGGGCTCTGGCTGGTAGGGAGCCTGACAGGCTGTGCAGAACAGCCTGTGCCTGCAGTGGAAGCTGCCACGCAACAGCCAGGCCAGAACGCATCCGTGGAGGAAGCAGACGTATGGCAGGTGATTTACGTGAATGACCAGCGGATTGGTTATGCCCGTTCGCAGACGCAGCAGTCAGGTGAAGGGGAGAGCCGGGTCGTTCTACAGCAGAGTGATTCCTATCTGAAGCTGAAGCGATTTGGACAGGCTCTGAATCTGGAGACGCATCTGAAAACGAAAGAGACGCCGGCTGGTGAGTTGCTGGCGTATACGTTTGAAATGCAGAATCCCCCCGCTGCTTCAACGGTTTCTGAGGGCGAAGTACGCGACGGAACCCTGCACATTAAAACCAGTGTGGCGAATCAGGCCAAACAGTCGCAGTTGAAATGGAAGCCGACATTTCATTCTCCCAGTTATATAGACCAGTTTTTCCAGAAGCAGCCGCTCCAGCCGGGCGAGGAGCAGTCATTCTCAATGCTGCTGCCCGAATACAACAAAGTAACCGACGTGCAGCTCAAGGCCCTCGATTATGAGAAAACGGAGCTGTATGGCGGTGAAGAAGCCGAATGTCTGCATGTGGAGATGAAACAGTCCCTGTTGCCTGGAATGACGATTGATCTATACGTCACGCGGGAAGGGAAGATTCCCAAAACGGTGGCCGATTTCCTGGGATCGGCGATGATTACTTATACGGTAAGTAAAGAGGTCGCCCTGGAAGAGTTGTCTGGTAAGGAACTGGATCTGGCGGTGCAGACGCTGATTAAGGTCAAGCCGATCCCCGGGGCGCATAATACAGAGCGTGTCGTCTATGAGATTACGCTGACCGATGGGGATCCGACGTCAGTCTTGCCGGAGAGCGAGACGCAGAAAGTGGAAAAACTGGACGCACATCGGGCCCGGCTCACCGTGGAGAAGGCGGCAGCGCCCCAGGAGTTTCCCGCAGCGGATGTGGATGCTGAGTATCTGCAACCTTCCCAGTTTCTCCAGTCTGACGATCCACGAGTGATCGAGCATGCGAAGCAGGCGGTGCAATCTGAAACGAATCCATGGAAGCAGGCTGTGCAGATGGAAAAGTATGTGCACGAGCATCTGCGAAAGAAGAATTTTTCGACGGCACTGGCGTCTGCGGGCGAGGTGGCGAAGAATATGGAAGGGGATTGTACAGAGCACGCAGTTCTGCTGGCGGCGATGTTGCGGGCCATGAAGCTGCCTGCACGCGTGGCGGTGGGGCTGGTCTACATTCCAAGTCGGGCGAGTTTCGGCGGGCACATGTGGACCGAGGTCTATCTGGATGGTCGCTGGATTCCCCTGGATGCGACTCTCGGAAAAGGGGGGATCGGCGCGGGGCACATTAAACTGGCGGACTCGAGTCTGTCTGAGAATGCCCCGGCACCACTGGCGATCTTCTTACCTATCTTACAGGCGGTGGGAAAACTTTCGATTGATGTGAAAGAGACAACGCCGGGAACGGCGCGTTAAAGGCCGAAACTCTGCTCATTTCGCGTTGTAAGAGTTACATTGCGGAGGAAAAAACGATGGTTTTCGTTTTGCAATTCTTGCAATTTCCACAAGGTGGATAATTTCTCTGAAAACGCTGCCTGATTTATATCCCTGTTTTTCAGGTGTTTGCGGAGTGAATGCTCACAATTCGAAATGGTCTCTCCCGCTTTGGCACGATTGCTGCATTATGTCTGCTGTGGGTAAAGAGAGAGACCCATGGAATTTTGAAGAGTTGAGAGACTTCAAAGTTCACGAGAGAAGAGAGAGATATTCCCACCGACCCGTGGAGGCGGGTCAGCCCACCCTGGGCCACTCCAAAACATCATCCCCATCTTAGAGCCGAGAGGATTCCCGTGTCCTCTCGGCCCTTTCTATTTACAGACCGAGAAAACCGGTTGATCGCATCAGATGTCATCGGGCATCGAGGGTAGTTCCCAGTCCGACCCGTTTTCATCTTCATTCTGTCTGAGTGCATTCAGCGCGGCCCGTTGTTCAGCTTCTTTTTTGGTGGAGCCCCAGGCCGGCTCATACTGAATCTCGCCGATGATGGCGGTCACCTTGAAAAACTTCGAATGATCGGGGCCTTTCTCATCAACCAGTTCGTAGACCGGGGTCTGAGAAAACTTCTTCTGCGAATACTGCTGTAACAGACTCTTGTAATTGAAGCCGTGCACCGAGCGTGAGGCTTTCATGTTTTCGCGCTCGATCAGCGGATCCAGGAACTCGTGCACCGGTTCCATGCCGCCGTCGAGGTAGATACCGGCAATGATCGCTTCGAACATACCGGCCAGGAGCGATTCGGGGAGCGTCTCGGTCATCGCCAGTCCTTTACCGACGAAGATGAAACGATCGAGGCCTTTCTCGCGTGCCAGCCGGGTACAGGTATTGCGGCTGACGACCGCCGACTTAATGCGGGTCAGCTCTCCCTCGGGAGAATTGGGGAACTGGTGGAACAGCTTCTCACAGACCAGCGCACCCAGAATGGCGTCGCCGAGGAACTCGAGCCGCTCGTTGGAGTCCATGCGGGTTTTGGCGGCGGAGGTGTGGGTCAGGCAGCATTTCAGCAGTTCATAGTTGGTGAATGAGTAACCCAGATTGTGTTGACACTCCTCAAGGAGTACGTCGATCTCTGCGGGACTGAGATCGTACAGCATGCGCGCCTCCTGTGATTTGTGGCTTTGAGGAATATCAATGAATGAAATAATTCAGAATCTGAAATGGCCCGCGGGAGTCTGAAATGATCTTCCCTAAGTACAGATAAATATTAACATTAGCAAAGATTTGAAGAAAACAGAAAAACTGGGGAATCGTCGAAATGGTCGAAAAATATTCAGGTTTTCAGGTGTTTTCCTGTGTCTGTGTACCGATTCCGGGACCCTGAAAGCGGCCAGATCAGAAATTTTTTTTGAAGCAGTCCCAACAGAATTCCCGCTTCGGCTCGTAGTAAAGACAGTCCAGCCGCTTGATGAAACGAGTGAAAGCTCGCTGTTGTGCACACAACACGATCACAATGGCCCGCCCGGGCAGGCGTGATCACCGCCATTTTTTCCGCCAATTGTATTTTTTTGTACTACGGATTTGAGTCAGCTATTTCTCATAGAATCCAGAAAGAGATGGCCCGAGGCATATCTGTCAGCCATTTAATTTTAGGAGGGTAATTTTAATGAAAGCGTTAACAGCAAATCGAAACTGGATGTTCGCTATCATAGGTAGCGCTTGTCTGGTGGGTGCCGCAGTGGGTGTGGCTCAGAAAGATGTATCTTCTGACGTCCCGGTGGCTGCGAGTGCGACAGAGTTATCAAGTATATTCCGCGATGTCAGCAAACGGGCAATGCCTTCGATCGTATCGATCGAAACGGTCAGCAAAACATCCCAGGTATCAAATCAGCAGATGATGCCTTTTGGCGATGACTCCCCGTTCAAAGATCTTTTTGAAAATGATCCGCGGTTCAAAGACATGTTCAAGCAGTACCAGAACCAGCCGCGTCGTGCTCCCCGCAAGATGGGAACCGGTTCCGGGTTTATTATTAACAAGTCAGGTCTGATCATGACCAACTCTCACGTGGTGAATGGGGCCGATGTGGTCAAAGTCACCCTGAACGATGGTCGCGAATTCACTGCTTCCGACATCAAGACCGACCCGCGGTCTGACGTTGCCGTGATTAAGATCGATGCACCAGATCTTGTAGCCATTCCGCTGGGCGACAGCTCCAAGATGGAAATCGGTGACTGGGTACTGGCGATCGGTAACCCCTTCGGTATCGGTATGAGTGTGACGAACGGGATCATCAGTGCGAAGAGCCGTGGTCCAGGAATTAACGATCGTGAAGACTACCTGCAGACTGACGCAGCCATCAACCCTGGTAACAGTGGTGGTCCACTGTTGAACCTGCGTGGCGAAGTGATCGGCATCAACACTGCCATCTCCAGCCGCAGTGGTGGCTACGATGGTGTCGGGTTTGCGATTCCGGTCAACATGGCTCGCTGGGTCTCAGGACAGTTAATTGATCATGGTATGGTGAAGCGTTCCTTCCTGGGCGTAGGCATCCAGCCGATCAGCAACGATCTGTCCAAGTCCTTCGATATCAAAGTCGGTCAGGGAGCGATCATCACCCAGGTGATGGAAGATTCTCCGGCTGATAAAGCAGAACTCAAGACAGGTGACATCATCCTGAACTTCGCAGGTAAAGATGTTTCCGGTCCTCGGAATCTGCAGGGAATCGTCGAACAGCTGTCTGTCGGCAAATCCTACACGATGGAACTGTTACGGGATGGCAAACGTGTCCACAAGCAGGTCACGATGCAGGAAATGCCTAAGAGCTTCTCAGTCGCTAAGAACGAGTCTCCCCTGGAAGACTCCAGCAAAGGGAAGCAGAAGACCAGCGTCAACGATCTCAAAATTGAAGTTCAGCCTCTGACCAAAGAGTTGGCCAATCAGCTGGGCTACTCAGACGACGTTAACGGGGTGGTGATCACCTCGGTCGAGCCTGGTAGTGCTGCTGAAGAAGCCGGCCTGATGAAAGGTATGATCATTGAAAAGATTGGGACAACTGAAGTGACTACTATGGATCAGTTTAATCTCGGCTTGAAAGAAGCCAAAGAAAAAGACCGCGTTCTGCTGCTGGTTCGGAACCACAGCGGTGCCCGCTTCGTCGTGGTCCAGAAGTAGTTTCAGGATGGTACTCTCCTGAAAGGGGTGCCTGGTACAAGTCTCTGAGAAATGAGGCTTGTGCCGGCACCAGCAGCGGAAAGAGTTGTCCTCATTGAAAATTCCTCACCGCATCGTATGCGGTTCCGCGTTACGTCTCGGTGGTATTCCTGGAATACTGCCGAGGCGTTTTTTTATGCGCGGTCAGTAGAGAGCAACGCTTTAATCCTGCTCAGCTGGTGGGTAGCGGGGCCTTGCTCTCGGCGGGAACTTCTTTCTGAATCTGGTCGCTGTTGAAGACGACATCGATCAGCGTGGTCACACCGCGGTGCGACTTGGGGTTGTAGCCTTTGCGGATCTGCAGTCGCCAGACGAGTTCGCCGGTGAGGGAATCAATGCCTGTTTCATTGGTGGCGACAAAGGTTTCAAAGCTCTGGCCCGGTTCCAGCTTCTGGGGTGCTGACTCCTGATTGATGTTCTGGCCTTTGATGTTCCATTCCCAGGAGGGAGGCATGTCGTAGACGAGCACCCGTTCGCCGTCCGGATGCAGTTGATCGAGGCGGCTGACGAAATTGTTGGCCCGCATGGGGGAATCAGGGTTCTTACCGGGCACGCGGGAGAGGAGCAGTTTCTGATCCAGGGGTTCGAAGGTCTGATCGTCCGACATGTTTTCGAATTTGAGATAGAGCTTGAGAACATCGCTGGACGTCGGTTCGCGGGTTCGGCTGGCATCGCCGGTGTAATGCTCGAACTCCAGAGGGCCGCGGGTGACGCGGAGCGGGGTGACCATCACATTTCCGAAGCGTCGGCCCGGCCCACCCAGCTGGAGCGTATGCCCGGGAGGCAGTTCTGCATTTTCCGGGACCAGCTGCAGCGCGATTTCATCGTTCTTGATCGGGGGTTTGAGGTCGGGGAGACTTTCCAGCTGATGCGGATCACCCTGGTACTTCGCATAGAGCAGCATCGCGACCATGATCGTTGCGGCGATCGCGTAGGTCAGCGTGAGTGTGAACAGTCGCTTGGAGACCGTTTTAGGTTTACGGTAACTCTGTGGTGCTGGGGCAGCCGCCGGTTCCGGTGCTGAGGTCGTTGATTCCGTGGTCGCCGTTACCGCAGGGGCAGGGGTTTCACTGACGGCTTCTTCGCTGGTCTCTTCCGCGGCAGTTGCTGTTTCAGCTGTGTCCGCGGTGGTGTCCTCTGTTGCGGTCTCAGTTTCCGCGGTTTCGGATTCCGTTTCCGCGGTCGCTTCCTCTGTGGTCTGTTCGTCGTTACTTACGCCTGGCAGGAAGGAGAATGGGGAAGCGGTTTCGGTTTCGGCCGGCTGCTCTTCTGCGTCGCTGTCTGTTGACTCTGCAGCGGTCTCTGATTCGGCGTCGGTCGTAGTTTCTGCTGAAGTGACTTCCGCCTCTGCTTCAATAGCTTCGTCTGTGGATGACTCGGGCTCGGCTACCTCTGCGGTGTCGTTGTCTGCTGATTCCTTGGCGCCGCCGGGAGGAAGTCGAATTTGGGTGTTTCGCGTTTTTCGGTTTTGCGAGCCTGATTGGCACCCGGCAGGAAGGAGAAGGGAGAGGCTGTCTCTTCGTCAGTGGCGGCCTCTTCGCTGGCGGTTTCCTCAGAAGTCGTTTCTGCGTCTGCCTCGGCGACGGGTTCGTCCTGGGTTTCTGCTTCCACTTCTGCGGTCTCTGTCTCGCTGGCTTCCGCAGCTGGTGGATCCGCTTCTTCGTCGGCGTCCAGGGAGACGAGCACGGGTTCACTGGTTTCGGGGTCGACCTGGAGGTGCACCTGGCAGAGTGGGCAGGCAACGACTTCGGCTACTTCTTCGATTTGGATGGAACCCCCACAGGCGGGGCAGGTGACTTCAATACTCATCCATTTCTCCGGTTGATGATAGACGCGTTGATGATATCTCAGGCATGAGCAGGACTGGCGGTAGTGAGGTCATCACCAGAAGTTCTGGCGGGCAGACGAATGTGATCTGGTGATGGGTATGAGCACTCAGAGGAGATCCTGCGACACTTGTCTCCAGTCTATTCTGTCCTGACTCTGGTACCGAAGCAAGTTTGATTGCCAGTCAAAGGGGACAAAAGACAAAACAGGCACGCTTGTCCACAACTGGATCTGTTCGGCGTTGGAGAGCCGGGATTCGTCGCTGAGTTCGGGGTCGACGTCATTCAGGATCAGGCCGGCAATTTTCAGGCCGCGCTGTTGCAGGGCCTCAATCGTCAGCAGGCTATGGTTGATGGTACCCAGACCGGCGCGGGCTACGATCAGCAGGGGATATTTCAGTTTCTCTGCGAAATCCACAATCAGCTGCTGAGAGGAGAGGGGGCAGAGCACGCCTCCCACTCCTTCGACGATCAGGAACTCGGCTTGAGACTCCCACCAGCGAACTCCTTCCAGGAGCAGAGCTTCGTCGATGGGACGGCCCTCTTTTTCTGCGGCCACCGGTGGGGCCAGCGGGGCGTGAAAGGTTTGCGGGCAGATCCGTTCAGGGGGCAGATCGGTACCGCCGATGGCCTGCCGCAGGAGTTCGACGTCTTCCCAGTAAGGCTGGCCCGTCGATTCGTCGATGACGCTGCCGCTGCACGCCGGTTTGTAGGCCCCGGTGCGAACCCCTTCTGAGGTCAATTGCCGGGCTATGGCTGCGGAAATGTAGCTTTTGCCGACGCCGGTATCGGTGCCGACAACCATCAAACCGGGGATCTGTAATGGAAAAACGTCCACAAGCGGTGTCCTGCTGAGTCGGGATTCTTATCAGTTTCAGGGGAAGTACTGCCAGTCGCTGCTTGCGATCAGCCCTGCTCCGCTTTTATGATGAGAGGGGAACGAATGCAAACCGCAGGGCCGTTCCGGTCTGAAATTCAGGCCGATTTTTCAGAGAGGGCCTGCGGGATTGAAACGAATATTCAGTATAGTAGCAATTCAGATTGTGTCATGAAAAAGAAAAAAGGATCTTCAGGGGGCGCCAGCCTCGACTCGCTGCTGGATACGATGACGAATGTGGTCGGAATTCTGGTCATTCTGCTCACCGTGACTCAGCTCGGTGTAGGGCAGGCCGTCGAACGTATTAAAGGTGCGGTCACTGAAGAAGCGATGGAAGAATCTCAGCAGAACGTCAAAGAGCTGCGTGAGAAACTGGCGCTGGAAAAAGAACAGCTGGAAACCATCAAAGAGCTGACACAGAAAAAAGATAACGTCAACGTTGAAGAACAGCAAGCTCTGGCAGAGAAGCTGAAGAAAGAGCTGGAGAAGCTCAAAGAAATCCGGGTCGATATCGATAAGCTCAAAAAGCAGATCGACGAACGCGATAAACAGGTACAGACACTCGAGAAAGAGATTGTCACCAGGGAAAAAGAACTGGCAGACATCAAAGCGAAACTGGCGAAAACTCCCGATCCGGGGCCGACACCGAACGCGAAAATCGTGAACCTGCCCAATCCGCGTGACGCACCCAAGGGCGCGAAGCCTATCGAGTACATCTGCCGTCATGGCCGTGTGATACGAGTGGAAATTCCTGCGCTGCAACAGTTGGCCTACCAGGCGATTGCACAAAGCCGACTGGTAACTGCTCCCGAGCAGGCCGTGGACTGTGCGAAGCTGGAAGAGTTATTCGAAAACAAGAATGTGGGGAACCGGGATTGGCGGATTAAGCTTAAAGCCGTCGGGGGCGTTCCCTATCTCTTACTGGAGCTGCGCGAGGGGCGGGGCGATACGACCGAACGGCTGTCGAAGTCGAACGCGCTGTTTCGTCAGGAGATCCGCAAGATCAACCCGCAACTGTTCTATCTGGACTTCCGCGTCTGGGCAGACAGCTATGATACCTATCTCGTGGCGCGAAGTTATGCGGATCAGCGAGACTTGATGGCCGGCTGGACGGCTCTGGATCCCAACTCTGATTTCCGCGTTCCGCTGGGAGGCAACCTGAAGCTGACCTGTGAAGGTTACAAGCCGCCTCCCTCTTCTCCGAAACCGCCGGAACCGGATCTGCCACCGCCTACCAAGCGCGATCTGCCAGGCGGCAAGATCGACTGAGCAACCCGCTCGAAAAAGGGCGCTGTGGTGACAATTCCCTCCCGCTGCGGGTGAACGAACTGGAGCTTCTAATCAGATATGCCGTTATTTCGCATGTCTGACTGCATTTCACAATCGGACTGAGGTGTTTCCTTTATTGACAAGGATCTACAAAGCAACTGACAGGAAAAGTTTGCTCTGTTTGCCCGGTTTGATGCGGGCTTGTCCGTTCAGTGTCGTTCTATTTTACCTATAGTTCGCAGAATCTGGTTCGGAAAGCTGAGTAAACCATCAATGGAAATTGATCAAAGAGTAACTCCAAGGTTTCCTTATGCTGTCCTCGACTGACGGTCGATTCAGTGTTGTGTAGCCCTGAAAAACAGGGTTCTGAGGAATTATCAAGTTCCTGTCTCAACATGAGGTTGAAAAGTCTGTGGTCTTAGAATCTTCCCCCCAGCATTCTCTGGAAATTGTCAAAGGGAAAACCCGGTTTCCCGTGCGACCTCTCCAGGGAGACCGTCTGACAATCGGCGCGGGCACCTGTTGCGGTCTGCAGCTTTCCGGTCAGTCGATGCCGATTCTGCATTCGGTACTCCAAATTGCAGAGGGCGAATTCACCATCGAGGCACTTGCTCCTCAACCCAGACTGTTACTCAACGGGATTCCGCATCAGACGTCAGTACTGGCTGACGGTGATGTGATCACCATCGGTCCCATTGAATTTGTGTTTCGACAGGGTCAGCATTCCCAGCCAGCCATGAGCATTTCCCGCGCAGGATTATCTGGCTCGCCTGCTGAGACGAGCGCTCCCATCACCCCAGATAAAAGAGATCACTCAATGACGAATGAAACAATTCTCAAGGACCTGTCCGCATCTGAACTGGTCGACCTGATCGAACAGGACGTACAGATGATCGAGCAGTATGAGTCCCGGAGAGAGCAGGGAGCCGCTGCCCTGCTGTCACAGGTACATCAACTGAAAGACGAATCGGAGCATGACCAGCTGTCTGTTGAGGAACAGTCGGAACTGATGGCTGACCTGGAAACGATGATGGAAGAGCTGACACGTTTCTCGGCAGAACTCCAGCTGCGTGCGGATCAACTGACCAGCCGCGAGCGTCAGTATGAAGTTGCTGCTGCTTCCCTGCTGGAAACACAGGAGAAGCTGGCATCTCAGTTGGATACAACCCTGGATCACGTCGGTTCGCTCCGGGATGATCGGAAAGAAGATGGCGGTTCCCACCGGGCCATCGCTTAAGCAAACAATATTATTGCGATCAATCCTGTGTGCGGTCAGTTATCTGGCCCACACAGGATTTTTTATGCGCGGCATATGACCCCCTGCTAAAGCCATAAAAAAGACCGTGTGGGAACACGGTCTGGGTCGATCTCGATTTCAGTCTTATCAGCAGCGAAGATCAGGAAGCTTCGCGGAACCGCAGTGACGGCTTTTCGATGGTGACGATCGTATTGGGCAGCACGCTCTTCATCAGCGAGACACTGGCGCCAATCACGGAGTCGTGGCCGATCACAGTATCGCCTCCCAGGATGGTGGCGTTCGCGTATATCACAACGCCCCGCTCGATGGTGGGGTGACGCTTCTGTTCGCGAATGATGCGGCCTTCGGAGTCTTTGGGGAAGCTGAGTGCCCCGAGCGTGACCCCCTGGTAGACCTTCACATGTTCGGCGATTTCACAGGTCTCTCCAATTACGACACCGGTACCGTGGTCGATAAAGAACGAGTGGCCGATGGTGGCACCCGGGTGAATATCGATCCCGGTCTGCGAGTGAGCCCATTCCGAGAGCATACGCGGAATGATGGGTACATTGAGTCGGTATAACTGATGGGCGAGCCGGTAAACGGTGATAGCTTCCAGTCCGGGGTAGCAGAAGATGATTTCATCGAAGCAGGTCGCTGCGGGGTCTCCGTCGAGAGCCGCCTGGACGTCGGTCGCCAGGGCGCGGCGGATTTCCGGAATGGTTTCCAGAAACTGAATCGTTCTCTTCTGCCCTTCTGCTTCGAAGTCAATCTGCTGCAGTTTCTCGCAGTCGGCTCCGTGTTGCTGGACATGCTGGTGCCGCAGGGCGCGGCCGATTTGTACGGTGAGAATATCGTGCAGGGAGTCAATAATGTTCCCCACATGGTATGTCACGTTGCTCATGTGCAGGTTCTGACGACGACTGTATCCGGGAAAGATGACGTCTTTCAGTTCCTGGGCGGCTTCAATCACGGCGTCCTGGCTGGGAAGCGGACAATGCCCCAGATGATGAATGGTGCCAATCTCGTGGTAGGTTTCCACGATTCGGTCAGTCAGTTCAGGGAGCCGTTCTTTTTGCCGAAAATCCGTAGCCATTTGAATTTTCCTGCCTGTATATGAGTGTCGATAGTGGAGCGGGTGCCTGATTTCAATCCCTGCTGATCAGGACACGCTGTGATCGATAAAAGTTCTATATTTTGCCTTAGCTGACAGGCACCATTCCTGCAATTCTATGCTCGCCAACAAAACAACGACAAGTAGACAGAGGAAAAAATGCTGCTTAGTCTCAAATCGGCGTCCTGATCACCGGAAATTGAGTATTTCTTACAATCCCTCTATCCGGATGTGTGGATCGGCAGACAGCGGCGTGTCAAAGATTGCCTGCGCAGAAGGGCAACTCTATCCCCTGTGCCCGTGGGTGCAAAAAACGAACTTCGTAAGTTGCTCACACAAAACACGATACAGCGTGGCAGCGGTCAGCTTACCCAATCTGAACTCAGGCAAACTTATCAATGCCTGTGACGCGGGAAGCCGATAAAACAGAGAGAAGGGGGAACCGCCTCCTTCGTATCCGAAAAGTAGACCCGTGATGAATATGTAATACGAGGGCACCCTGTGAACCATTCCACCAGATCTCTTCGCTGGCTCACGCCGACCATCCGTCGGGAACGGAATGAGTGGGAGGCGTTTTGTGCCCGCGTGAATGATGCAGAACCGCTGTCGCGGAATGCGGCGGTCCTGTCTTCTCTGCAGGATCAGTTTCGCGAACTGGATCAACAGAACCGGGAACTGAAAATCCCCGCACTGCAGCAGGAACTGAAACAACTGCAGGCGCGGGTGAATGTAATTCTGCAGCGGTGCAGACTTTATCTGGATGCGACCGCGGTTCGGACACTCTCTGCATCACAGCTCCCGCACCTCACACGGATTCTGGACTTCGTTCAGACCGAGCTGGTCTATTTGCGACAACAGCTGTTACTTTCACAGACGACAGTCCATTATCTCAAACAGCTGGTACTGGCGGCCGAAGATATCTGGACGCAGTCCTACTGTAACCCGAACTACCTGTTGAATCTGATTCGGAAGATTAAACACGACGATGCGCACCTGGATGATCCGGGGCAGTTGCTGTTTCTGTCACTGCGGGATATGGAAGCGGTGGCCCGCGAGCAGATTGCCCATCCGGATATTCTGATCTATCTGCGTGGGCTGGAAGTCGCGCGGTGCAGTTATTATGTGAGCCGCCAGATTCCGGCGTGGCGCGACAGCTGCGATCTGTTAATGATGGCCGGTATGCTACATGACCTGGGTTGGCTGATGCTGAATCCCCAGCTGGCGAAGAAAGCAGACGGCCAGGAGAATCAGAGAAATGATGAACGGGGCGAGCATCCGATTCTGGGAGCTGCACTGTTGGGGGGGCTGCGGGGCTTTCCGGGAGACTCGTACCTGTCTGAGGTCGTGGCTCAGCATCACGAACGACTGGACGGGACCGGCTATCCACGTCGGCTGCATACATATCACCTGGGCGAACATTCGCGGCGGATGGGAGTGATCTGCCGCTACCTTGAACTGAAAAACGATCGTCGGGAACTGACGGCCGACGGCATCCGTACCTGCGATGGGGAAGAGCTGGCCTTCGGTGCGGCTCTGCAACTGTATCGCGAAACCCTGCAAGGGGAATGGGATGCGAAGGTCTCGGAGCAACTGTTCCTGGCGCTGGATAAGCAGCTGCCTGAGGAACTGCACGAGGCAGATCGACACAACGATCCCTTTTCACTGAAACGTTTTCAAAGTTATCGACCCGATGCGGCGCATACCGAACTGGCGTCACCCCATTTTTCGCTGGATCCGGAATCCCGGTTAAAAGATTCTGTTACTGATCACCAGACTGAGATATGACACGTAAAAAGAACGCACCTGCAGAGACCATGACTCTGGAAAGTGACAGCTACTGGTTCGAAGCCCGGCAGCCCCTGGTCTGCCTGGTATTTCTGACGCCGTTGCTGCTGATCTATGAACTGGGTGTCCTCTCGATGGGAGGCAGTCAGCCGGAACTGATCCGCAATGGCGCGGATTACTGGATGCGGAGCTGGCTTTCACAACTGGGACTGACACAGACCTTTCTGCTGCCCTGCCTGATTGTGGGAACGCTGCTGGTCTGGCATTTGTGCTGCAAACATCCGTGGAAAGTTTCAGCGGAGACGCTGGTGGGGATGTTCGCGGAGAGTCTGTTGTTTGCCTTCTGTCTGATCGTGCTGGGTCAGGTGCAGGATCTGGTCTTTCAGCAGTTACCCTCGCCGGTCATGATGTTTATCAAACAGGAATCAGCTTCGCGCGTGGTCAGTTTTGTGGGAGCGGGCGTTTATGAAGAGGTGATGTTCCGGCTGTTGCTGCTGCCGATCTGTTATCTGCTGTTCCGGGGGATGATGCTGCAGGCGCGCTGGTCGGCGGTGCTGGCGATTATTTCCACGAGCCTGATCTTCTCACTGGCGCATTACATTGGTGCCACCGGGGATCAGTTTTCGGTATTCAGCTTCACTTTTCGCACGCTGGCGGGGTTGTTCTTCGCCGGCCTGTTTTTCCTGCGGGGGTTTGGCATCACCGTGGGTGCGCACGCGACCTACGATATTATCGTCGGGGTCATGATGCTGGAGATTACAGTCGAGTAAGACCGCGACCAGCCGGTTCTACCAGAAACTGTAGTAGCTGCCCCGTCCATAGCCGACATTAAAGCCGGACTGGAAGACAATGCTCTGATAGAGCGTGGGGCGATAAGGCCAGATTCCGCAGTAAGGACCGTAATACCCGCCGAAGTAGCCGGGATAATAGGACCAGGGGGTTCCGTAGTAGGAGCCCCAGTAGGGCGTGTAACTTCCCCAGAGCGGTCCATAGCTGCCAAGTCCACCCCAGACGCCGTAGCTGCTGTACGCCGGGTAATATGAGCTGGCGATCCCGGAGAAGGGGGAGCAGTAACAGGATGAGTACGAACCCCACGCGCCGCAGAACGGGCGATAATAGTAGCCCGAGTTAAAGTTATTCCCGTAATAAGAGTAGCTTGTACGCGGGTAGTAGTTATACCCGTAATACGCGGGGCGGTAGTAACGATACCCATAGGCGAACGATGAGTAAGGCCGATAGCGGTAGGTGTAGCGACGTCCGCCGTATCCGTAGAACGTGGAGCGGGCCACGGGAGGATAGGGGCGATACGAAACGGCGTTGTAGCGATAGCCGTTGTAACCATACCTGTTGTAGTGCGTACGACGGTATTGTGAATAGACAGACGAAGCGTGGGGATTGCGCTGATACGAGTAGCTGCTGCGATGCGCGGCTTCGGTGGAAGTGGCGCTGCAGAGAACGATCAGGCAGAGAACGGCGCTGAGTCGTTGCCACACGGGTCGAGAAAACAGTAGATCGCGTATCATGATTTCGGTTCCCCCGTCATCCATGACGTAGATCAGTCTGATCCCTTATGTTGATGTTTCAGAACTCGAACAGCGACTGCGTCTTCACCACGGCCAGTTCATCGGGGAAAGTATGAAAGGCGTGAATCAACAGGCTGTTCTGATTGGCTTCGTAATCGATGATGCTTAACGCACCGGGGGTCAGGCGGCTTTCGGAGATGAAATGATACGCCAGGTCGGCCCCTTGGGCATCCATCAGATATTCTTCGTGTACGTTTTTAAAAATGACGTAATCCAGTTCCTCAAGCTGATAGCTCACCTGGTAATACAGGCCGGACTCCAGCCGTACGGATTCAGAACGGCAGCCCCGCACCGGTTTTTCCAGCAGTCGTTTCTGGCTGGGCAGCGGATTCTGAAATGAAGTCAGAATCTCACAGACCGCGTGGCCCTTGTGCTGAATGCTGGCAATGTGGCCGGTTTCGCAGACGCGCAACGTGGCCGCATAGTCTTTCTGCAGAATGTCAACCGAGGCGCAGGTGGTGTAGAGCTCCGGGTGAATCGAGCGCCCAATTAAGCGAAAGATCAGGTCGTTTACTTTCGGTCTGGCGGAACGGACACTCATTGTTATGAATCCAGTGATTGGAACTGTCTGTCATATAAATACTTAGTATCAGAGACTGTCGGTGCGCCCGACAGGACCCGGGTGGTCTAAAACTCTGAATGGATCGATTCTAAGCGATCGGCAGACTAAATCCAAACATGCATTCCCAAGAAATTCAAAGTCGCCCCGAATTTTGATAAAGCCTGCATTGGAATTGACTTTGCTCGCCCGCAGGTTCTCTTCACAGCCCACTATCAAAGAAGGGGCTTGACTCACGTACAAATGTAATTAAACTGCGGCAATTACATTTGTACTTGAGGAGAGAGGCATGACGGAACGGCCCGCCTTATCGAAAGGCGAAATGGAAGTGGCCCGCGCCTTGTGGGATCTGAAACAGGCGACGGTCCGCGAAGTGTTTGAAACATTTCCCGAGTCGCGGGGCATCGATTTCACCACGGTGCAGACCTATCTGCGCAGACTGGAACAGAAGGGCTACATCAAGGCCCGGCTGGAGGGGCGAACCCGCGTCTATTCGCCGCGAATCAAACCCCGTACCGTAATTCGCGAAACAGTTGACGACCTGGTCGATCGTCTGTTTGCCGGCGAGGCGTTCCCGCTGATGCAGCATCTGATCGAAGATCGCCACGTCAGCCGTAAAGATCTGGACGCGTTAAAATCATTGCTGGATGAGTTAACGGAGGAGCGGGATGGCGGCAATCAGTCCTGAATGGATCAATCTCGTCTGGCAACAGGTCTGGCAGTGTACGCTGCTGGCGCTGATCGTCTGGCTGATCTGCAGAGTGGTGCGGATCAGGCGGGATTAACTTACCAGAAACAGAGTAAGCGTTGTTTTCTGCTGGTCATACCGTCCCTGCCCCAGGTTGGAGATAAAAAATAACTCAGTCTTACTCCTCCGTCCCGCTGACGTTGAAGACGAGGCTCTGTCCGTCGGGGCTGAAGCAGACGTCGCCGATGATGTCGCCTTTGACCTGGATGTCGATGGGGGTGGGGGCTTTATCTTCCGCGGGATTGAACTGCATGAGTTTTCCCGGCCGGGTTCCCGATCCGAAGACGATGCGGTCTCCCTGCGGATCCCAGGCCATGTCGGCATAGGGGGCTTTGTCACTGTTGAAGTGCACCTTATAACCGGCGTCTTTGCCGGCAGCGTTGATCGTGGCGATGTCGTAGGTGCCGTTGTCTGACCTGCGACCTTTGAAGCAGAGCCAGTTGCTGTCAGGCGACCAGGCCATGTTCCAGTAGATGCTGTTGTAGGGCGCATCGCCCAGGGAGAAGAGGCTGATTTTTGTGCCTTCGATCAGATCATAGACCTGGATGGTGACGCCCCCGGGGCCATAAAAAGTGTAGGCGATTTTTCTGCCATCCGGGGACCACTGTGCGCCCCAGCTATCCGGGACGATCAGTTCCCGACTGGTGCCGTCTGCGTGCATCAGGGCGGCGCCTCGTGGTGAAATGCTGGAGCAGGCTATGCGGTTTCCGGCGGGTGACCAACTGGGCATGACACCTGAGCCGATTACGTTCAACTGGCTGCCATCCGCGTTACAGATCATTACCTTTCCGTCCGAGAACGACTCTCCCTGCTGTGATTTGCGACCGTCAAAGGCGAACTTCGTTCCATCGGGCGAGAAGACCGGAGAGCCGGCGGTATGGTATTCACCGGGCACAAGGAACAGTTTCGCTGCGCCTCCCTCTGGTGAGACCTGATAAAAGCGCACGCGTTTGACGTTCGTTTTTTCGTCCGCGTAACTGGAGTGACCAGCCTGGCAGATGAGGCCGATCGTACAGATGAGTGTCAGCAGTTTGGGAAAGGAGTGCATCTGATTCTCTCTCTGTGATTACAGGGTCTGGCAGATAAGCAGGCTCTCGCTATTTATCGCGGGCGTTGAACAGCAGCCGCTGACCGTCGGGCGAAAAGGTGACGTCGCCGTTGATGTTTCCGTCCACGGTGATGTCCAGCGGCGTGGGTGGTTTGTCCTCCGCGGGATTGAATTGCAGCAGTTGTCGGGGTGAGGTCGGGGAGCCAAAGACGATCTGGTCTCCCCGCGGCGACCAGGCCATGTCCTGGTAAGGAGAGCGTTTACTGTTGAAATGAACTTTATAGCCTGCCTTACTGCCGGCGGTGTTGACGGTGAGGACATCGTAACTCCGGTCCTCAGCCCGTCGGCCCAATATGCAGATCCAGTTGCTGTCGGGTGACCAGGTCATGTTCCAGGTGAAACTGGCGTAAGGATTGTCGTCTTGGGGAAAGAGTTCGGTCGTCGTGTCTTCAATCAGGTTATAAATGCGGATGTTGTTGCCGTAGTAGTAGGCGATGCGTGTTCCATCGGGTGACCACTGTCCGCCCCAGCCTCGCTCAGCGATGATTTTCTCATTAGTGCCATCCGCGTTCATCACCGCGACACTATAAGGGGGTTTGGAGAAAGCAATGCGGTTCCCGCCGGGTGACCAGCTGGGCATTGCGCCGGGACCGAGGACCTTAAAGTCAGAGCCGTCTGCGTTGACGACCATGATGTGGACATTCGAGAAACTTTCCCCCTCCTGCGATTTCCAGCCATCGAAGGCGAGCTTTTGACCATCGGGAGAAAATACGGGTGAGCCGGTGTTGTAATAATCCTTTGCGACGAAAAACACCTGGGGATCTTTGCCCTCGGGGGAGGCGATATAGAAGCGGGTGCGGTTGGTCTGCTTTTTCTCATCCGCGCGGGACTCAGAATCGGGAGTGAGAACGAGAGTGAGACAGATCAGGCAGCCGGTGAGCACGGGCAGTATAGATTTCATCTTGGATCCTTTGCGAAATCACGATAGTCATATTTTCAGGCAGGCGGTGTTCAGCTGTTATAGCATTTCCCGGAAGTGGTTCAACGAAAAAATCATAGATCGGCGGGTGTCGTTGTGGGGTGTAGAACGAGTCTGCCTGAAATCACAAGATCAGTTTTTGAACTAAGTGGGGAATTGAGTTAGTTTTGCAGAAAGGGATGAGCTCGGCTTGAGGTCTGCCTCAGATGCAAGTAGCCTGATGTAATAAAGACCTGCGAGGGGAAGAGTGGGTCTGATCTTTTTTTAATTCAGGAGTTGCTTGATGAAGAATTCCAGTTTTGTGAATCGCGAGCTGATCTGTACGACGTTGATCGTGTTCATCGTCAGTGGGATCGCCGCGTGGGCCGCCAGTAGCAAGACTGTGCCGGATGTCGAATATGCTAAATCCACCGTCGACTTTGGGATTGTGGTCAGCGACCTGGAGAAATCTCTCGAGTTCTATAAAAATGCCCTGGGCATGCAGGAACGCGAGATGTTCGCAGTGACTCCCGAAATGGGAGGCGACTCGGGTCTGTCTGATTACCAGGCGTTCAAAGTGTATCCCCTAGTACTGGCGAATGACAAAACGGCAACCAACGTCAAACTGATGCAGTTCAAAGAGGCACCGGGTAAGAAGGTCGACAACTCCTTCATCCACTCATCACTGGGGGTGAGCTACCTGACGCTCTACGTCAAAGACATGAATGCCGCTCTCGCACGGGCGAAAGCTTATGGCGTCAAGCCGATTGCCAAAGGACCGATCTCACTGCCGGAAGGTTTCCCTAAAGGGGTTTACCTGGCACTGGTTCGCGATCCCGATGGCAACCTGGTCGAACTGGTCGGTCCGAAGAAATAATCGATCTCCAATCCAGACGAGCCAACCATGATGACACTCAATTGAGTGTCATCATTTTTTTGTGCTCATGCCGTACTTCTTCATTTTGTTGTACAGCGTGACGCGGCTGATGCCCAGCGTTTTGGCCGTGTTGGTGCGGCTGTAGTTGTTCTTGAACAGAGCCTGCTCGATCAGTTCTTTCTCGGTAACCGCGACCTGATCGCCCAGTCGTTCGGAGTCGCTCTGTCTCTGGTGACCCAGGATGACCGACGGATCGTTGGTTGGTCCGGCCTGTCCCATGAGAATGTGTGTCGGCAGATTTTCTCTACGTAAGATACCGTCGCGACAGTAAATCACGGCACGGCGAATCACGTTTTCCAGTTCACGCACGTTGCCGGGCCAGGGGTAGGCGTGGAGTGCGTCGAGGAATTCATCGTCGATGCCGTCGATCACAATATTGTGTTTCGTCGCCATCTGTTTGACGAAGCCTGTTGCCAGCATAATAATGTCTGACTTGCGACGACGCAGCGGAAGGACGTCAAACTTCAGCATGTTAAGACGATAGTAAAGGTCCGGTCGGAATTTGCCCTGTTCAACCAGCGGTTGCAGGTCCATGTTGCTGGCCACGACGAGTCGTGCCTGGTTGACGTGTGTCTTATTGGAACCGATCGGTTCGAACTCGCCGGTTTCGATGACCCGTAACAGTTTGACCTGCTGTTCGGGACCGAGCACATCGATTTCGTCCAGCAGAATTGTACCCCGGCCGGCAGCGAGAAACTTCCCTTCCTTATCGGCGTGAGCACTGGTAAACGAACCTCGGGTGTGACCGAAGAGTTCACTTTCAATCAGGTCGTTGGGCAGAGCACCACAGGCGACGTTCAGGAATGGCTCATCCCGGCGGGGAGAGACTTCGTGAATCAGCCGCGAGAGGTAAGTTTTGCCGGCTCCGGTTTCCCCGATGAGCAGTACGGTGACATCGTGCTGAGCGGCGATTTCCAGTTCGTTGAGCATGATCTTCATCTCATGCGAACTGGTTTCAAAGCGACGGGTAATCCCGTGCAGAATGGATGTGTCCGATTCCAGTGGGATCTCCTCCTGTTGACTGTTGCGTCGGGAACCAGAGGAACTGCCTCGACCAGCACCACCGCCGGTTGATGCGACGGGGTTCCCGCCCGCGTTCATGGACATGGTTTCGCTGACCAGTACTTTTTCTTCCGGGTTCAACAGTGAGTCGATGTCGAGCAGCAGTTCCGCTTCGCTGGCAAAGCCTCTGATGTGTTTCAGGGTGCCGCAGGCGACTCGACGTTCGAGGATTTCCGGACATTCCTCCTCGGTCAGCATGATCAGCTCGGTTTCGGGAGCGTGGCGTTCAATCTGCTCGAGCAGATGATCTTCCTGGTGTCCACCTGAAATCAGGAACCGCAGATCGACGAGAATGGAGTCGATCTCCTGTTCCCGGCAGTTGGCCAGGCAGTCTTCCAGAGTACTGCAGATGATCAAATGAAATGTTTTCTTGAAATGTGCCAGGATCTGTTGCTGAAGGACAGTATCGCGTGTGACGAGAATCAGTGTAGGCAGTTCCATAATGACTTTCTCTATTTCCAGATGACCAGGTGGTAACTCAGGATGTTGAACCTCGATCTGGTGTTAACACGGTGAGCGTGTCTGACCGAAGTGCTTCTGTTTTTAAACAAATGCAATGCCAGACTGTTAAGGAATTCAGACGCACTCTGTTTAAGTGACTGAAGTCAAACAGCTTGAGAAAAGTAAAACTGTCTGGAATGCCTGGGTAAGGCACCGTGGTCTGTGGTGAAAAGGCATCATGCAGCGCGCGTGTTGTTTTTTGACAACGGTTGCGGGCTGCTGATGGCAGGGATCGTAACGATTTCAATGGGAGAGGGTGAAATTGGCAGGGGCGCGCTATTGGATGATGATTTACGGCTTGTTAAACTTCAGAAACAGCAAGACGGTTTCATGTCAGTAACATCAGAGAGGATAGTGCAGTGGCAACGTTTGCAGTCATCCTGGCAGCAGCAGGAAAGAGCAGCCGGTTTCAGTCGAAGGGGGCGGAGATCCTGGGATCGGGTCCGCAGAAGAAACCCTTTATGGATCTGAAAGGCCGCGCCGTCTGGGTGCGTTCGGCGGAGATCTTTTCCAATCGCGAAGATGTGAAGCAGCTGATTATCTCGGTCTCCCCGGATGATATTGAATGGTTCAAGCAGAAGTTCCGTCCGAACCTGGCGTTCATGGATATTGAAATCGTTCCCGGAGGAGAGGAGCGGGCGGACTCAGTACAGAACGCACTGGCTCGTGTGAAAGCCGACATCGATTACGTGGCCATCCACGATGCCGCCCGACCACTGATTACCGATAAGTGGGTGGGAGAACTCTTTGCGGCGGCAGAGAAGCACCACGCTGTCATTCCCGCTGTGCGGGTTTCGAGCACACTCAAGCGGGTAGGCAAGGATCGGCAGATTCAGGAAACGGTCGACCGCACCGATCTCTGGGCAGCGCAGACGCCGCAGGTATTTCAACGGCAGATCCTGCTCGACGCCTATGCGAAGCGGGGTGATTTCCAGCCTACCGATGAAGCACAACTGGTAGAACATATCGGGCAGGCGGTGACGATTGTGGAAGGTTCTCCCCTGAACCAGAAGATCACGACGGCCGCCGACTTCAAAATGGCTGAAGCTCTGGTGAATGCCCTGCCCAAACCCAAGGGAATTCAGGCCCTGCATCCCTTCGCGGATGAGGAGCCGCGGGGGATCCTGTAAGCCGCGGATGTGAGTTTGGTAAAACTTATGTGAAGCCGTGGTTTCTGTTTGAGCTTCTGAAAGGGGCGGGTTAGACTTGAACCGCGTGATCCCCCGTTCAATAAAGGATGAGACCATGAGTTCTACCCCTGATGCTCCCGAAACACCCGATTCCAAACCCGCTCCCGCAAAGAAGAAAGTCAGCACCCAGCGGCGGATTATTTCCTGGGTCTTCATTCTGATTCTGCTGGGCGTGGTACTCCTGGAATGGCGGGCGAAGACCTCGCAGGCGAAGACGTTCGACAATCTCGACGCTGCCAGGGAAGCCGCGGGAAGATCAGGGGAAGTTCCTTTCGAAGACTTCCAGGCCAGCATGATTCAGGGAAGCCCTTCCGAGGAACTGGATGAATCAGGGGCGATTCTCAAGCTGTACCACTATCGCTGGGGAGGCGTCTTCAAGACATACCATCTGCGGATGCTGGTGGACAATGATGGCCAGGTGATTGTATTCGATACCGCTGCCGAAGGAAGTTCGGTTAGTGGGATGCCCCGGATTTCGAAGGAGAGAATGGATGCTTTCGTGAAGGGCCAGAAGGAGTACGTGAAGCAGAAGGCGGCAGAGTCAGCCGAGGCAAAGGCGTCGAGAGACAAGCAGGCTGCAGAAGAAGCCGCGGCGGCCGAAACGAAGTCGGAGAATTGAGGGCGCACAAAAAAACGCATCCGAAAGGGGATGCGTTTTTTGTGTATTGTCAGATCTCAGTGATTACTGATTGTTCTGCAGACGGGAGAGACGGGCACGCCGTTCTGCACGTCGTCTGTTTCTTCGGTTTTCATCGCTGGGCTTTTCGTAGTATTCGCGGCGACGCATTTCTTTTTTGATACCAGCGTGTTCAACAATCTTGCGGAACCGTTTGACTGCCTCCTGAATAGATTCGTTTTCTCGTAACCGAAGCTTAACCACTCAAATCACCTTTTCTTTTTCCTGATTTCTGTCATTGTCTGGTTCACAGATCCACTCAAATCGGGATCTACTTAAGTATCAATCGGTCTCATCTGAGATGAGAATTCAGACGAATTCGACTGTAACGGGTCGCACAAAGGGACCTCGCGCTACAGAGCGGGACCGATAAAGATAACAAACCCATCAGGTTCTGCAAAGCCAACCGCGGAAAATACTCGATGAATTTCCTGCAAAAAGTGTTCAGACGAGCACGTCTATTCGGCTTTGAGGATCCCCATCCGTTCCAGTTTGGACTGACATTCGTCCCGTTCCCGGCTGCGTTTGAGCGATTTCCAGGTCTCATCCTGCACTTCGAGGAAGAGTTCGGAAGAGAATGGCGGTGCCAGCGAATCGGTGGCCGCCTTGGCCATGAGGCGTTCGATGACCCCTTTATCAAGGCGTGTCAGGAACATGGCTCCCTGGCGATAGTCTTCAAAAGCTTCCCAGACGACGGGGAACAGGGGTTTGACGATCTGTTCGCCAATGGCCCGTGAGTACTCCTGGATCTCCCACTGAGCGTGCGAGTCCATGCGTAAGCTCAGGAAGTGAATCAGGTTATGTAAATCGATTTTCCAGTAGGCTTCGGTATAAGTTGCCAGGGGAAGGTCTTTGCGAGCCTGTTCACGGGCGACACCGGCTTCAAGGCGGGCTTCGTAGACGGCGCGGGCCTTTTCCTGGAATTCGGTTTCTTCCGCAGTCAGCTGAGCGCCGACATCCTCGGGGAGAGGGGCGTCGCTGCCCTGCCGGTTCGAGGTGGCCTGGGTCCGCCATTCGCCGGGAAGCGTGGTCTGGGCGGAGTCGATGGCGACCGAGTAACGGGTGCTGTATTCGTTGACGTTGGCGGTCCGGTGCCGGATCCACTGGCGCCAGCAGTCCATCGGGACACGCACGAGGAACTTCAATTCGGCCATTTCGAAGGGTGTGCTGTGACGATGACGCATCAGATAGCGGATCAGCGTGCGGTCGTCGGAGACGCGTTTGGTCCCTTCTCCGTAGCTGACGCGGGCCGCCTGGACAATTGAGCTGTCGTCGCCCATCACGTCGACCAGGCAGACAAACCCGTCATTGAGAACAGGAACTTTTTTCCAGCGAAGCTGTTCAACGAGTTCAGACCGCTCCGTCATCGGAAACACTCCCAGCAAGTATCAAAAGAGAATTGAAATATGAGATCAGGGGCAGGCAGAGGCATGTAATCTGCCAACAGCCATTTATAGTCAAACGGGCGTTTAAACGACACCGTACCGGCGGCTGAGTCTGCCAAAATCGGCAAAATCCCGCCGGAATCGTATTGGATCTCAGTAAATCGTGAGGCGGGACTGGATGTCCACCGTCCGGTTTTCCCGCGAGGATTTGAGGGCGGCGAGCAGGATTTCGGTCACATGCCGGGCCGTGGCGGCGTTCGACAGCGGGGGCTGGATTCCCTGGCGGATGCAGGCGGCCCAGTGCTGGTGCGAATTCTGCACGGGATAGGTCGAGAGGTCGATTGACTCTTCGACGAGCGGGAGGTCTTCATTGACGTCCGAACTGGGGTAAAAATAACTGAGCAGTTTGGGCTGACGACAACTGACGATTTTGCCCCGGGTGCCGTGCACAGAAAATTCGTAGGTCCGGGCGGCATCGCACCAGCCGGTCTGCGCGGTGCCGAGGGCTCCGTTTTCAAATTCGAGGATCATCGACGCCGTGTCTTCCAGGCGGGTCGGCTTGGCGACGGTCGTCAGTTTCGCGGTGATTGATTTCACTGCGCCCACGGTGCCGACCAGGTTCGCGATGGCGTAGACGCCCATATCGAACAGAGCGCCGACGTCGGCCTTGTCGGCGTCGAAGAACCAGAGGTCGTCGGACGGCTTTTCTTCGAGGATCTGTTGAATGCCGGCGTAATAGACTTCGGGTCCCCCATGGCTGGCGCGGGCCTGGGCCGAAGAGATCGTGCCGAGTTTGTCATCCTGAATATAGTTGCGGGTAGCCAGCACCTGCGGGTTGGACATGTAGGGGAGGGCGAGCACCGTCTGGTTGTGGTTGGCGGTCTCTTCCACAAACGCATCGGCTTCGTCCATCGATGTGCTGAGTGGCTTCTGCATAAAGACATGCTTGCCAGCCTGGATGGCTTTGATGCCCCATTCGACGTGCAGCGGATGGGGGAGGGCGATGGCGACGGCGTTGATGCGTTCGTCGTCGATGATGTCCTGGTAATTGTGGGTCCATTCGAGAACGTTAAACTTGCGACAGAGGACTTCGAGGCGGGACTGTTTGCGGCCGGCGAGCATCAGGACGTCGCAGTTGCTCACGGTCTGCAGTTCCGGCAGATGCATTTTGGCAGCGATGCCTCCGGCTCCGATAATGCCGACTTTCAATTGTTCCATCACAGTCTCCTCATACCACGGTCACGTTGAAAACTCAGAGGATTTCAGTGTCTTCATTTTCGCTGTGGCTGTAAAGGATACAGGGTTACCGTGCAGCGGAGAATTTCTCAATCAAGAGTGGAACCGGGCTTCTGGCCGGCGATGATCAGATTCCAGGTCAGTCGGTTCAAGAGCCAGGCGGGCAGGTGCTCCAGACAACTGTCGGTCCAGCAGGCCAGTTTCGCACAGGGCGTGGTGAGCCACTGCGGAGAGAGGGGGACTTCGGCGAAGGGGGTTGAAAACAGTCCCTGGGGGCGCAGGCGGATGTCAGTGAGACCGGCGCGGCTGCAGGCAGCCTGGAGTTCGGCTGACGAGAGTTCCCGTTGATCGGAGGAGTAGTTCGCGTCAATGCGTTTGCGGATCATGCGGGCGAAGGAGATCACCGGGTTGGCGGGCTGCGGTTCATTGGCGACGAGCCAGCCTCCTGGTTTCAACAGTTGGACCAGCGCTGCGAGTGTCGCGTCGAGATTGTCGAGGTGGTGCAGCAGGCCGATGGCAAAAATCAGATCGAACGACCGGCCCGGCTGGAACTCCTGAATATTCTGTGCCACGAATTGAATGCCCGGGCCCCCGTTGTGCGCGCGGGCATATTCAATCAGGTTTGTTGAGTAATCGACGCCACAGTAGTCGCCGATGTGGCCTTGCAGGTATTGCGCGGCGAAGCCCGCTCCGCAGCCGACTTCCAGTACCGTCGCGTTTTGTGAGAAGGGGACGGCCTGCAGGGTTTGCAACAGACGGTGACGCCGCGCAGCGCGCGAGGCGGGGAGCAGGTCCTTACGACAATACTCGCCTGCGATGCGGTCGAACAGTTCCCGGTCACGCGTGGCATGTTCTGTGGGCTGCTCTCCTGCGGGGAGTCGATTCAAGTTGTCAGACGGGCTTTGATCATTCATGATTCAGCGTGACGGACCTGCTTTTCTCAGGACGGACGATTCTGGCCGAAGACAAATCTGCCATACACAAAAAACTTCAGTATAAACGAGGTCGCCAGGACGGTGATCACGCGGATGTAATAATTTGAAAATCCGACTGCACTCAGCGCCAGCAGGCTCAGATATTCCAGAAGACGAAACGAGCCGTTGGTTAATGCAAAGTGCAGGAGTTGCCTGGCGAGGGGCGTGTCTGTAGAGAGAAACACAAACCAGCGGCAGCCGGCGAAATTTAGTGCGAAGGCGGTCAACAATGCGCTGGCGAACGCGAGTGCTTCGGGAACCCCGGCATAGAACAGTCCGTAGGCGATGCTGAGGTTCGTGGTCAGACTCACGATGGTCAGCAGTGCGAATCGGGTTGCTTTATGGGGAAACCTGTGGGCAATGGACACGGTACTTTTCTCAACAGAAACAGGAAAATGGGTAACTACTTCTGGCAGCGTTTATCGATCATATCTGCGAGCAGGGCGAAAAACGCAGTGTTCATGCCGAACATCAGCAGCATGACCGATTTGTCGGTGATGTTCTGTAAAACGAATACGTCGTAACAGATCGAAATCGAAAAGGCGATCAACTGAATGACAGCAAAGGGGCCGAAGACTTTGAGGGGGGCGAAATAGACGCCCAGGCGGATAATCAGCTGCAGGAAACGGAGGGTATCGCGGATGGGTTGTATTTTGGATTTGCCGATCCGGCGGGCGTAGCCGATCGGTTCGTAATGCACGGTGTACTGGTTCGTGAGATGGGCGAGCGTAATCGTTGTGGTGAAACTGAACCCGTCCGGCAGCAGTCCCAGAAACTTTTCTGCGAGGCTGCGGCGAAAGACGCGGAGCCCGGAATTCAGGTCGGGGATGTTCCGACCGGCGATCCAGGAAGCGTAGTGCCTGAGGAAGAATTTCGGCAGTTTTCGCAGCGTGGAATACTCGACGTCATCTGCGGTGCGCGAGCCGACCACCATGTCGTATCGATCCATGTGTGCGAGCAGGTCTTTGATCCGTGCATTGGGGTAGGTGCCGTCCGCGTCGGTTATCACGATCCAGTCATGGCTGGCGTGGCGGATTCCTGTTTTCAACGCAGCGCCGTAGCCCTGGTTCGTTTCATGGTGGAACAGCTTGAGATCGGGGTGTGTTTCGCGGAGGGCCTTGAGGGCTGCGGAAGAACCGTCGGTCGAGCCGTCGTCGACTACGATCAGTTCGTGCGGTCCCGTTTCGGCCAAGATGGCTTCCAGGTCGACGATCGCCGCCGGCAGCGCTGCGGCTTCGTTATACAGGGGAACGATGACGGTGAATGGTTGCAGTGACATAGGCCTGGTTCAGCGCGGCGGCTGTTCTTTCTGTTCCTTGTGGTGCGGGTGATCGGAATAGCGCTGCAATTCAGGAGAGGCTGCATCGCCGTCCACGATCCAGATGGTGCGGTCCTTGAAGTAATCGAAGAGTTGCTGATTTTTATCAGGTTCGAGGACCCGAGCCCAGACGACTTTGGCGCCGTCGATGTCAGCCCGGTTATAAATCCATTCTTTGTGTACGCTGTGATTCTGGTGATAGTTGACCAGCACCAGATGCTTGCCGGGTGTCGACTGCAGTCGTTCAAGGATCTGCTGACGGGCGCGGGCCCACTGATGAAATTCCGCGACTGCAGTCGGGAGGGCCCCCGAGGCGGCGCTGGCGATGGTGGTCAGAGCAGTTAATAAGAGGACGGTTGCGATCAATGCGCATCCCACGGGGCGCCAGTGGTGTTTCCAGACGGCCACGTAGCGTAGGCACTGGACCTGAAGTAGAATCAGCAGACAGCCGATAGGAGCTAGGTAGTGCGGGTGCCCGGAGGTGTCCTGGGCCAGAACTCCCGCGATGACCAGCGCGGAGGTGCCGACTGCAAACAGATTCGCCCGGTTGCGGAAGAGTGCGCCTGCTCCCAACAGGCAGATCAGACCGACCACGTAGGAACCCGTATAGACGAGATCGAATTTCAACAGCTTGACCGGCAGCGAGAAACGGGTGCTGTCGAATTCATGTTGAATCAGCTGGTTCGCGGGCGAGGCGTCGAGATCGTAGCTGTAGATCGTGCGGAACCGTTTTTCCGCGTCGGGTTTTTCCTTGCTGGAGACGAGAATGCCATCGAGGGAATGGGGCCAGTACTGTTCGATCCAGATCTGGTATGGGAATTTCAATGCATTCCCCGTCACGCGGAAGTTGTAATAGCCCATCCAGAGAAAAGCGGGGAGCAGCACCAGAAGCATCGGTAAGATGCAACGCAGCAGGACGACGCGCCACCCCGGTGAGTTGCGACCGATGAGCCAGACCAGCAGAACGAGGGCCACGGGGATCGCTGCCAGCAGGCCTTCATAGGGTCTGCTGTTCGCGAGCAGCACAAGACCTATGGCGAGCGCGAGGGACGTGAAACTGCGCGGCGCTTGTTTCAGACGGGGGAGTGCCCCGAAGAGCAGGGCACCGCCGAGCAGAGCGACCTGGCCTCCCCAGTAGGAGAGTCCCCAGCCGGTGAGGAAGGACGCATTCAGCGCGGCGAGAAAGCCGCCATACATGGCCCAGCGTCGTGGGACCCAGCCGCAGAGCATCCAGAAGATGGCAGCGCAAGCAGCGGCCATGCCGAGCCAGGCACCAGCAATCGGATAGCCGGTCGTGGCTTGTCCCAGAGCGAGCAACAGTCCCTGTGCGGGTGGATATTTCGCCTGGTATGTGGGCTGTTGAATGATGTGAAAGCTTTCGAAATGTTCCCACTGGGAATGTGTGGTGTTGGTCAGTTGGCCGGATGCAAAAGTATCTGCAGCGAGCAGGTAAGCGAACTCGTCGTGGACCATGGGGGCAGGAATGCGGATACAGAGACCGATGCCGAGTTCCAGCAGCAGGGTCAGACAGAAGAAGAACAGGACACCCCGGGTGACACTGTCTTTAAAGCGGCGCATGAGCCAGCGGAACGGTTTCAGGATCGAGACCGTCGGGTGCGGGCTGCAGATGGCAATCGCGATGGCGCAGCAGACAATGATCAGTGGTAAGAGGTTATTCATGAGTGTTGGCTGTGGTCACGGTATCCGGGAGAAGCGGGATTTCGCGGCTGTCTTTCGTCGAGGAGAGGAGAAAATATTGTGCGGGTCAATCAAGAGGGATGACAAGAGGGGAACAGGGACTTTTGCGGTAATCGAACAGATCATGTGTTTCAGGTGCGGGCTGTGATGTTGCCGAAACGCATCATTTCCGCAGCATCCCTTTGATCGGACGCATCGGTGCCGGTAGAATCAATGTCTGCGAACCCGGCTGCCTGAAGCCGGTTCGAAGTCCCCCAGCTTAAGGAGCTGCCATGCGAGAGTTTCATCATGTGGGTGTGATTACCGACGATCCACAGCCAGGCGAAATCTACGTGGAAGAGACAAAGGTGTATGTCACCAACCCGAATGAGCATCCTTATAAAATCGAATATCTGAGGTTCGAGCCCGATACGCCGGTCACCGGACCGGTTCGATATCAGCCGCACATCGCCTTTAAGGTGCCTGATATCGATAAAGAAATAGAAGGCTTGCACGTTCTGCTGGGACCGTTCCAGGCAATGGAGAATCTGAAAGTGGTTTTTGTGTTGATCGATGGTGCCGTCTATGAATTCATGGAGTTCTCAGAGGGTACCGAATTTGGAGAACTGACATCATGACGTTGTTACGTGGTTACCTGTGTGTGGCTGTCTGTCTGATCCTTTGTTGTTGTGTGACGCAGGTCACATCTGCGGAGGAAACAAAACCGTTGAAGATCGGCATCATCGGCCTGGATACTTCGCATTCGAGTAACTTCACGAAAATATTGAACAGCGCGGAGCCGAAGTTTCCCGAGTTCAAAGCCTGTCGTGTGGTCGCCGCTTATCCGCAGGGGAGTCGAGACATTAAGGAGAGCGTGGAATCCGTTCCCCAGATCACCGAGCAGGTGACGGCGCAGGGAGTGAAGATCGTACCCAGTATTGAAGTGCTACTGGACGAGGTCGATGTGGTGCTGCTGGAAAGTAACGATGGTCGCGTGCACCTCGAGCAGGCACTGCCCGTGCTCAAAGCGGGGAAGCCTCTGTTTGTCGACAAGCCGGTCGCCGGTGATCTGACGGATGTGATTGCCATTTACGAAGCGGCGAAACAATACAAGACACCGGTTTTCAGTTCCTCATCACTGCGGTACACCGATGGTGCGAAGAAGATTAACAGCGGTGTGGTGGGGGAGATCATTGGTTGTGATGCCTTCAGTCCCTGTCCGATGGAAAGTACCCATCCCGATTTTTACTGGTATGGAATTCACGGCGTTGAGACGCTGTATACGATCATGGGGCCGGGTTGTGAAACGGTGGTCCGCGTCAATACGCCGAATACGGATCTGGCTGTGGGGACCTGGGAAGACGGTCGGATCGGCACGTTCCGCGGACGCCGAAAAGAGAACAATGGCTACCAGGGAGGTTATGGTGGGACCGTCTACGGGAGTAAGGGGATTGCTCCGATTGGCAGTTTCAGTGGATACGAACCGTTGCTGGTGGAAGTGGTGAAGTTCTTCCAGACCGGCAAGGCTCCGGTGAGTCCGGCGGAGACGCTGGAGATCTATACGTTCATGTCAGCTGCGGATCAGAGTAAAACCAACGGCGGTCAGCCGGTGTCGCTTAAGGACGTGTATCAGCGGGCACACCAGGCTGCGTTGAAGAAACTGGCGGCGATGAAGGACTAGGTAGCGTTTCTTAATTCCGGATGGTATAGACCAAAGACGTTTCAACCGGGGCTAACTCCCTGCGGCTAATTGGTCTTTATTGCAGTCAATGTTCCAGAATTAAGAAAAGCCGGTTCACCCTGCGAGTGATTCAGGGTGACTCGGCTTTTTTATTGAGATCAGCTTCACGCCTTGTCAGGAAAGGCAGAGTTCGGAGGGCTCGGAGATTTCAGAGATCATCGCGACGAGTTGCCGACGATCGATGGGTTTGGTGATGTGATTGTTACAGCCGACGGCCAGACATTTCTCCCGGTCGCCTTCCATCGCGTTGGCGGTGAGTGAGATGATCGGGCCTGTGTAACCAACGTCGCGGACTTTACGTGTGGCACTGTAGCCGTCGAGAATAGGCATCTGCATGTCCATGAGGATCACATCGAAGAGTGCGCCTCGTTCCATCTCCTGGATCGCGGCCTGGTAAGCCTCTTCACCATTTTCGGCCACACTTACCTTGGCGCCTGCTTTCTTAAGGATAAAGGAGATCAGCTTCTGGTTATCCGGACCGTCTTCTGCCAGCAGGACATGTTTCCCACGCAGCGGAAACTCTTCTTCCGCAGACGTTGTTTTATTGTCTGCTGCAGCTGTCGCCGAAATTACATTTGTATCGAGAAGTTCGTGGAGCAGTTCGATTTCAGCCAGGCTGCCGGTCCGCACGGTTGCGGAGAAGCGGGAACCCTGGTTGAGTTCGCTCTGAACGGAGATGTCACCGCCGAGGATGTTGGCCAGTCGTTTGCAGATGGTCAGTCCCAGTCCGGTTCCCCCGTACTTGCGGGAGGTGGACGAATCGGCCTGGCTGAAGGGACGGAACAGATTTGTCATCTGCGCTTCCGACATGCCGATACCCTGGTCGACGACCGTAAATTGGATTTGAGGTTCTTCGTATGGTGCCTGCAGGAGTTCCGTTTCCAGACGAATCGTGCCGACTTCCGTGAACTTAATCGCATTACCAATGAGGTTGATCAGAATCTGGCGGATGCGGGTCGGGTCGGAATGGATTTGTGCGGGCAGAGGGAACTTGAAGTCTGTTTCGAGCTTGAGCCCCTTGGCTTCGGCGCGGACCTGCACGAGTTCCATGACTTCTTCCACGATGGTCTGTGGCGAGCAGGCGATGGATTCGACATCGAGTTTGCCTGCTTCAATTTTGGAGAGGTCCAGAATGTCGTTGATGAGTTCCATCAGGTGACCGCCGTTGCGGCGGATGGTATCCAGAGAATCGAGGAACAGTTCCGGCATCTGGTGTGTGCGGGCTTCGAGTTCCAGGATTTCTGTGTAGCCGAGAATGGCCGTCATGGGAGTACGGATTTCATGGCTCATGTTGGCCAGGAAGGCGCTCTTGGACTGGTTAGCGGCTTCGGCCTGTTGTCTGAGATGTTTCTGTTCACGCAGGAGGTGAATTGCACGGATGGCGTTACGGACCCGCGCCTTGATTTCCGATTCGGTGGCCGGTTTGGGGATGTAGTCGAAGGCACCCTCTTCAAAGGCGCGGGCAATTCCTTTGCCATCACTCTGTGTCGTGACCATGATGACCGCGATTTCTTCCGCCTTGAAGTTATCACGGACTTCGCGGAGGACGTCAAATCCGTTCCGGGTCGGCATTTCCACATCGAGCAGCACGATGTCTGGTTGCAGTTCGATGATTTTTCGCCAGCCATCCTCACCATCGACGGCCGAATAGATCGTGTAACCTTCGGGCGTCAGGGCTTTGGAGAGGATATGTCGTACGACTTCTGAGTCGTCGACAATCAATACCTTGGATTTACGATATTTCATGTTTCTGTTTTCTTTTGCCTTGGGTACGATTTTACGGCGGGTGTAAAACATGGAGATACACAAAATTAGGACAGGATTGTCTCGTACGAGTAAACAGAGTTTAGAAAACGCCACAAATTCGAGTCTGACAAGGTGACGGAGGTCTGGTTAAGCTGATTGGAGAAATCGCGCGGGGAAGTACACTGAGTATGGAAGATCAGTTAAAACGCTTGGATTCAGTGTCGGTTGATGTGTCTCAATCGTCAGAAACCCGCAATGCGGGTATTTCCAGTTGTAACGATTCCAGCATTTCATCCGAAGTGCCGGTGTTGCTCAGGCTGAGTTCCACAAGCTGAGGCGTACCAGAGAGATAGGCGACGCCGGTATCCGTGATGTCGGTATGGTCCAGAATGAGGACTTCGAGGTGAGGCAGCCGGGCAAGAATTTTGACGCCCTGATCGCTGATGCCGGTCCCGTCCAGTTCGAGGAACGAGAGCTGGTTGCAGCCAGCGATCAGTTTCGCGGTCTGATCTGTGACCTGGCAGTTCGACAGAGAGAGCGAACGCAGCGTTTTCTGTGCGGGCTGTTGGTGGAAGACCGCGAGCTCACTTTCATCAAATTTTGAGTTGGCCAGGCTGACATGCTGAAGTCCGTTCTGTCCCAGCAGCGTGGTCAGACAGGTTTCGTCTATCGTACAGAACCGCAGTGCAAGATCTTCGAGTTTCGTTAATCGAGCCAGGGCGCGGGCCCGTGGCTGGTTGATGTGAAAACCTTCCAGCGTTAACCATTTGAGCTGTGGAAAATTCGAGAGTTGCTGGAAGAGTTGGTCGATTTCTGAATCGCTGAGCTGTGCGGACCGCGTGAGATGCACTCCGTCGATGGATCGTTGATAACGCAGTAACGGTCCCGGGATGAAATGTTTCGCAGGAGCGTTTTCATAACCACCGCGGATCAATTCGCCCCGGGAATTACGAAATTCGGTTTCCAGGTGGGCCCCGTGTTTCTGAAAGAAGGCGACCCGCTCATGGAACATGACGATGAGAAACAGCGAGTAGGCCATCACAGTTCCCAGCAGGAACAGAACGATGAACAGGGGCCGTTTGAAAAGAGTCCGTCTGACTTGGTCGGCCTGCTTGATCGACGGGCTGTCATCCGGGGAACTCATGCTGTCTCCTGTCGTTCTAACGCGCGGTCCAACCGCCATCCACGGTGACCATGCTGCCGGTCATGTAGCTCGACGCATTACTGGCAAGGAAAATTGCCGCACCCTGGATTTCTTCCATCTGTGCCCAGCGGTTCATGGCGACGGCACCGACGATGAATTTCTTGATCTCTTCGGTCTCGGCGAACGGCTGATTCATGGGGGTGAGAAACGGGCCGGGGCAGATCGCGTTGCAGGTGATGCCGTACTCGCAGAACTCCAGGCCCATGGCCCGCGTCATCTGAACCATGGCGCCTTTGCTGGCGGTATACGGTGTGCGGTTGGAGAGCCCGACCAGACCGAGTGTGCTGGCCATGTTGATGATGCGACCGTAGCCGGCTTTTTTCATATGGGGGACGACCGACCGGACACAGAGCCAGGGACCGGTGACATTCACTTTCTGGACTTCCTCGAACTCTTCCAGTGTGAGTTCATCGATGGGACCACGGATGTTGATGCCCGCGTTGTTGATCAGAATGTCGATCCTGCCGAACTCCGAGATGGCCCGTTCGGTCATCGCGGCGACCTGTTCCGGATCGGTGACGTCGGCGGCGATACCGATCGCTCTGGTGCCGTAGTCGGCTTCAATCTGAGCTGCGGTTTCTGCTGCTTCTTCTGCATGCCGACTGGTCAACAGAACGTTCGCACCTGCTGAAGCAAGTCCTTCGGCCATGGCGGAACCGAGTCCTTTGGAACCTCCGGTGATGATGGCAGCGCGTCCGGTTAGATCAAACAGTTTGATGCCTGGCAGCATGATGTCCCTTCCTGTGGTTGTTTCGGGGCCGTGGTTGCGTACGGGTTGCTCAGCTGGTTGAGATCACGGAAATATGTTTCTGGAAAGCCGGATCTGTTTCCGGGAAGTCACTTCGATAGTGTACTCCGCGGCTTTCGCGTCGTTCAATGGCAGAGGTAATCATCAGTTGAGAGACGAGCAGCATGTTCTGCAGTTCCCAGCCGGGGAGTGCTTTGAATTCGCGATCGACGACATAGCGGCTCCAGAAATCGACTTTGTCCTGCGCGTTCTGCAGCGAGTCTGCGCTGCGGGTGATGCCGACATCCCGCCACATGAGGCTGGCCAGCGAGTTCCTTAAGTCCTTACTGTTGAGGTCTTCGTCCGAGCGTTTTTCGGTTTCCCATTCGGGCAACAGCGATGCAGAGTACTGATCGGGCATGCTGAGAGCGGCTGCGGAAGCGCCTTTGCCGGCTGCGGATCCGAAGATCATGCCTTCCAGCAGGCTGTTGGATGCGAGTCGGTTACTGCCGTGCAGACCGGTGGACGTGACTTCGCCGGCGGCCCAGAGGTGAGGCACTGAAGTTCGCGCCTGCAGATCGGTTTTGACGCCACCAATCATGTAGTGGGCTCCGGGGCGGACCGGGATCTGATCTTTGGACAGGTCCAGGCCGAAACCCGCACAGACCTTGCTGATGTTGGGGAAGCGTTCTTTGACCAGCTGCTTGTCGATGTGCCGCAGGTCGAGGTAGACGCAGGAGTGGCTGGTTTTCAGCATGCGATCGGTGATGGCCCGACTGACGATGTCGCGGTGCGCGAGTTCCAGATCGGGGTGGTACTCTTCCATGAAACGCACGCCGTTACAGTCCCGGAGGTAGGCGCCTTCGCCCCGGACGGCTTCGGAGACCAGGTAGCGGGCACCCCCCGCAATATAAAGCACCGTTGGGTGGAACTGCATGAACTCCATGTCCTGCAGGCGGGCACCGGCGCGGAACGCCAGGGCGTGTCCATCGCCGGTCGCCAGCGGGGGATTCGTCGTTTCACGGAACAGACAGCCCGCACCACCGGTGGCGAGAATGACCTGCTTGGCCCAGACGAGCGACTTGCCGTGGTAGCGGTTCCAGATGATGGCACCGCGGCACTGGCCATCTTCGGTGACCAGGTCGAGTGTGGGGGTTTTCATCCAGGTCTGAATATTGGGACGGCTCTGGACGGCGGCGACCAGGGCTCGCATGATTTCTTTTCCGGTGGCATCGCCCAGGGCATGCGCGACGCGTCGATGGCTGTGCCCCCCTCTTTGGTGAGTGCGATTTTGCCATCCTGTGTATCGAAGTCGGCCCCGAATTCGATCAGTTCCTGAATGTGTCGGGGCGCTTCGCTGCAGACGTATTCCACCAGTTCGGGATCACAGAGATCCTTGCCGGCGGCGAGCGTATCCTGCACGTGGTTGGTGATGTTGTCCAGTGGATCAAGCACACCGGCAATTCCGCCCTGGGCATAGGCACTGTTGGACTGGGTGACTTTGCCTTTGTTGACGATGATCGTCTCGAGGCGGGGATCGATTTCCAGTGCAGCGCGGCAGCCAGCGATCCCGCCGCCGATAATCAGGACGTCAGTGAAGATGTGCGGAATCCGCTTGGGATTGATACGAGCGAGGTAGCGTTGACCAGGTTCAATCTGAATCGGATCCAAGTCGGGTGCTCCTTAAACTCGTTGTCGGGAAGAATCTCAGATGGTCATGCAGGAAAAACCGCCATCCACGGCGATGTTAGTGCCGGTGATGAAGCTGCCGGCCTTACCGGAGGCCATCAGCAGGACCGCCCCTGCCAGCTCCTCGGGATCCCCGAAACGCTGGGCAGGTGTATGATTCATAATACTCTTTATGCGTTCGGGTGTCAGCACTTTACGGTTCTGTTCGGCAGGAAAGAAGCCAGGAGAGAGTGCATTAACCCGTACACCCTGTTCGGCCCATTCGCGAGCGAGGTTCTGTGTCAGGTTGAGCACAGCGGCCTTCGAGGCGGAATAAGTGAAGACGCGTGAGAGCGGAGTGATGGCACTCATGGAGGCAATGTTGATGATCGAGCCAGGGATTTCCTGCTCGAGCATGGCTTCGCCGAAGACCTGACAGGCGACTTTCACGCTGAGCAGGTTGACACGGAAGATATCGTCCCACTCTTTGTCGCTGATTTCGAGGAAGGGGGTCGCCGCGTTGATGCCGGCACCGTTGACCAGGATATCGGGTGTCCGATCACTGGCCTTAAGGTGTGCGATAATTGCTTCCAGATCGGCACGGTTCGTGGAATCGGCCTGGAAGAACTCGGCACTGCCGCCCAGATCTTTGATCATCTTCACGCGACCGTTGCCGTTTTCCTGGTTACGCCCCACGATAATGACATGTGCGCCGGCCTGGGCCAGGGCTTCTGCAATGGCGCCCCCCAGAACTCCGGTACCGCCGATGACGGTCGCCGTTTTGCCGGACAGGCCGAACAATGTCTGTAAATATCCGGATGAGTTTGATTCACTCATCGCATACCACCTTCTCTATCTCTCTACGATTCAATCACGGGAGCGACTGAAGTCTTAACCGATGAATTCCAGTTTGACGGGATTCGGAATGATGCCGGCTTCGTAACCCCTGTTGAGCAGAGTCGCGACTGCTTCGCGTCCCTTTTCGCCGAAATCGAGGGTCCAGTCGTTGACGTACATGCCTACGAACTTGTCGGCACTGCCCCGGTTCAGATCGCGACCGTATTTCAGGGCGTGATCGAGGGCTTCGTCGCGGTGTTCCAGGCCGTACTCAATGCTCCGTTTGAGGATCGCAGTGACTTCTTCCATCATTTCCTGACCGAGGTCTTTGCGGATGGCGTTGGCACCCAGCGGCAGGGGGAGACCGGTTTCTTCGTACCACCACTCACCCAGGTCAACGACCAGTTTGAGTCCCTGGTTGGCGTAGGTCAGCTGACCTTCGTGAATGATCAGGCCGGCGTCAAATTTACCCTGTTCGACCAGATTCAGGATTTCATCGAAGGGGTGTTCTTCGTATTCAAAATCATCACCCAGCAGGAGCTTGAGGGCCAGGAAGGCGGTGGTCAGCTTGCCGGGGATGGCGATTTTTTTGCCGCGGAGGTCGTCGATACTCCACTCTTCCCGGGCCACGACCATGGGGCCGTACTTGTCGCCCATGGAGGCACCACAGGAGCAGATCGCATAGGTGTCGGTCAGGTAAGCGTAGCCGTGGAGACTGACGGCGGTCAGTTCCAGTTCCGCGTTGAAGGCACGCTGGTTGAGGGTTTCGATGTCCTGTAACTCATGAGTGAATCGATACTTACCAGTTTCGATTTTGTCATTGGCCAGGGCATGGAACATAAAGGCATCGTCCGGATCGGGACTGTGGCCCACCTGAATTAACACTTTTTCGTCGGTCATCATGAATCACACAATATTGAAGTTGAGGGAAACAAGCACTGGAAACCTGGACCAGCAGCCGAGAGGGTCCGACCAGTTCATTTACTAGATTTAGCATGACACTATAGAGAGTTACGGGGAACTTAGCCACCGACTGAGCGGAAACAACTCAGAACGACCACGAAACGTATTCCGAATGGGGACTACCACGAAAGAGACTGCTCAGGCGAGGCTTTATTTGGTGTTGATTACAGAATGTGTACAATAGAATACTGTGAAGTTGTTTTTATACATCACTTCAGCAGTTTATCGAGCAGGTCGACTGCGGTGTCTGTGGTGGTGACTTCGAGTGCGTGGCATTCTTCGAGGTTGCGGAACCAGGTGTGCTGGCGTTTGGCGAACTGGCGGGTGCGGACTTTCAGGGTTTCGACGGCCTCGTCATAAGCGATGTCCCCTTCGAGGTGGTCGATCAGTTCCTTGTAGCCGAGTGCCTGTCGGGCGGTGCGGCTGAGTGGCTGTTCTGCGGCGAGCAGCGTTTTAACTTCGTCCAGCAGTCCGGCCTGCAGCATCAGGTCGACGCGGACGTTGATGCGGGTGTAGAGCCAGTCGCGATCAGGGGAGAGCCAGTAGACGTGCTGCGGTCGCTGGTCTGCGGGGAGGGCCGCTTCCTGGTGTTGCGAGGAAAGGGGCTGACCGGTGACGTGGTAAACTTCCAGGGCCCGCGTGACGCGGCGGAGATCGTTGGGATGCAGTTTCTCTGCGGAGACCGGATCCACTTCGGCCAGTCTCGCATGCAGAGCCAGGTTGCCTTCGGCCTCGACGAACTGTTCGAGTTCGCGGCGGAAATCCCAGTCGGCAGCGGGGCCTTCAAAGACGCCGCGTAAGACGGCCCGCAGGTAGAGACCGGTGCCTCCGACGAAGAGGGGGACATGTCCGCGGTCGATGATTTCCCGACAGCATTGTTCGGCGGCGGTCAGGTAATCGGCGACGCTGAATTCCTCATGCGGGTCGATGACGTCGATCAGGTGATGGGGAATTCTCTGCTGTTCTTCAGGCGAAGCTTTCGCGGTGCCGATGTCCATGCCCCGGTAGAGGGACATCGAGTCGAGGGCCAGGATTTCCGCATCCAGATGTTCGGCCAGCTGCAGGCTGAGTTCGGTCTTGCCGCAGGCGGTGGGACCGGCCAGAAACCAGCACTGTTTCAGGACTTCCGGGGAAAACTGCATGAGGAATTCGCTTCAGAAAGACCCCAGATCGCGGGGAAACCCGATCCGGGGTGTTGGGGGACTCGTTATTTCGAAAACATTCAGCTAGGATAGGCGCGGCGGCTCTGACCGCTTAGAAAACGTACTGTTGTAAAGTATATTTATCCGCGTTGAAAGTCGAAAGAGAGTGACCATGGCGAACTTCGAAGCCAGCGTGCAGCTGACCGCCACCCCCGAACAGGTATTCGAGTTTCTGATCGATACCGAAAATATCCTGAAGATCAGTCCTCCGGATGCCGGCCTGACATTTACGAAAAAACCGGACAAGCTCTATAAAGGGGCGACGATTGAATTTCGTATTCAGGGCTTCGGGCAGGTGCAGGAAGGGGTCCACGAGATCACCGTTTTCGATGAACCGAAGCTGTTTACCGAAAAACAGATTTCCGGTCCGCTCAAGCATTACATCCACGAACACGAAATCGTACCCAGCGGCGATAACCTGGTGACCGTGATTGACCGGCTCGAATTTCAACCGCCGGGAGGTCTGCTCGGATTCATCGTGACAGAATCCAAGCTGCTCGACGTATTCGACGAAGGCTTCTATCACCGCCACAACAAGCTCAAGGAAATTTTCTCCTGAGCAGAACGCACTCGCTGATTTGCGAGCGGGTTATTTGATGATCGGGCGATTGCCGCGGGGCAGTCGCTGACTTTCCGGTCGAGCGATGCGATCGGAAGGGGGACCGAGATCAGCCTGTACCGGTTCAAGGGTATCCAGTTGATAGATGGTCTGCAGCGCATCGACGCGCTGTTTGATTGAGGCCAGTGCTTCCAGTTCTTCTGCGATGGAAACATTAGACGCTTCGAGCATGCCAGCCACGAGCAGGCCGGCCCCCTGTTTTCCCGGTGTCAGTTCGCGGGGAACACCCGAGCGGGCCGTCGCTTCAAACAGGCAGGACTCGCGTGGAAAGAGTTCGGTGTCGTCGGCAAAGCAGGATAGTTGGATAGTGCCCAGTTCCTGTTCTGCATCGGCTGATTCTTTGTTGGCAACGATCGCGACGACTGCGCCGTTCTCACGGATCTGTACTGAGTGTGCCGATTCCGGAACACGGATTTCCGGTGCGAGAGGGAAATTCTGTTGGGAACCCCGCAGGCAGAGGCGACGCTGATCGTCAATCATCAGGCGACCGGCGCGGGTAAACAGAGTCTGTTCTCCGAGGCTGACCTGCAGAAAACCCTGACCTTCGATGGCGACATCGAGTTTGCGGCCGGTTCTAATCAGTTCGCCGGCGGTCTGCGAGAGTCGGGTCTGCAGGACCTGGCTGCCCATGCCGACGGCGATTGGCGGTGCAGCGGAGTTTTTCTCGCTGGCAGGCGTTTCAATGTATTCGTAGGGGAGCGCTTCAAATTCCACGTTCAATCGTTTGAATCCGACGGTGCCTGCATTGGCGATGTTGTTGACGATCACATCCCGCGACATCCGCAGGGCATCGACGGTAGGCCTTAGACGCTGCAGGAGTTCGTCCCGGTCGGCCTGTGACGAAAAGCCGATGAAGCCTCCCTGGTCGCTGCCCCGGTTGTGCGTCGAAGAGACGGACTGTTGTTGCGGCGGTGCGAGTTCCAGTGTCGGATTCAGTTCCTCCCATTTTTCGATGGGCATCCGCAGCGCGGTTTTGGGCTGCAGGAGCTTGCGAATGGCGAGCATGTCATTCGCGACTTTGGGGGGGACGCCTCTGAGTTCTTCAAACCAGATCTGAAGTTCTTCCGGGGTGGCGTGGGGTAGATGTTCTTTGATGATCGAGCGGATCAGCTTGTCAGCAGCGGCATCATCGTGTCTGGGTTTCTCGGCCAGCGGTTCTGCATTGAGAGGTGGCATGAGCGGGCCGGGTGTTTGGGGATGTTCGGCTTCCAGTGCGGGCAGCAGTGGCAGTGCGGGGCGGGCACTCTCGGGGTTCGCGAGAATCTTGCCCTGGCCGCTTTCGGGAACTGTCAGCCGGGGACCATCGAGTGTGGGCGCTTCAGCTGCGAGTTCTGTTCCGTCATTGGCTTCGGCGAGTGCGAGCTCGATTTGCGGTAGATCCGGCAGGGGCGTCAGTTCGTTCTCAGTCAGCGCCGGTTCCGGTTCTGTGACAGAATTCGGATCCTGCGCGAGTGAGAGTGTGACGGGGGTGGACTCGTCTGTGAATCCCAGATCTCTCAGATACAGGATGCCCTGAATGAAGAGGACACCTGCCAGCACACAAACAGAGACTGCAAAGATAATCCGTTCAAAGTTTTTTCTCATATCTGCTTCCTTGCAGCAACAAGGCTCGACTTCCAGTTTCGACCTGCTGATTGTTCTTGGGTAATCAGATGGTTTCCCTCTCAGACCTGATCTGACGCGTGGGCCAGATTGTCTGGCATTCGCGGCGGACGCTGGTTGCCGGCCAATCCGGGTTCGGCCGGTGTGGGAGGGATGGACCATTGGTAAAGGTATCGCAATTGAGACTTTAGAACAAGACTGTTCCGGGCTGCAACCGGAGAACCGGCGGCGATTACCGATCCGCCCTGATTCTGACAGGCAGGGGGCCGGGAGTGTAGCGGAATTGGATCAGAATACCGTACAATAACAGAGTCTTCATATATCAGACGCATGGATACCATCCCGCTTGCCCGCCCCCGGAACTGAATGGATCGAATCACGACTATGAACATGAATCTGCCCCAGGCTTACCGGATCCGCCAGCACTTTCCCGTGACGCGAGTTGACGATGTAGCGGAAGCGGTTACTGCTGCCTTGTCGAAGCTGAGTCTGGGGGAAGTAGTTAAACCGGGGGATTCTGTGGCGGTGCCTGTGGGAAGCCGCGGAATTGCCAATATTGCGCTGATTATCAAGTCGACTGTCGATTACCTGAAGTCACTGGGTGCGGAACCGTTTATTGTCCCGGCGATGGGCAGTCATGGCGGCGGGACCGCGGAAGGTCAGGCGCAGGTGATTGCCTCGTATGGGGTGACGGAAGCAGCGATGGGAGTGGAGATCCGTTCCTCGATGGAAACGGTGATTGTCGACCAGACGCCGCACGGGATTCCGGTTCATTTTGATAAGAACGCCTACGCTGCGGACCATGTGCTGGTCTGTGGTCGGGTCAAGCCGCACACCCGGTTTGTGGGGGATATTGAATCGGGTCTGCATAAGATGATGTTGATCGGCCTGGGAAAGCATGCGGGGGCCAAGATCTATCATCGGGCGATTGAAGATCACAGTTTTGAAGAGATCATCAAGGCGGTGGCAGCGTCGGTATTAGAAAAATGCAGTGTGATCGGTGGCCTGGCGATTGTCGAGAATTCCTACGATGAAACCGGCATGATCGAAGCTGTGCCGCCGGAGAACTTTTACGAACGAGAGAAGGAACTGCTGGAGATTGCCCGCCAGTGGCTCCCGCGACTGCCTTTCCCGAAGATCGATCTGCTGATCGTGGATCGGATCGGGAAGAACATCAGCGGTTCGGGAATGGATGCCTGCGTGGTCGGACGCAAGTTCAATGACCATGCCGCCACGGAACGGGATGTCGTCGCCTGCAAACGAATTATGATTCGCGGTTTGACCGAAGAGACGCATGGTAACGCGTGCGGCATCGGTCTGGCCGAGTTCACGAACGAGCGGACCGTGGCGGGGGTGGACTGGCAGAGCACCCGCATTAATACGATTACGGGGAGTCATCCTACCGCCGGGATGGTTCCACTGGTGTATCCGAATGACCGTGAAGCCATTGAGGCGGCCCTGCAGACTGTGGGGCTGGTGGAACCCGAGACCAGTGGCATCGTACAGATTTACGACACGCTTGAACTGAGCGAAGTTGTCGTCAGCGAAACGTACCTGGAGGAGATCAACAGCCGTGACGACCTGGAAATCATTTCCGGGCCGTTCGACTTGCCTTTCGATGCAGAAGGGAATCTGGCCTCCGTTTTTAAGAAACCGCAACACTGAAATTTAACCAACAGGAACCCATTCATGTCCACGACTGAAGGCCTCTCCAACGAAGCTTTGGATGAACTTGCCAAGTATGACACCCCGACCGTCTGTAATGTGATCGAGCTGTGGAACATCCGTCCGCGGAACGTCGGCTTTATGAACGATACCATCAAAGCCTGCTTCCCCAAGATGCCTCCCATGGTTGGCTACGCGTTGACTTCCACTTTCCGCAGCATGGCACCGCCGCGCAGTGGTGACGTTTACGCCGGTCTGGATAACCAGGTCGCTGCGTTCGAATCACTGCCGGGTGCACCGGTTGTCGTTTACCAGGACATGGACGAGCCCACCGCTTCTGCCACGTTCGGCGAAGTGATGTGCAGCACTTATAAAGCATACGGTGCGAAAGGGATCATCACCTCCGGCGCCGGTCGTGACCTGGACCAGGTCGAAGCCCTCGACTTCCCCGCGTTTACGAACGGTGCGATCTGTGCTCACGGATACTGTCACACACTGGCCGTCAACGTGCCGATTACCGTGGGTGGCATTCCGATTTATCCCGGCGACCTGCTGCACGGTGATTTGAACGGCGTGACGACGATTCCTCACGAGATCGCTTCCGAAATCGCGGATGCGTGCAAGGATCTGATGAAAGCTGAAGACATCGTGCTGGACTACCTCAAGGGGGCAACCTGACTCCCGAAGGTCTGGGCGAAGCCCGCAAGGAACTGGCGGCCGAAGTCGGCAAGCTGGGCAAACGGCTGCGGGGTGAGTAGTTGATACTCTTCGCGAAGTAATAAAAGAAAAGCCGGCTCGTTGGGGCCGGCTTTTTTTGTTCCTGATTTAATCTTTAACTGCCGCAGGTAACAGGTGGTCGCGGTGTAAATGTCGTCCGTTGATGAGATGGGCCTTGCTCTTTAGATTTTGAGTGTTGGGAAAGGCTGCTCTGATGGGGACGCGAGAACCGGGACCTCCTGCTCGCTGCGCTCGGCTCGGATTTGATCCGAGCCCACCCGCTGACAGAGTGGTTTCTATTTAAGAAGGGACGCTGCGTTTAATTCATCTCGACGATGTCGACGTCGTCGATGATGGCGGTGCCGCCGGCGTTGCCTGCTGCGGGGATGCCGATGCGCAGTCGGACGGTTGACGTTCCTTCGGGGACGAAAATGTCGGTATGAATCTGTTCCCAGGAATCGAGGTCGCCGGGGAGATCACGCTGTGGAGAACGTGCCATGCCGACGAATTTTCTGCCACTGGCGTCGATGCACTGGACAACGATCATGGGCATCGTTTTCAAACCTTTAGTGCAGACGCGGGCGGAGACGCGGTAGGCTTTGCCGGGAGTCAGCCCTTGCAGGTCCTGGTGAATGTTGTAGGCGACGATCTGCTCGGGGTGATCCGAGGCGACGGTGATGGACAGCGCGCTGCCCTGTTTTTTCGCGGCTGTGACCTGTGTGGTCTGGTAATTGACCAGGTGCTGTCTGCCCGGTAGCGAAGTGTAAGACCAGCCGGTCGGCAGGCCGGTGCGGACGTCTTTCTGTTCGAAGTCTGCGTTGATGACTGTGGGGCCTGCTGCCGTGGCAACACCCAGTAACATGGTCAGCATGATTTCCATAACCCGATCCTCCTTGAATACAGATGGTTTTCGAATGCCCGCAGTCTGGGGATGAGACAAGGCAAATCGGATGCCAGTTCTGGAAAACGATAATCCTGGTAAGCTGGCAAGCTGAGGTGTGAAGTCAGCGGGGTGAGATGCCTCCTGATGTGAAAGAATTACAGGGTGCGGCACCCGGATGTTACATTTGGATATGCTGTTGTGTGGATTTGTTGGCGGACGGGTAGGTTCCGGACTGGCTAAATTACGACTCTCACCCCTCCTGCTTTGCTGAATTAGTTTTGGACGAGGGGGGCACGAACCTGATACACTACAGGTAGTTTTTCCGAGAACCCTTCTGCTCACTGACCATGAGGAATGTACCATGCTCAGCCGCCTCTCTTTTCTCACATTGTTTCTCCTGATCACTACAAATGCCTGGGCAGAAGAGGAGCCACGGAAATACACGCTCGATCATCGACTTGTAATCGCTGCGTTCCAACTGGATGTGGCACAGGTGAAGAGCCTGCTGCAGGCGGGAGCGAAACCTGATGCCCGTCTTGGTTTTTATGATGGTGAGCTATTTCAGGACATATGGTCGCTGGGTTATTCGCCTTACGGCTCTGATAAATGGACGCCTCTCCTGGCGGTTGCCCACAGTCACCGCGAACCTCAGCCGGAGAAAATGACAGAGAATACTTCTGAAGCTCGTGATCGAGCGGAAGAAAAACGTAAACAGATTGATCCCCGGTTGATTCAGGAACGCGATAAGCGACGCGTGGCTATTGCAAAGTTGTTGATCGATCAAGGGGCGAAACTTGACCTGGATGATGGGTATGGTTCAACCGCGCTGAGTACATCAATTTATCAGGGGCACGATCCGCTTTCGCTGGCTTTACTCAAAGCGGGAGCAGATCCCAATACGAAAACGGGGGTTTATATCGATGGAACGGATGGTATTACTCCGTTACATCGGGCGACAAAAAGTCCCCCAGTACTCAAGGCAATGATCAAACGGGGAGCCCGGCTCAATGTACAAGATAGTGAGGGAGAGACGCCCCTGCATTGGGCCGTCTCGGAACCCAATGCGGAAAGTGTGAAATTGCTGATCGAGGCTGGGGCGAATCTGAATATTAAAGATAAGCGCGGATTTACCGCAATGCCCGGTCTGGTGGACCCCGAGTTGTATGAGTTATATGACGAGACTGAGAAACAGAAAGCGTTGGAAAAAAAGAAGATCAGAAAATTATTCCTGGCGGCGGGAGCAAGGCCACCCGGTGAAGAAGCTAAGGTTCCTGAGGTTGATGAGTCAGAATTATCTGAAGTGGAGCGACTGCGTCTGAAATTCCTGCGAGCTGCGTCGGGGTATTCCAAAGGAGAAGCAGCTCGAAAGTTGTTTCTGTCGCGGACTGCCAGTGAAATAAATGGGCTCTGCTATGACGAATCTGATTCGGTTGCTCTTTCAGCTGCCTGGCAGCGACTGGAAAAGCAGACGGATGCGCTTCTGTTGGGGTCTGACAGGGGGGCCGCAAATATCCCCATACCGCAAAAATACTCACGCGAGTTTCTGGGCTTTGTCGAGGGGCGGCTCAAAGTTTCTATTCCTCATGCCTGGTCCAGAAATCTGTTAAGAGCAAGTTTCAACTCTGAGGTGAAAACAATATTTGATGTCAGGTACCGGCCATTTTCAGACTATCAGAAGAAAGGATTGCATACTTTTCCGTATGTTTATGCAGACAGAGAATTCATCAGCTATACCGGAACCGCAAGTTTTGACGAAGACGAGAAAGCTTTCGAAGGAGAATCTGCGCATGCCGATTATCCAGAGGAACTAAAAGGCAGAATCGAAAAAGCATTGAAAGAGGAAGATCCCATTCGCGTGACGGGGATTGCCAGCCAGGGACGTGCTGTTTTTGTTCTACATCAGGATGGACCGGTCAATCCCGTCTTGACGTGTATTGCGACAGAAGACAATCAGGAGCATCCTAAATTATACTGGCAGACAAAGCTGGATACGATGTGGGTAGGGACCAAGCTGGGTGCCTGGTTCTCCGAATTCCGGGTCAGGAAGGGCAAAGTCTTCCTGTTTCATTGTAATACCAGTTCCATCGGCATCGAATGTCTGTCACTCAAAGATGGCCAGCGCGTGTTTTCATTCAATTCAAGATTGCCAGAGTAACCGACCCTTAGTCGTCGTCTTCTTCGGACATGTCGCTGGCTTCCTGCATTTCCAGCTGGCCCATTTTGCGGTAGAGGTTGGAGCGGTGCAGGCCAAGGCATTTGGCGGTTTCGCTCATGTTGCCGCCCACGCGTTTGATGGTGCGGCGGATGTATTCCTGCTGGAAAAGGCGGGTCGCTTCTTTGAGGCTCAGGTCGGATGACATGTCGACGACGGAGTCACGGCTGGGGCTGAGGATGAAGGCGAGGTCTTCGACTTCGACGCGGTCGCCCGCACAGAGGAAGGCGACGCGTTCCATCAGGTTCCGCAGTTCGCGAACGTTGCCGGGCCAGAGATGGGCCTGTAAACGCTTTTTGGCTTCAGCAGACATCTTCAGCACGCGGCGGTTGGCCTGGCCACAGAACTGGGTGAGGAAAAACTCGGCCAGCAGGATGACGTCTTCCGGGCGTTCGCGGAGGGGCGGCAGTTCGAGGGTGACGACACTCAACCGGTAGAACAGGTCTTCGCGGAACTTTTTGTCGCGGACGGCATCGGCGAGCTTTGCATTGGTCGCGGCGACGACGCGGACGTTGATCGGGATGCTTTCAGAACCGCCGACGCGGGTGATGACTTTCTGTTCCAGAACCCGCAGCAGTTTGGCCTGGCCGCCCAGGCTCATGTCGCCGATCTCGTCGAGGAAGAGTGTACCTCCTTCGGCGAGTTCGAACTTACCGATACGGGTTTCGTGGGCGTCGGTGAAGGCACCTTTCTCGTGGCCGAAGAGTTCACTTTCGAGCAGGGTTTCGGTCAACGCTGCACAGTTGACGGCGATGAACGGTGTATTCGCGCGGGGACCCTGGTAATGCAAGGACTGGCTGACGACTTCTTTCCCGGTTCCGCTTTCGCCGAGGATCAGTACGGGGAGATCGGTGCTGGCGAGACGTTCGATGGTCGAGCGGAGCGCATCGATGGCCGAGCTCTTGCCGATGATCCGGACTTTCTGCTTGGCCTGTTCGGTGAGCTGGTCGCGGCTGCGGGAGAGCTGTTCGAGTTCGCGGGTGTTTTCCAGTGCGGTGGCGGCCTGGACGCCGAGCTCTTCGAGGCTTTGTGCGTCATCGTCGTCGAAGTCGGACTTGCCGGCCTGCTTGTTCATGACTTCGAACGCGCCGATCAGTTCGCCGGCGTTGTTGCGGAGCGGGACGCAGAGCAGGTTGCGGGTGCGGAAGCCGCTGGACTTGTCAACACTGGGATCGAAGCGGTCGTCGTTGTAGGCGTCGTCCACGGTGACGGTCTTGCCGCTGTGAATCACTTCGCCGACGATGCCGACATCATCGGGGAGGCGGAGTGTGTTGCCTTCGACACCCAGGGCGGGGCAGGCGACGACCTGTTTGTGTTCCTGGTCCCAGATGAAGATACTGGAGCGTTCGCTGACGAGCAGGCGGGTCGCTTCTTTGGCGATCAGTTCCAGCAGCGACTGGGTATCGCGGGCCGACGAAAAGCTGGAAGCGATGTGCAGTGTGGTTTCGAGGCGGCCGATCCGTTTGACGTGCTTTTCGCGTTTCTCCACGATCGAGAGCGCGTAACCCAATACACGGGCCGCGACGACGGCGTTGCTGAGGGCTTCGCTGGTCAGGTCGCGACCGCCGACGAGCAGTACCGTGCCGGGACGGACGTCTCCCAGGGGGGCGGCGATGTAGAACCAGTCGGCCTTTTTCTCGTCCGCACCGAGGCCGGCGGCGTCGCGGTCGAGGGCTTCGTTACAGAGGTTGGTGGGGAAGCTGGCGGCGGAGTTGCGGCCGAATTCGAAAATGGTTTCCCACTCGGGCTTGCGTTCGATGAGCGTACACCACTGGCAGGAGAGTTCGGTGGCCAGCTGGGGCAGAAACTGGCGCAGGTAGTCGGCGGCCGTGGTCTGCTGGGTCGCTTCTTCGAGCAGCTGGTCGCCCAGCTGGATCAGAGAGGCTGCGTCGTCAAAGCGGGAAAATAATGGCAGTCGCTTCCAGTCCAGCCATTCCACTGTTTCGATTTTACTCACCGGATACTCCCTCAAAAGAATCAAAAGAGCCTCTTTCGTGATGGAAGGGGCAGGTTTTGTCATCCATTCGCTGCTCTTTCATGTCGGAATGATAACAGAAGGTTGGGAATGCGTCATCCAAGTGTGGACTCATTTTGCGTTTTTTTCCGCACGCCTTGATGAAAGCCCACTGCAGCTTGCCGAGGCGGGAAGATTGCGGTGATCGGCAAAGCTTCGCCAGACTGTTTATCCTTCTGGCTATGTCGTATGTACTGGCGAATAGTTCAGGTGGGGTGATGCGGGGTCTGCGGGGGTGATTTGGTGTGGGGTGTAGTGATTGAATCGCGGTTTACTGTCACTTCAGGCGGCGGAGTGTTACTGTATGGGAACAAAAGAGAGTCTGAGGTCTGACTTCTCAAACAGCAATGTTTCATTCCCTGTCGCGAGTGAGAGCGCTTATGTTTTGTCTCAATGTGATTCTGACCTTGAAAGACGCAGCGGACGCGACCGAAATCGAAGGTCTGCTGGCGGAAGCCTGTCGCCTGTCGCGAACAGAGCCGGGCTGTCTGCGATTTGACGTCTATCATGCGGAAGCCGATCCGGCGACCTTCGTACTCGTGGAACACTGGGCCAGCGAACAGGCCTGGCAGGACCACCGCGAAGCAAAGGCGTTTAAGGAAATCTACGAACCGCAGGTGCTGCCCCGTGTCGAACGGGTGCCCCACCGGGTGAAACTGCTGGTGGAATAAATCGGGAGCGTGCCTGCGTGCCGCTCCGTGTCTCCCATCATTGAACGATATTGTACTACACAACAGAGGAAAACCGTCGATGTCATCCGATTCCCAACCGATTCTGAACCGTTACAGTTCCCGCATCACCCAGCCCCGTTCGCAGGGGGCATCTCAGGCCATGCTGTATGCCACGGGCATGACCGAAGAAGATATGAACAAGGCCCAGGTCGGGATTTCCAGCGTCTGGTACGAAGGTAACTCCTGTAATATGCACCTCAACATTCTGGCTGCCAAGGTCAAAGAGGGTGTGCAGGCAGCCGGCCTGGTGGGAATGCGGTTCAACACGATCGGCGTGAGTGACGGGATCTCGATGGGAACCGACGGCATGTCGTACTCTTTACAGTCCCGCGATTTGATCGCAGACAGCATCGAGACCGTGACCTGTGCCCAGTGGTACGATGCGAACATTTCACTGCCCGGCTGTGACAAGAACATGCCCGGGTGTCTGATCGCGATGGGTCGTTTCAACCGTCCGTCGCTGATGGTCTATGGCGGAACCATTGCTCCCGGCTGTCTGAACAATCAGAAGCTGGACATCGTCTCCGCATTCCAGTCGTACGGGGAATACCTGGCCGGTTCGATTGATGACGAAACACGTAAGCAGATCGTGCAGAAGAGCTGTCCGGGCGCTGGTGCCTGCGGCGGGATGTATACCGCGAACACCATGGCGTCAGCGATTGAAGCTCTGGGGATGTCACTGCCTTACAGCTCATCGATTCCGGCTGAGCATCCCGATAAACTCGAAGAGTGTTACCGGGCCGGTGCAGCGATCAAGAAGCTGCTGGAACTGGACCTCAAGCCACGCGACATCATGACACGCGAAGCCTTTGAAAATGCGATGGTGCTGACCGTTGCTCTGGGCGGTTCGACCAACGCCGTCCTGCACCTGCTGGCGATTGCCCGCTCGGTGAATGTCGAACTGACCATCGACGACTTCCAGTCGGTCAGCGATCGCATTCCGCTGCTGGCAGACTTCAAGCCCAGTGGTAAGTACGTAATGGCTGACCTGCAGGAGCAGGGGGGAACCCCGGCTGTGCTGAAGTACCTGATCTCCGAAGGTCTGATCAACGGCGACTGCATGACCGTCACCGGCAAGACCCACTCCGAAAACCTGGCCGATCTGCCCGGTCTGAAAGAGGGACAGGACATCGTGCACAAAGTCAGTGACCCGATCAAACCAAGCGGTCACCTGCAGATCCTGAAAGGGAACCTGGCTCCCACCGGTGCGGTTGCCAAGATCACTGGTAAAGAAGGTCTGGTTTTCGAAGGAACCGCCAACGTATTCGATTCCGAAGAAGACATGCTCAAGGCCCTGGAAGACAAGAAGATCAGCAAAGGGGATGTGATCATCATCCGCTACGAAGGCCCCAAAGGGGGACCGGGGATGCCTGAGATGCTGACCCCGACTTCGGCCATCATGGGTGCCGGCCTGGGTAAAGACGTGGCCCTGTTGACCGACGGTCGTTTCTCCGGCGGTTCACACGGCTTCATCGTAGGCCACATCACTCCCGAAGCCCAGGAAGGCGGACCGGTTGCCCTAGTGAAGAACGGGGACAAGGTGATCATCGACGCCGAGAACAATCGCATTGATATGGAAGTCAGCGACGCAGAACTCGAAGAACGCCGCAAAGCCTGGACGGCTCCTCCGTTCAAATACACGCGGGGTACTTTGTATAAATACATCAAGAACGTGAAGTCCGCTTCCGAAGGTTGTGTGACCGACGAGTAAGCGCTGGCTTGAACTGGTGAAATCAGAAACGCCCGGAGCCGGTTGGCTGCGGGTGTTTTTTGTTGGCAGGGTGTAGCTGTTTTTATCTACCACGAAAGCCACGAAAAGCACGAAAGTAGTGATTGTGAAAAGAACCTGGGTGGTCGCGGATGTAATCCGTGATTGCCAGAGGCAACAGGATGTCTCGGTGTGAAGGTTGTTTGTTGATGAGTTGAACCTCACTGGTCTGTTACAGGTGGGGTAGGTTGTTCTGATTTGTGTGAGTGAGCTGGGACATCCTGCTCGCTGCGCTCGGCTCGGATTGCATCCGAGCCCACCCGGTTATTTGTTTATTTTGTCTGAAAATTCAAACTCTGGGGATTTCTGGAAACCAAAGTGCAGTGGTGGTCGTCTCTATCAGGAGTGGGCGAATTCTTTCAGAAGGAGAGACTGCCATGCGTGTGATGTTCCTGAGCTGGGGTGGATGTCTGTTGCTGCTGAGCTGTCTGACTGCGCCTGTGTGGGCGCTGGGCATGGAAGACTTTGGCAATAAACCGTTGAATGCGGGGAACTTCCAGGAGTGGCCGGGGATTATGCCGGTGGTGAATGATACGCACCGGGTGTACCACTACTGGGTGAATGGCAGCGAGGCTTGTTTCTATCAAGGCGATACTGCAGCAGTCAACGCGGCGTTAAAGCACTTCGCGGCGACCCCGGAGAAGGTGCATGAAGTTGTGCTGCTGCCGGGACCGGCTGAAATTAACTCATTTATGAAAGACAAGACATTCAAGTTCAACTGGAAACTGCAAATGGTCGGCGGGGTAGCAAAACATATGGCATCGCAGGATCAGGGAGCCCAGATCTGGAATGAGCATCCGATCCTGACGATTTATATCGGGGGGGAAATCCAGTTTGACAAGTTACAGATCCCCAAAGGGGTGGTCGTACTCGAACAGGCCGATCTGGAAAAACGTTATGCCCGGGCCCTGAGCAGTACTGACCGAACTGTACGCGGCTGGAGTACTGGCTACCTGGCGGCGGTGAACCGCTATAGTGAATCGAATATGAAAGCGATTGCGAAATTACTGCAGGACGAACAGAACTGGGTGCGGCTGAATGCAGCCGGGGCGCTGGCGACTTATGGCTGGCAGGCGAAGCCACTGTTGCCGGCCTTACGCGAGGCAATGCAGACAGAAGACGAACAATTGAAAACGCGGATCCAGCAGACAATCGAACGCATCGAACAGGCCCCAGATGAGAGTGCCGCTGCGAAAGCACGGCAGGCAAAGCTGGATCAAATTCACGAGTATTGCGCGGGGTTGAAGAAGTAAGCGTAGGTTGATTTTGATTTTACTACCACGAAAGGCACGAAAAACACGAAAGTGGTGGAACCGGGTTTGAGGGGGAAATGTCTCTCTGGTTGTTGTGAGAGAAACTGGGACTTCTGGTTTGTTACTCTCGAGCTCAGGTTATATTTGGGCGTACCTGATTGATTCGTCGTTTTCTACTGGAGACCATTCCCGAGCCATGAATTTCCTGATTTACCGCTATCAGTGTGGTAGTTGTCAGTGCTGGTTTGAGCATTACGAGATGACTCCCGTTGTCTATGGTGAGTTTCTGATGCGGAGTGCAACGCGGCGGGCGGAACGCTATTTAAATGGGCTCACCGACCCGGTTTATGAGGAAGTCGCTCGATTACTTCGCCTGGAAACGAGCGTTGGGAGCCGGAGTGACAGGGAACAGTCCGATCTTTTGCAAACCATTTTTGGGGTGGCCTGTGATCCGGATGCGGATGGTGGGTTATTCCAAATGAATCTGCTGCCCCGTTGTCCTGATTGCGGGGGTGAGGAGATCAGCCATTATGTAGCCTCCGAGCCACCCCGATTTGTTGATCTGGAGATTCCTCACGTAACACATCACCGGTGGAATGCGCTGAATCAGGCAGAGAAACTTCTGGTTCTGGAGAATGAACTCAAACAACATGGGTTTTGAGTTTACTACCACGAAAGGCGCGCAAAACACGAAAGTGGTGGCCAGGTTGTGCTTTTTATTTGCACGGTTCATACCAAAGTTGTTTCAACCGGGGCTAAGGCCCTGCGGCTAATGGGTCTGTTGTGCTGGCGATGTGTTATCTGCAGGTCTGTTGTAGAACCATGGTGTCTGGTTTTCACTGGTGTTGCAAGTGTACCTCGCTTCGGTGGTGCCTTTGGTTAGGATTCGGGGTCAGCTGTATTTTTTCTTGAGCTTGTTGTAGTAGTCGTTGAGCTCTTCGTCGGTCATGTTCTCGATCTCTTCGATGGACTTGTTGAAGTTTCGGCTCTGGGTGTACTTGACGGTGAGTTCGATGCCCAGAAGTTTGTCGATGCGTTCGCAGGCGCGGAGGCGTTCGTGCCGGGATGATTCCGGGTCTTCGATGATACTGCGGTAGAAGTAAAAGGAATCGGTGCGGTGTTCGTCGTCTTTGCGTTCGACGAATTCCTGCATTTCGCGGCGGGCACGGTGGAGATAGCGTGTGGCGGAGCGACGGCTGAGATTGTAACGGGTGGCGATCGCGGTTTTGATGTCGGACGCGTATCTGCCGAGGGCGATCATTTTCTGGATGAGACGGACGACGACGGTCTGTTCGTCTCGGGAGAGATATCTGCGGGGAGGAGTTGTGGGTTCGGTCATGGGTGAATCCTTTGCTGTTAGGAGCTTCGGTTTTGGGTTGGGGCAGGTTGTTGCGACCTCCTGCGCGCTGCGCTCGCCCGATTCTGTGAGCGGCAAGGCGCCAGCCGCCGGTATAAAAGGTTGACGCGAACCTTAGTACCGGTGGCTCGCGGCATTCCGCTCATGAGGGGGTGTTCTATGAATTCCCATCATGGATCAGAGCATGCGGGCTGTCGCGAGGCGGGCGACCACACAGGGTCGCCCCTACGTTTAGTGGAATTGATAGTCGAGTGTTTGTGATGGAACTGATCCTTTTCTCTTGCAGGTTTTGTAAAGTGCTTCCGGGCCGGTTAACCGTTGTTCGGAGTGAGGCTGATTGTGTGGAAGGGCACGTGGGGGTCAAGACAGAATTTTGTCCTTTTGTGTCCGGGATTTTGTCCTGGTGTGTCTCGGATTTTGTCCCGATCTGTCTGGGGTTTGTCCCGCTGTGGCCTGGCTGCTTAAGGGGGAACGATTGCGAACCGCTGCGGGTTGTTCCAGTGAATCGAGAGTGAAAATCGATGGTGATTCAGGTGTTGTTGAGACAGTGATGCTTGATGTTCCCGTGTGTGTTGACGTGCCTCGCGCGCGAGCCAGAAAGGGAACAGCATACGCTTCGGCAGGTGGGGAACAAGGGGAGTCTGTTCAGCTGGGAGTGCGGGAAGTTCAGTGGCGCAGACGCCGTGATGAAAAAATGTTTCGTACTGTGACTGGGATGTGTTAGGATGAATGACTTACTGCTGAGTGTCGTTTGAGGGACCGAAGTGAAAGGGCTTGAGATGATGAATGAATCAAAAGAGAGCAAAGCCGATGTGAATCAGGCGGTTCCCAAATATCAGATGGTGGCTTTATCCATCGGTCTCTTTTTTGGTTTCGTTGTCAGCCGGGAAATTCGTGAGGCCTTTCGAGAATCGGCGGGCGACTGGGGATCTTTGGGGATTGCGGTCGTGCTGTCTGCTGTGAGTGCAGGTACGCTTGCCTACATCGTTGCCAAAGTACTGGAACGCAAATCTGCATCGTGAGCCGTTGCTGGCAACCGTTGTTAACACGGCCGCGCCGCTGGGAATAATCACACCCACCAGAGGCGGGTTTAATGCGATCTCAATGTTGCCAGGATGGGAGCCCGGACCGCGGAGAGGACTGCGAAAAAGGCAGACATCATACCGGTAATCAGCACCGCGAGAAGAATCAACATACCGCTGAACCAGGGGATGTCCGCACCGGTGGAGAGCAGGTGCGGCAGCATGGCCAGCAGAGCTGAGACGATGCCGGACGCGAGACCCCAGATCAGCAGGAAGGCGTTTTCCGCGAGGACGATCAACGCGACATCGGAGCCAGTCATGCCGACGGCGCGGAGCAGGGCCAGTTCGCTTCTTCGTTCAACGACGTTTCGCAGCATGACGGTCGCCAGCCCCAGGGTGCCGAGGAGGAGACCGAGGCCGCCCAATGTCTGGAAGGTGGAGAGGTAGGTGTTCTGGACGGCGAGGAAGTCAGCAAGACGATTGGCGACGAGGTCGGCATCGAAGCCGTATTCGGTGAGGCCGGTCTCGAGTATGGACGAGAGTTGGGCGGCGTCCTTCGGCGGGATTTCGATCAGGAAATACTGGAAGCCGGTCTGTTCGGGGAACAGCTGCTGGAAGTGCTGTTCGGAGATGAGCAGCACGCCCTGGAAGATGCTGCCATCGAACATGCCTTTGATTTTCAATTTGTGTTCGGGACGTTCGTCGGAAGGAATGCCGACACTGGCGCCGATGCCTTTATGGAGGCTGTACATGAGCGTATTCATATCGCCCAGGGCGGGGATGGAACCATCGTCCTGCGGCTGGTTGAGCAGTTCCCAGGGATTGTCGCCCGGGGTGTCGGCGAATTTGAAGCCGCCGCGTTCGATGAGTTCCTGCGGCACGCCGAGGATGGTGGGGACGGTGGTTTGATAGATATTCAGGCAGCTGGCGTTCTCACCCGGTTTGACGCGGAAGGGGATCGCCTGCATTTCTTTGAGCAGCCGTTTCGTTTCGGGATCGTCGGGAGCGTTGACCAGCATTTTGTCGCGACCATCGACTGTGTTGAGGTCAAAGATCAGGGGGGACGAAGTTTCCGCGACGAGGGTGAAGCCGCCGTTACCGGAGTCTTTGTCGGGTTCTTCGACGGCGGGGTTACGATGTCCTGCGGCGACGGAGACAAGGACGAAGGTCGCCGAGGCGATGAGCGCGGTGGTAAGGACGCTGCGTTGACGGAAGCGACCGGCGTTACGGAAGCCGAGCTTCATCAGTGCAAAGCCGCCGTTCCCCTGGATGGGGGTGGTGGAATCGGTGCGGAGAAAACTGGAGAGGAAGCTGAGGCTGGCAACCAGCGAGAGCGTTCCCACCAGGAAGAAGCAGACTGTCTGCCAGGAGAAGCCGGAAAAGGCTTCCTGTTTGGGAATGATTCCGGTCACGGTGGCGAGGACCAGTACGAGCGCGAGGACCGTGGAGATCTTCCAGGTGAGGCCGACGCGTTTTGCGGCGCGAGCGGGTTCCTGGTCGGGACTGTTTACGCCGGAGAGGAGGCCGCGAATCGAGATCTGTTTCAGTTCGGACATCGATTTCCAGATCACGAAGCCGGAGAAGAAAACGGCGATCAGAAAGCCGATAGCGAGACTCTGGGGAGTCAGGTCAACGAACAGAAAGCGGGTGCCGATAGCGCCGATCCACCAGGTTCTGAGACCATAGAGCATGAGCGATGCATAGCCGATGGCAGCCAGAATACCGAGGATGCCTCCGGAGAGGATGACGAGGAGGGCTTCCTTGAAAATGATCTGCCGGACTTGTGCGGGGGTAAAGCCGATAGCGGAGAGCAGGCCGATGGAAGAGACGCGACGATCGACGCCCAGCTTGAACAGCAGCCGAATGAGGATGATAGCCGAGAGGATGATGAAGAAGCTGAAGCCGATAAACAGACCACTGAAATCGGTGGTTCCACTGGCGGCAGCCAGTCCGAGAAATTTGATGGGCTGGACGGCGAGTCCCATTTTGAGAACATCGATATTGCTGAGCAGAGACGCTGCGAACGCGGTCGATGTTTCCTCCGTGTTTTTGTCGGGCAGGGTTGCGAAGCGGAGCGACGTCAAGGTACCGTAGCGGCTGTTCCAGAGCGTCTGGGCGGTTTCCAGAGCGAGGAAGGCTTTGGGAGTGGCTTTATATTTGTCCCAGTATTCTTCGTCGCGGTCGGTGACTTTATCGAGTTTCATGGGGAAGGGCTGTTCCCAGTCGCCGAAGGTGTCTGCATCGGTGATGCCTTCCATATCGGGCGTCAGTTTGCGATCGGCAGCGGGAGTGCCATCGAGGGCAACGATGCCGGCGACAGTGAAGGTCTGTTCGACTTCGGGCAGTTCTCCCCGGGAGCCGACGACGTGGTATTTCATCCGCAGTTGATCGCCGACTTTGGTCTTAAGGTCGTTGGCCAGCCATTCATTGAGGACGATTTCGTTTTCCTTGAGCGGAAGCTTTGGTTTAGCGCCGATGAACTTAAAGGGGCCGAACGGTGGCTGCTCGGGGAAGTCGAGGCCCGCGACGATGGAATACATGGAGTAAGGAGTTTTTTCCTCGCCGGTGGGGGTTTTCAGCGGACTGAATTCATTGGCGATGTAGACCATGACGGGCGAGGTGGCGACGTCGAGTTTTTTCGCAGCTGCGCGGCCGGCCTGTTCGATCTGCGGGTCGAGGATCATCTGCTCGCTTTCGAGCGAGAGGTAGTTCCGTTCTTTGTTGGGAATGATCTTGAGGTTCAGGTCTGCGAGAGTGAGGCTCTGTTTGAGAGCCGCTTCCAGGCCCTGGGCGACGATGCGGGCCTGGGGAGAGTCGGGGATCGATTCCGCGTGGGAGCTGAAAAAGAGGGAGTTGACCCGGGCGGGCCGTTGCTTGGGATCGCGGCGAGAGGGTTGAATTTCATCGAGATCGAGCGCGGCCTGCAGGGTGTCGAGCGAGAGAAACAGGTCGAGCGGGAGCTGTTGATTGGGGAGCAGAGCGAGGCGGCCGGCCTTGGAGTCTTCATCGAGAATCTGACTGACGGTGAGGGTGATTTCGACCGACTGTTCTTCTTTCTCACCCAGCAGCGAATCGCGGGGGATGGCAGAAGGGAGTTCGATCCAGAGGGTGATCTGATCGCCGACCGAGGCTTCGAGCTGCTCTGCGACGCGGGAGTTGAGGATCGCCTGATCGTCTTCGGGGGCAGGGATGTCGCCATGATCGAGGAGCGACCAGAGACGTTGATCGGTGCCGAAGATGTTGACCTGACCGACGCGGAGGTGCAGGTCTTCCCGGTTCTTTTCCAGCGCGCCACGGAGGACGAGCGCTGGTGCGATGGTTTCGATGCTTTCCGGGAGAGCGGAGGACTTCTGCAGATCGTCGGCCAACTGCTCGCGGAAGAAGCGATGACCGGAGACGACGTAGTCGATTTTGCCGAGACGGTCGAGTGTCATCTGTCTGAGGCTGGCGCGAACGGAATCGCCGACGATGAGGGCGCCGCCGATGACAGCGGTGGCCGCGATGACTCCGAGGAGTACGGCGAGGTTGGTGCGCCAGTGATAAGTCAGACTTTTGATGACAAAGCGCGCTTGATTCATAACTCGAACTCTTCTGCAGTTAGAACATTCGATTTCAGACCGATTCGGTCACGAGGAGACCGTCGCGTAATCTTTGATGTTGCGGAAAGAGGGCCGCCAGTTCGCTGCTGTGGGTGACGCAGATCAGAATGGTGTTCTGTTCCTGGTTGATTTCCAGCAGGAGTTTGCCGATGGATTCGGTATTGGCCCGGTCCAGGTTTCCCGTGGGTTCGTCAGCGAGCAGCAGACGCGGATTATTGATCAAGGCCCGGCAGACTGCGACCCGCTGGCGTTCGCCTCCGGAAATCTGGGCGGGACGATGATTGAGTCGATCTTTGAGCCCGACGCGTTCCAGCAGGTGGCGGGCACGTTCCTCGGCGTCGCTGGAAGATCCCTGATGAACCATGGTGGGAATCAGGACATTTTCGAGAACCGAGAACTGAGGCATCAGGTGATGGTCCTGAAAAATGAAACCGATATTCTGGTTGCGAAACTCGGCCTGTTCTTTGTCGCTGAGGACGAACGGGTTCTGGTTGAACTGGATGACTTCACCCGCGGTGGGCTGATCGAGCACGCCGAGGATGTAGAGCAGCGTGCTCTTGCCGGAACCGGAGGGACCGGTAATGGCGAGCGCTTCGCCGCGGTTGAGGGTGAGATCCACGCCGGCGAGAATCGACAGCGATTCATCGGCGAGGGTGAACTGTTTGGTTAAGTTGCGGACAACTAATTGCTCGGGAGCGTCGTTCATGTCAGTCCCTGCCGGTAGAGTCAGGTTGTGGGATGCTGTGAGTCTTCAATTTTCTGTTGAATCCACTCGGGGATCTCGATGGACTTCATCGGTTCGCCATGCGTGAAATGGCAGCAGACGGTTTTCATGCGTCCTTTGGCGATTTTGGTGTCATCCCGCCAGAAGTCGTATTCGATAGTCAGCGATTTGACGCCGACCCGTTCGATGGTGAGACGAATTTCGAGGAGGTCGCCGTAGAAAGCGGGAGATTCAAAAGAGCATTGGGCGGAGACCCGCGGCCAGCCGATGACGGAGCCGTCGGGCTGTTTATCGACGATGGTCATGCCGAGTGAGCGATAGTATTCGTGCTCGGCCTGTTCCATGTATTTGTAGAAGTTTGAGAAGTGGACAATGCCGGCCATGTCCGTTTCGTGAAATTCCACGCGGCGAATTGTTTTAAAAGTGCAGGACATGCATCTCTCAATAGAAATCAGAAAACAGCAGACTGCGGCCTTAAATCTGCAGTCTGCTGTGAGATTAAAACCTGTTACAGGCGGTTCCGGGGAATCAGTCTTCCGGGAAGAACCGCACGAGGGTTTCCTTGCTGGGAGGTCTGGTGACCAGGGAGACCAGGATCATGGCGACCGCGGAGGCGACCACCATGGTGGCTACCGGCATCATGCCCAGGAAGGTGTAGTTCGGCTTCAAGGCGTAACCGGCTTCTTTAAACAGGTAGAGCCAGGTACCGAAGGCGACCAGGACACCTGCGTAAGCGCCAGGCTTGGTGAGGCGTTTCCAGTAGACCGCAGCAAAGATGATGGGGAACAGGCTGGAAAACCCACTGAAGCACCAGACACCGAGGGTAAAGACCCGCCGCGGTTCCAGCAGACTGAAACCGTAGGTGATCGCTACCACCAGAATAATAAAGGTCCGGGCCATGAGGACAACCTGTTTATCTGTAAAACGGTCTTTTCCGCCGTAATGCACGACAATGTCTTCAGTAAACATGGTGCCGATACAGAGGAACTGACTGTCCAGCGAAGACATGATGGCGGCCAGAATCCCTGCGGTCAGGAAGCCGGCGAGAACGGGGGAGGTCATCTTCTTCACCATCGCCGCAAGGACCGCGTTCGCCGGGAAGTGTGGCGGGAAGAGCGGTGCCCCGTTGAAGGTGGCGGAGGTTGCCCAGACACCGACCAGGACGCAGGGAACCCAGACAATCATGATGAACAGCGGGTGTGCGACCACGGGAAGTTTAAATGTCCCTGCAGAACGGGCGGTGAGCCAGTGCTGGAACAGGTGGGGGAACATGCCGACCGAGAGGGGGACGAAGAAGTAAGTGAAGAAGACGAGCTTGCTCATGGGATGCGGTGCATCGGGAGCCCAGTTGGTGGCCCGGTAGACGCCGAGCGCTTTTTTGATCGTCCACTTTTTACCTTTGGAAGGATCGTTGGGATCCAGATCGTGGTTGGGATGGCCGATTTTATCGCCGAAGATCAGCATCGCCTGTTCGTCTTCCGCGTTAGCTTTCCGCGGATATTCCTGCAGGGCATGATGCGACATCAGGTCGGTAGTCCACTTCTCGGGGAAGGGATCCGGCGTGACGCGGTCGTCCTGTTTGAGCAGGGCGCGGTTGGTCTGTTCGGTGGTCAGTTCGTAGAGACCGTTCTTGGCAGCGTAGACGGCTTCGGCAGTCATCTGCCAGTTGGGCATACGGGGTTTGAATTCCTCGTAGGCTGCGGCTTTCTGCTCGGGAGTGAGTGTCAGTGTTTTAAGGACACGGGTCGCGTAATTGTATTTAGCGATCAGGGTCCAGGTCTCATATCGTTTCGCATAAGCGGCGCGGTCTTTGGGATCGACGGCCCGCATGAGTTTCGAGGGGTTCTTTTCGAGCACCGCTTCGCTGGCAGCCTGCAGACCACCCAGTTTGCTGGAAATCACGAAGAAGGTGACGACGCCGAGTATCATGAACACGATGGTCTGAAATGTGTTAGCCCAGGCGGTTCCCCGCATCCCGCCGAAGAAGACGTAGATCAACACGACGAGGCTGATAACCAGCGAACCGAGCCAGGGGGGGATGCCGTAATCGTAGGCGGCGAAGGCGCTGTCGAAGGCACCTTCCGTAATACTGCTGATGACCACGCCGGAAGACATGACGCCGATCAACAGGTAAGGAATTACCAGACCGACGAGAATCGGGAAGAGGATCACGCCGATCTTGTCGCTTTCCAGACGTTCGCGGAAGAACTGAATCTGGGTGGTGTAACCGTATTTGTGTCCCCAGGACCAGAGTTTAATCCCGAGCAGGAAGAAGCAGAGCGAGTGGATGATCCCGCTGGAAGAGGCGAGCATCCCGTAGACGCCGACCCCTTCTTTGTAGGCTTCCCCACTGGAACCGACCAGGGCGAAGGCGGTCATCGTGGTGCCGAAGATCGACATCAGCAGCAGAAACGGGCCAATCGAATGACTGGCGAGCATGTAGTCCTTACTGGTTCCTTTAAACAGACGACTGGAGAACACGCCCAGAAACAGCAGCAAACTCAAGTAGATTCCAATAATTACCAACTGAATCATTATTCTGTGTCTCCTGTTTCCTGGTCAGATTCTGGGGCAGATTTGAGGGCTGCTGTGGGAGCAGGTGCCGGGGCGGGGGAATCCTGGGCGATTTCTTCCAGATGGTGAGGCCAGGCAAATTTGGTCGCCAGAAACCAGACAATGGCGGCACCGATAGAGATTCCTGCCTGGTAGAGCAGGGTGATCGGCATGAATCCGAAGATGAGTCTTTTGTCATCCCAGAGCCAGTTGTCCTGGTGGAGAATGATTAGTATGACAACCAATCCATATACGGCGTATCTCATAGGTCATCTTTTCTGTGTTGCAAGAGTCATGACAGGGTGGGTCAGGCTCTGCCGGGGCAGAACCGATTTCGGCGGGAAGCAGGCTCAAGCGACGACCTGCAGAATCGCACTGTTGAACTATTGTGCCAAAAATGAAGTGAGGTCACAACATACCGGTTCGTTTTGTCGTCATAATCCTGCTGATCGTACCCTCGGTTTCGCGGAAATGTTAATGTTCGTTAACACCTGAACTGCTCTGCAGGAGCCGTGATAGAGATAAGCCAATCCTGAATTCAAGGCTTGCAAATCGGGGTGAGTCTCCTCAGAATGGGGGCTTACATAAAAGGGTCGGACTATTTCGACTATGGCTTTTAGAGAGGATAGGGAATCAATGTTGCGTCAGGCGTTCGTAGGATTGTGCTGTTTAAGCTGCGTAATGACATCCGCAGCATTTGCTCAGGCCCCTAAAGGCGACAAGAACTATGCCGTGGTCGATCTGAAGAATGTCGACGATGATTTTTTCTATCAGGGTGAATACTATGGATCGCTCGGATCCGACTGCAACTGGTGTGGCTCCGCTGCCCTGGGGTTGCAGGTGGTCGCCCGCGGTGATGGACATTTCATCGCCTCGCTTTACCAGGGCGGACTGCCCGGTAATGGCTGGGACCTCTCTGCCCGTGAAGAGTTGGAAGGAACCCGGGACGGGGACGTATTGACACTGCAGGGAAAAGACCTGACGCTGCAGGTTTACAAGAATGGTCCCGTAGAAATTCTGGATCACAGAGGGCATCTGCTGGGTCAGCTGACTAAATACCAGCGGAGCAGTGTGACTCTGGGCGCAACGCCACCACCGGGGGCCACTGTGATTTTCGATGGTTCTTCCGTGGATGAGCTGACCGGGGGCGAGATCACTCCCGGAGGTCTGCTGAAAGAGGGGACCGAGTTCAAGCATACCTATCGCAGCTATCGCCTGCATGTCGAATTCCGTCTGCCTTATATGCCTTACGCTGTCGGACAGGCACGCAGCAACAGTGGGATTTATCTGCAGAGCCGCTACGAAGTCCAGGTGCTGGATTCATTCGGCCTGGAAGGGGTCGAGAACGAGTGCGGTGGTCTGTACAAGCAAAAGCGTCCCCGCATCAACATGTGTTTTCCACCTTTGTCCTGGCAGACATATGACATCGGTTTTGTTGCTCCCAAATTCGATGCGGACGGGAAGAAGATCAAGGATGCTTACATCACCGTGCTGTTGAATGGGGTTCCCGTCCACCAGGACTACGCGATTGTCGCCAAGACCGGCGGTGGTAAGCAGGAAGGACCGGAGCTGTATCCGATCAAGCTGCAGGATCACCGCAATCCGGTCCGTTTTCGCAACATCTGGATCGTGGATCTGAGTGACCAGCCTGATCCGCAGTACTGCTTTCCCTGCCAGTCACTGTTGTGTGACAAATAAGCAGGTTTCAGAGCCTCGTCAGTCTCATCCCGGCTGCGCTGAGAATACGCACAGCTGGTAGAGCGGGATATTTCCGTTCGCGTCTTGTCTTGCCGATCAAAGCAGGTACAATAGGAAAGCGGTGTCGTAAGCTGCTGCCTGGCACAGGCATACGATATTGATGCCCCGTGTGATTCACCTGTCGGTCCCAGCAGTTCCTTGCGGGATTCCAAGTCGGGTGAGCTGATCGCAAGGAGAGTCGAGAGGTCTGATGGATTATTCGCTGATTGCCATTCTGGGCTTGATCATAGCATTGATGATGTTCGTGGCTGAGATCTTCATTCCTTCGGGAGGGCTGATTGCCGTGCTGGCATTATCGAGCATGGCTGCCTCGCTTTGGGGGGCCTGGATGGCCTGGTGGGGAACCAGCCCCGGTTTCTGGTGGACCTATATCGCCAGTATTATTTTGCTGATACCAACGACAATCGGCATGGCAGTCAAAATCTTTCCGAATACAGCCTGGGGCAAGAAGTTCATTCACGAAGCGCCGACACTGGAAGAAGTCAGTGGTTTCCAGGCCGAGACCGATCATCTGCGGTCATTAGTCGGGAAAACAGGAAAAACGCAAACTCTTTTGAACCCCAGTGGGTTTGTCATCGTTGATCATGAACGGCACCACTGTGAAAGCCAGGGCATGATCATCGATCCGCGTGTGGATGTGGAGATCATAGCCGTGGAAGGGACGCGTCTGGTCGTGAAAATGGTTAAGAAACCCGTCAAAGAGAGTTCCGATACAGAAGAAAAAACTGCCCCAAAGCGCGAATCGCTGGCCGATGGTTCTCTCGATTTTGAGGTTCCCGAAACCTGATTCTATCGGCAGGCTCTGGAGTCGAGCCCAAAAATTCTCTACAATGACTAAATCCGGATAGCCGACAGGTTGCCAAGTCGAGTTCCGCCGTAGCAAACAACACCAGGATCTACTTTTTCTCAGGACAGGAAAGCAGGAATGAGCACCTTGAATCTATTAGCGGCCGATGATAACACCACAATCATCTGGATTGTGGGGATTGTCGTCTTTCTGTTTGCGCTGTTTATATTCGCGTTGTTTGCCCGGTTTGCCGGTTTGTGGATTCAGTGTAAGTTGACGAAAGCCAAAATCGGTTTCTTCGATCTGGTGATGATGACGATTCGTAAGGTCAACCCGACCATTATCGTCCGCAGTAAAATCATGGCAATTCAGGCTGGGGTCACCAAGTCGTATGATATTTCGACGCGTGATCTGGAAGCCCATTACCTCGCGGGGGGGAATGTACCGAATGTGATTCGTGCCCTGATTGCCGCCCAGCGGGCGAAAATCGATCTGGACTGGCAGTCTGCCCAGGCGATCGACCTGGCGGGCCGCGATATTTTAGACGCCGTGCGGACGAGCGTGTACCCCAAGGTGATTGACTGTCCCGATCCCCGGAAGACCAACAGCACGTTGGATGCAGTGGCTGGCGATGGAATTCAGTTAAATGTACGGGCCCGGGTTACCGTGCGAACCAACCTGAAACAGCTGGTCGGTGGTGCAACCGAAGAGACCGTCATTGCCCGTGTGGGACAGGGGATTGTGCAGGCCATCGGTTCGACTTCTACTTACGAACAGGTCCTGGAGAATCCGGATAAGATTACGCAGATCGTGTTGAACGAGGGGCTGGAAAAGCAGACCGCTTACACGATTGTTTCGATCGATATCGCAGACATTGATGTGGGTGAGAACATCGGAGCCCGGTTGCAGGCGGATCACGCTGAAGCGGAAATGCGTGTGGCACAGGCGAAAGCAGAACAGCGACGAGCAGAACAGAAGGCTCGCGAGCAGGAAATGGTCGCGTTGACCCAGGAAAACCGGGCCCAGGTAGTGTTGGCAGAAGCCAAAGTGCCCGAAGCGATCGCCGAGGCGTTTCGTTCCGGAAAAATCGGGATCCTGGATTACTATGAACTCAAAAACGTGCAGGCCGATACCAAGATGCGTGACATGATCGGGACTCCCGAACGGGAACCGTCTACAACCAGCTAAGCATGAGCCGTGTTTGATTGTGAAAGGGATTCACAGCCAGGCTGATGCGACTGGACAGGATTAAAGAGCAACTGGGGTAAATTATGAATCTTCCGATCTTAGCAGCAGACTGGGTGGGCGCCGTAATCGGTATCCTGTTTCTGCTGATCAGTGCCGCCAGTGCAATCGCGAATGCCGCCAAGGAAAAGAATAAAGCACAGCCCGGCAAGGCTAAAGAGAAAGCGCAACTGCAGAAAGAGCTGGAAAAATTTCTGCAGGACGCGATGAATCCCCAGCAGGCAAAGAAACAGGAACCGCGCGCACAGCAGGCCCGGGCAGCGGAACCGACGGAGATCGATTTCTTTGAGGATGACGGTATTGAAGCGGCTGCCTCGACGCCGCGACGACAGCGCCGTCAGAGAAAACCATTGCCGTCGGCTTCGAGCAGTTATCAGCAGAAGATGCAGCAGTCCGCCAGCAAACCCCCTGAGCCGAAGCCCAAGAAGAAAAAAGTCACTCATCGCGAACGCAACGAACTGGAAGAACAGAAGCGGCAGAAGCGACTGGGTGGATCGCTGCGTGATCGGATCGAAAAGACTCAGAAGAAACATATGCAGTCCCGGGTGCATAGCCAGATCGACAGTAAAGTCGGCCAGCATCTTTCAGACACTTTTGGTAACCGGTCGGGAGGCAGCAAGCTGGGCCCGCGGATTGGGGCAGCCCAGCTTCTGCGCGATGCACTCAAGGACAAACAGTCATTTCGCCAGGCTTATATCCTGAGCGAGATTCTCTCTCCACCGAAGTCACGACGTCGTTCCTGATAAGCGTTTCAGGCGGTCGCGTCTCCCCGAAACACACAGAAGCAATACAGCGCTGGAAAAAGAGTGAATGAGTAAAGTTGATTCCTCGATGAAAGTTTTGCTGTTTGCCGGGCCGTTTGAACTGAGGGGGACCTCTGCCTATACCCTACGACTGGCCCATTACACCGCCGATTATGGCATCCGGGCACGCGTGGTCTGTCCTGATGCGTCGAAAGTCGATCCGGGCATCCGCAGTAAGCTGGATATTACCGAGTATCGGAACCTGAATGTACCGATTCTGGGGCAGGCTGTTCTGCGTCTGGTCAAACAGGAAGTCGAGAAGAACATCCCGGATCTGATTCACATCCAGTCGCGACATGTGCTGCCGCAGGGACAGTGGATGGCGCGAAAACTGAAGCGTCCGTTTTTGCTGACCGTGAATGACTATCTGCAGAGCGATGAAAAACTGCGCATCGATTTAAAATGGTGCCGGGGGATCATCACCGTCAGTGAGTCGGTCAAAAAAGATCTGATCGCCCGCACCGGACTCCCGGAAGATTTCGTACTCGTGATTTCCAGTGGCGTGGATGTCCCCGATGTTTCCCACCTGTCACCAGTGCTATCACTGGATCATCAGCCGGTAGTCGGAACGGCTGGTCCGCTGGAAGCCATCAAGGGACTTCCTTATTTCCTGGGAGCCGCCAGTCGTGTGCTGGCGGAAAATCCCAACGTACAGTTTCTGATTTCAGGCGCCGGTCCCGAGGAAGGGAATCTGCGGCATCTGGCACGTGACCTGGAAATTACGGCGAATGTGACCTTTGTTCCCAACCTGTATGACTTCGCCATCTCACTGGAAGCGATGGATATATTCTGTCTGCCCTCATTAAGGCAGGGGCTGGGAACGATTATGCTGGAGGCGATGGCGCTGGCCAAGCCAGTCATCGCGACTGGGGTTGGGGGCGTGTATTCGGTGATTCGCGATGGTGAAACCGGGCTGGTGATTCCGCCGTCCAACAGCGAGTCGCTGTCCAACAGTATTCTCGAACTGCTCAATGACCCCTTGAAAGCTCGAGCAATGGGTGAATCGGCGCGAGAACTGGTGCGTCAGCAGTTTCGGGTGGAGACGATGGTCGAGAAAACAGTCGAACAATATCAACTGGCTGTGCAGGGTGCAGTCAGTACGGGAAGTGCCTGAGGCACATTCTATCAAATAGCAGCAGGTGGAACGAACAGTTCCACCCGAGACGGAAATTAAGAATGCAAGCAGAGATTATTGCGATTGGCAGTGAGCTGACAAACGGCGAAAAGCTGGATACGAACAGCCAGTGGCTGAGTACGGAACTGGCGGCGGCAGGAATTGCGACGCACTTTCATACGACGATTGCTGACAACCTGGATGAGATCATTGATCAGTTGCGACTTTCGGCTTCCCGCTCCGATCTGATTCTGATCACAGGGGGGCTGGGACCCACACTGGATGACCTGACGCGACAGGCGATGGCGGGACTGACGGGTACGGATCTGGTGCTTGATGCAGAATCGCTGGCGATCATCGAAAGCATGTTTCAGAAACGGTATCGCGAAATGCCCGAGCGGAACCGGATCCAGGCGATGTTCCCCGAGGGGGCAGAGCCCATCAAAAATGAACATGGGACTGCACCGGGAATCTGGATGACGGTCTCCCGTGATGGGGGAGAGGGGATCTGTCATATCGCGGCGATGCCGGGCGTGCCTTCCGAAATGAAGCCGATGTTTTTTGAGTCCGTGCTCCCGCGACTGGTTCGTGGAACGCGGATCATTCGCTTTGCCCGCATCAACTGCTTCGGGGTCGGTGAGTCAAAGACCGAAGAACTGCTGGGAGATATCACCAGCCGCGGTCGCGATCCGGAGGTTGGCATCACAGCCCATGAAGCGACCATCACGCTGCGAATTAAAGCGATGGGTGAGTCCAACGATGATTGCGAGCAGAAGATTTCAGCCACCTATGAGCAGATTCGCGAACGACTGGGCGACTACATTTTCGGTTACGAAGATGAAGAACTCGAACACGTGGTGGTGACCCTGTTGAATGAGAGCAAACTCAGTGTGGCATCCAGCGAATGCGGCACCGGAGGACTGCTGTCCTATCGGTTGACCGAAGTCGCGGGTTCGGCGGACTGTTTCAAAGGGGGAACCGTACTGGCGCGTGTAGATGCGTTTTCTGCAGACGGTGCACTGGCCTTGGCGAAATCCACGCGGGAAACGCAGGCCAGTGATTTTGGTCTGGCCATTCTGCTGGATCTGAATCAGTCCTGGCAGGATCGTGAAAATGCACCGCAGGCTTTCGTGGCTCTCGCGAGTGACGACGGAGCCTGGGTGGAGGAGATCGGATTAACGGTTAATCGGGCGATCGCCAAGAGCCGCATTTCCAAAGCGGCTTTGGATCTGTTACGACGCAAGCTATTGAAGATCGAACGTTAACTCACAAGGTATGCCATCAGGCGGCCTGCAGCTTGCGGGCTTTCTGTGACCAGTGAATCCAGTCGGAGACTTCTTCCAGGTCGGGACGTTTGGCGTCTCTGAGGATGCGTTGCCCCTTTTTGGTTTTGAGGAACGAATTGACCTTCCCGAGCAGATCCTGCGGGATCGCCCGGGCGATCATTTCGGGTTCGGTCAGGCCGCACCCTTCGAGGATCTGGGCGTCGTGTCCGCGGAGTCCGGGAATACAGCAGACGAGCTTCGTCTGTTTCTTCCATTTGCGGATGGTCTGTTTTCTGATGTGCTGCACGTTGAGTTTGTTTGCGACGAATTCGGGATTACATTCCAGCAGATCATTCACGGTAAAGACGCCCGCGGCTTCCAGACGTTCGGCTGTCTTCGGGCCGATGGAAGGCGCATCTTCAACGGGCATTGATCGATTCAGGTAAAAGGGGGGAATGTTCGGTCCCTGTGAATCGGGAGTGGGGTGTGAACCATCGTGCCGATATTCTCGTCTTTCCTGAGGTGGTTCCTGCTCTGATTGTAAGAGGGACTCAGAGGCTTCTGGCGAAAACGTACGCGCCTGTTGTGCGCCGCGGATCCATTGTTCCACACGGATTTCTGTGATAACAGACTGCAGTGGAATGTCCGAGGAATCCTGGCAGGCTTCCACCAGCGACCAGAGTTCTTCAAAGGTCATTCCGGCGATTTCGTTCGGTTCGGTGATGCCACAGGAGACAAGTAACAGCGCGTGAGTGGGTGCCAGACCGCGGATACAGGCAGCCAGTCGAGCCTGGCTCTGCCATTCGAAGATCAGACCGGCGGTCAGACTGTCGTCGTCAACCCCGTCAGCAATCTCGTCGGCAGAGAAGGTAAGCAGATCGCGGACGGTCCAGATGTCCGCTTCCGTCAGCGACTGAATCTGTGAGTCACTCAACCCGGAAAGGCAGTCCAGCGGATCTGACCAGTCGAGCTCATAAGAGAGTACTTCGAGTGTGGCTGGTTCTTCATAGATCGACTCCTCTGAGGGCTCCGTATATTCGTCTTCTTCGATTTCCTCATCAACAACTTCTTCAATTACAGTTGTCGGGATCACTTCGGGGGCGTGACTGCGTGCCACATCAGAAGCCGGCAGGCGGACCGCAGTGATGCCCTGTTCTTCGAAGAGTTGCGTCAGGTGCAGGTGGCAGGTGAAAAGCAGAATCTGCTGTCCCTTGGCTGCAACGGCATTCAAAGTTTTGATCGCAGCCCGGGTCCGTTCCTGGTCGAAGTTAACCAGGACATCATCCAGGATCATCGGGAGCTGTACTCCTTGGTTCCGGAAGCGTTCTACCATCGCCAGGCGAATTGCCAGGAACAGCTGCTCGCGGGTACCGCTACTGAGTTCATCGACGGTCAGCGTGTGCCCCTGGTCGTCGTCGATCTTGGGGAACTGCTCGCCGAGCGGAGTCCAGATATTGGTGTATTTGTCGTTGGTCAACTGACGCAGGTAGTCTGAGGCGATCGCCAGTGTTTCAGGCTGACTGGTCCGTTCGAATTCGGAACGCAGCTGATTGATGCCAACGGCGGAGAGTTCGTTCGAGAACCAGAGTGAACCCGCTTGTCGGATCTGTTCCTGAATCTGTTCCCGCTGGAATCGCAGTTGTGCAGAGGAACGATCCGTTTTCGCGTTCTGGTAGTCCTGTTTGAGTCGCCCCATGTTCTCAGCGACGCTGACCAGATCACGTTCGATGTCTTCCAGTTCCAGGTTGAGCATGTCCAGGTGGTCGGTATTCTGCTGCAGATCGAAATTGAGCAGATCCTCTTCGACGATGGCCATTTCCTGTTCGCTGCGACTGATTTTCTCGAGTTCCGCCTGGGCATCAGCGAGCAGTTCTTCCAGTTGCAGACGCTCATCAATTGAGTTCGCCCGCTGCAGGAATTCCTCGCGATTAGCGGCACCCCCCTGGATCAGCAGCGAAGACCGCTGATGTTGCAGTCCTTCGAGTGAGAGCTGCAGGGTATCTGCTTCCTGACGCAGACGCTTTTCTTCTTTCCGCAGTCGAGCCCGCTCTTTCCGCTGTCCCGAGAGTAGTTCGAGTTCGCGTTCCCATTCCCCGACCACTTCAAACGGGCGATCAAGCTGCTGCTGATTCCGGTTCAGTTTCAGACCCAGTTCCCGCACGCGACGGTAGAACATGTTGACGATGTCGCCCAGTGGCTTGATTCGTCTCAGTTCCTGCTCGCGCTGGGTGGCGTACAGGCTGGCATTGGAAACCTGGTGCCACATGCGGAAGGCGTCTTCAATTTTCAGTGTTTCGGTGAGGCCCAGCTGTTTCAGGCATTCGCACCATTCGTGACGCTTGCTGCTGAACTCGCGCTGGATTTCCTGCGACCGGTTGCGGAGTCGCACCAGTCGCTGTCGGGTTTTCTGAACCTGTTCCTGCGAAGCCTGCAGCTGTTCCAGCTCTGAGATTTTGAAAGCCAGATCGTGCAGCAGCTCAGTCCGCAGGACATTCTCGTCATTGAAGCTCAGTGCGGGTAACTGTTCGCGATGACGCGGGTTGCTGAGTGAGTGGCCTTCTTTGACCAGCTTCAGGGAGAAGTACTCGTCTTCCAGCAGACGGTCGATTTCCTGACGCGTTTCACGGAGGTGGACGTCGAGAGCCCAGTTTTCATCCTGGAGTTCATCCGCCTGGTCGTTGACATCGATTTCGAAATGCTTCTTGATCGCCCAGGTAAGTCCCCCCAGAAACAGGCCGGTCAGACAGTAGATAAGACCGACCAGGGAGGCATCGGTGACACCACGCCAGATACCCGCCAGTAACAGCAGCGTACCAGCGATGGCAAAGCCGAAGAGTGTTTTTTTGGCCCAACCCGGAATGCGGGAGTGGGTCTGCAGGCGATCCAGTTGTTCGCGGACGGCTTCCTGGCGAATCGAAAATTCGGATTCGCGGAACCGCAGCTGACTGAGTCGCTCAAGATGCTGCATGCGTTCGCGGGCTCGTTTCAGTTCCTGTTCGATGGACTGTCCATTGAGCAGGCGTCCCGATTTATCCTGCAGTTCAGCCAGTTTTTTCTGGTAGCGGCGGGAGACCTTCTTATAACGCAAGTGAGCCTGTTTGCGTTTGTGTGACGCCGCCCGGTATTCGCGGGCTGCCTGAATCAGTCGCTGATTATTGTCCGGCGTGGTTTGAATGTGTGACAGGGCATCGACCGACAGATTCTGAGGACGATACTGTTCGAGAATCTGTTCCAGCCTGCGGACTTCGGTCTGACCTTCCTGGAAATCATGCTCCAGGGAAGCGATCCAGTCTTTCTGGTCTGCCAGGCTCTGGATCTGAGCTGCATGTTCCAGCAGCTCATTGTCCGATTCGTATTGTTCGATTTCCTTACGGAGCCGTTTGATTTCGGCTTTAACTTCGATCAACCGGGATTCGGTCTGTTTAATTTTACGATCATATTCATCAAGTTGAGCGACGCCATCGACGGGGAAGTCATGGACAACGGGCAATTGCTTCAGTTTGTGATGCAGGTTCTGAACGTCCTGCCAGGGCTTGAAGACCCGTTCCAGGAAACGATGTCCGCGGATCTGGTACTGCAGTCCTGACTTCCGTTTCTTCAGACTGTCGGATTCTTCGCGGAGCTGCTGGAGTTCGTTAGAAAGCTGAAAGAATTGCTGCGACTGCTGCTTCAAGCTGGCGAGCTTGCTGTTGACTTCATCCAACTTACGGTACAGGTCGACCAGCGAGCCCGATTTGAGATTGTGGCTCAGGCAGGTCTGTCTGTTGGCTGCGATCTGCTGCGATACATCGAGGATCGCCTGACCTTCGGGGCCGAGGGAAAGACCATAGATGTGGCGGGCAACCTGCTCGCCGTGCAGCGTGCCCAGTTCCTGCAGTTCGTTCAGACCAATGGCGAACACATTCTCGTAAACACTCTCTTTGACTCCCGCATGGAGTGAACTCAGCAGTTCCTGGCTGGAAATACCGCGTGCTTCTGCCTGGAAGGAGAATTGTCCGCGACCGCCGGCCCTGGACTGGCGACGGATCTCGTACCGCTGTCCCTGATGTTTGATGTCCAGCAGTGCAGACCATGGAGTTGAATCCGGTACGCGTGGCTGTTCGCGATTTTCCTCGGGACGAAATCCATAAAGGATGCCCCGGATCATGCGCATCAGGGTCGACTTGCCCGTTTCATTGGGACCGTAAAAGACATTGATTCCCGCCTGCAGGGGGGCCAGATCCAGGTCATGCCAGTTTCCAAACCGGTCGACGTGAATGCGAGTGATTTTCATGAGTGATGTTCCTCATCCGTCGAGATGTTGAGCCAGGACTGTCCGTTGCGGATGGCTGTATTGAAGATCTGCACTTCATCGAGCTCTGCAGCGATGGACTTTAACCGCTGCTGCCACTGCGGGTCGAGATGACCGGCGCGGGAGATCAGTCGCTCAAGGGGGGCATCAAAGCGCGTGCGAAAGGATTCCACCTGTCGCAGATATGAATCGGTCAGTTCGGTGCCCGATTCCCGGTGCTGTTGAATGGGGGTGAATTCCAGCTTGAAAGTGTGTTCCAGTTGGGAAAGCTGTTGCTGTTTCAGTTCCTGCTGCAGTGCAGAAGTCAACTCCGCCTGTTGTGTGGCGTCTTCCAGTGCATCAAGCAGGGATCCACTGCCAGACAGTTTCCAGCAGACCATCCAGAGTCGTTCGTGCTTGCCTGGTTTCCGCGATAACAGTGCGGATTTCATCTGCTGTCGCAGTTGTGCTGTGGAAGTGTGTGGCTCCAGTTCCAGCTCAAGCGGGAGCCAGCGCACCGGGGCGACTTTGATTCGTCTGAGTTCCAAAGGTGCCTCTGAATTGACGATGGCCAGCGTTACGCCATTCTTCTGGTATTCACCGAAGTTCAATCCCTGGGCCGTTCCCGGATGATGGGCAACGCCGGGCTGCATTTCAAACGTATGGTGGCTCGTCCCTTTGGGGAGTGAAAGGTAATCCACGGCCACTTCGCTGCTGTCATCGTCGTTCTGGAAAGCATCCGGGACGGCCAGCGAGAATGAATCGAGTTCGAAGGTCGCTGATTCCTCAGCGGTAGTTGATGAAGCGGGAGTCATGCAGCCGATTGAAAGGGGACGCTGGTTGTGTTTGTTGAACAGTTGATTCCGCTGTTTCAGTTTCAGTGTCTGGTAGGTTTTCGCCGGTGCAGATCCGAAGAGCTGCAGAGTTGCCACCGTTTCCGTTTCGCGGAGAATGTCGAACCGTTCGTGATCGCCGGGGGAGAAGAAGGTGACATTCTCGGGCCAGTGATATTGCAGGTCCCAGGCACTGAGCGGATCTGATTCACCGGGAATGACCAGTACTTGAATATTGTGCGCGGCCAGTTTCTGAAAGCCATCGATGAGTGCGATACGGGCACGGATACTGTGATCTGATTCGACGAACGTATTTCCCGTCAGCAGCAGGAAGTCGACACTCTGGTCGAGGCAACACTGAACCAGATTGGCAAACGAGTGCAGTGTGCAGTCTTCGAGCAGATGCTGCGCTGCTTCCGAAATGGTAGCGACTCCCTGCGGCTGATGATCGAGGCGCAGGTTCGCAGCATGAATAAAGCGGGTTGGTACATATGACATGGCAGACTCCTTTCCGCCGCATAACCTGTCTGGCTCAAAAACTCCGTGGCCCGGATGATCGCCGTAGACAGGTCAGCATTCCAGAAATTAATTTCGGGCCGAAGTGTACTTCACTGTGCGGTTTAAGAAAAGTCGAGTCTGCAAAAATCCGTTGTGCAGATTGCCAGGATCACCAGGATGTTCAAAAAGCTATTGGCTCAGTTACCCAGCCAGAAAGGGACGTTGGGGTCCTGGTAGGTGTCGACCAGAGCATGTGAAACGGTCGTGACTAACTCCTGTCGCTTGACAGGTTTAGACAGCACTTCGTAGGCATTCGCGGCACTGGCATCCTGACGCAATTCATCTGTCGCATCGGCGGTAATCAGAATGCAGGGGAGCAGGGCATTGATCTGTTTCAAAATCCGGACGGCTTCCAGACCTGTCAGAATGTCCATATGCATGTCGAGCAGAACGATGTCGACGTGTGTCTGTTCCACGAGCTCAATCGCCTGTTCCCCCGATTCCGCCTCAAACAGCTGGAAGTAAGGGGCCAATACCTCTCTGAGGACTTCACGGAAACCGGAGTCGTCATCAGCAATCAGTAATTGATAAGGAGTTTGCGATCTGGCTTTGACCATAACACAGCTCACCGGAAAGACAGAGCCCCATTGTCAGGGGAGATTTATGCTAACCCTATCTCAAAATCGGGATGGGGCAAATAGTGATTCGACAGCAAAAACATAAGCAAATCAGATACCAATGTCGGTTGTATTCAGGCGTGTCTTGTTAAGTTCTTACAACAGAGGTGGTTATATGATTATTACAATTTGGTGACTGCGTTTTCAACTGTTAATTTTCCGGGGCAAACACACTCAATCTCTGTCAAATAGGCAGAGATGCATAAAGAATGAGGCTCGCACAACAGGTGATCTACGGCTGTTTTGGTTGCAGAATTGCCCCGGTTCACTGGTGTGAGACGAGTGCAGACTCAGATTTCACACTAGGATCAGCAGCGTCAGAGGCAGCTTTCTCTTGCGTCTCGACCATCCGTGAGAAGAACTCAACGAGCCGTTGATCGTAAAGTTCTTGTTGAGCGAAGCGGCCGGCATTGTGCACCGCACCCGGGAGTGAGCACAACGAGGTCTCAGAGTGATGAATGCGGTCGATGATCTGATCTGACATGCAAGGCACGACACTCTGATCTTTCTCGCCGACGAAGAACAGCAGTTTTCTGTTTTCCAGGTTGCGGAGCAGGGGCTTGAGATTTACGAAGCGACACCCCTGACGCCGTTGAGTGAACCAGACCATAATGCGAAATGCCCGGGTCACCTCCCACGTTGGAACCAGCTGAATGAACAGGCGTGGCAGAAAACGTTCGCCCCAGCGAATCGCATGATCGAGGAACAGGGATTCGTTGATAAACGCGCCTTCGCAGGCGATGTACTGGATTTCGGGTTTTCTGGTCGCAACTGAGAGGGCTGCTGCTGCGCCGCGACACATCCCCACCAAGCCGAGAGGAAGCTCTTTCAGTGCCGAATGCTGGCGGAGATATCTGATGGCTGCGCGGGTGTCGTTGAGTTCGTGTTCCGACAGCCAATGCACTGATTTGTAATTCGGGTCCTGGTCGCTTTTGCCATGATTGCGAAAGTCAAACGTAAACACGGCGAAACCAGCATCCAGTAAGCCGCGACACTGGTAAAGTCCGATCTGTCCCGACAGTCGAAATGGGTGGCAGAACAGAATGACTCCCCGCGGTGGGGATTGCGCCGGAAGTGCCAGCAGACCTCGCAGTGTCAGTCCGTCAACGGAAGGAAAGGAGACTGACTCAATATGAATCCCGGATTCTTTGTCAGGCAGAGTATTGAGCGTTCCAGCCAGCTGAAAACGATCTGGCAGGGGCGCATAGAGAACGGGGTAAGCAGCCCGGATGATACAATATTGGATGATTAACTCGATGCCGATCAGTATCAGCAGGCACCAGAACAACCAATTCACTACCGTCTCCCTGGAAGCGAAGTCGCTGCCTAATCCTGCAGCAGCGACGATGATCATACGTTGTTGAAATCTTGATGACGCACCGCCCACAGATCTCTCTTTGAGGGAGATCCTGGGGCTGCTTACAGTGTAATCAGTTTTTGTCTGAGCGTCTCTGTCAATCTGGACGGTTTACGGGATATTGTGAAATAACCCGTACAGATCAGCAGCGGTCTAGCCATTGAATTCAGAGAAGATCAGAGAGATGTTCTGACCACCGAATCCAAAGCTGTTGGAGAGTGCTGATGTGACGTTCTGCTGGCGGGCTTCGTTGGGAATGTAATCCAGGTCGCAATCCGGATCAGGGGTTTCGTAGTTGATCGTGGGAGGCACGACGTTGTCACGAATTGCCATCAGGCAGGTGATCGCTTCCACGCTGCCTGCTGCGGCGATCAGGTGGCCCATCATGCTCTTAATGCTGGAAACGGGTACCTTGTAAGCGGTGTCGCCCAGGGCGCCTTTGATAGCCCGGGTCTCCACTTTATCGTTGACCGCAGTACTTGTTCCGTGCGCGTTGATGTAATGAATGTCTTCGGGATTGAGCTGGGCGTGGCTCATTGCCATTTTGATACATTTGATCGCCCCGCGACCTTCAGGATGAATGTCGGTCACGCGGTAAGCATCGGCACTGGAACCATAGCCAACCAGTTCGCCATAAATCTTGGCGCCCCGTTTCTGGGCCCGTTCGAGGTCTTCCAGAATCATCATACCGGCACCTTCGCCTAACACGAAACCATCTCGGTTGCGGTCGAAGGGACGCGATGCCTTGGCCGGATCTTCATTGTGTGTTGAAAGGGCCGTCAACAGACTGAAGCCGGTGACGCCGAAGGGGTGAATCATGCTGTGGGCGCCACCCGAAAGCATGATATCGACATCGCCACGACGGATCAGTTCCGAGGCTTCGCCAATCGCCTGGCTGGAAGCGGCACACGCGGTCAGACAGTTGAGGTTAGGACCCTGAGCGTTGAACAGGCTCGCCAGGTGACCGGCGGGCATGTTGGGTTCCTGTTCCAGTTCGAACAGCGGATTCAGCTGTTCCAGACCGGCTTTGGTGAATTTTTCCAGGTCGACGTGTCCGTCATTCTGGGCCTGGGCGATCAGTTTCATGAACTGGTAAAAGTCCTGCTGACCTTCGCCGGCACCGAGGTACACACCGAAAATAGAGGGGTCGAAGTCTTCGTCGAGAATGCCCGAATCTTTCACGGCCTGGGTGGCTGCGCCGATGGCGTAGCGGATGTTGCGTCCAGAATATTCAAAGCGGTCGAGGTTATCGACATAATCTTCGAGGTGGAAGTCGTGGACTTCGGCTGCGAAGCGGGTGGGAAAATTGGAAGCGTCAAAGTGAGTGATGTTGGAGATTCCGCACTTGGACTCCTGGAGTGCTTTCCAGGTATCTTCCACGGTTTTCCCTAAAGGAGTGATGGCCCCAATACCTGTGATCACAACGCGGCGGTTCATAGCTTTGAATTCTTGTTTTAAATTGAAATTGGTAACAGCAGGCAAATCAGAGTGTTGTTTGACCCAGCGAGTATGATTTGCAGCCCGTAATTAGTTTGATGCTTCGATCAATGAATTATTATTGTAGCCCATTTGGAATCAAGGCTTCCATACCAAGGTTTCAAAAATAGCCGCACTAAGCCTGTTCTTCACCTGTTCCAGCCTGACCCACGTCCAGAATTCCCAGCAGATTCATGGAAAAGACGAAGTTTTTCTGGTCGATCTTGCCAAATTCGGAATCACTTTGATCGAGGTGAACAAAGATGATGCTGCCTTCGGCAACCAGACGGTCTCCCACCATGGCGGTCACATCGACGGCGCCCCCTTCCTCACCAGCATTGGTGATTTTGGCGGTATAGATGAGCTGATCACCCGGGCAGGCCCAGCTGTGGAACGTCATCTGGGGCACTTTGGCCAGAATCACGATGTGTTCGAAATCATTGATCTCGCCCAGCAGAATTCCCCCCGTCTGGGCCATGCCTTCGATCATCAGGGATCCGGGCATCACCGGAAAACCGGGGAAGTGGTCGTGCAGATGCTCCTCGGCCAGCGTCACGTTTTTGACACTCTTGGCGTAAGAGCCGCTCTCGAATTCAATAAAGCGGTCAATCCAGAACCAGCGCATTTCAGCGAACCTTATTGCAGGTGACTTAAAGCTAAAGCAGACCGAACAGCTCTGAATGCGATTCGATCAGACGAAGCGGCACAGCCCACCCGGAGTGAGCTGTGCTGCATTCGACAGTTTTTCTAAATCAGAGATAACTCTGGCTTACTTTAGACGGGCATCCAGGAAGTTAACCAGCATCTCGACGGTGAACAGGTCCTGCATCTTTTCGACTTTGGGATCGTCGGCAAAAGAATCGATGTCTGCGTGTGGCATCTTTTCACGCAGTTCTGCAATCCCTGCTTCGGTGAATTCGCCATCTTTCACGAAACCGGAATCGGAAGAAGCGATGTTTTCCGGGAAGAGTTCCCCACGGGGAATCTTGATGTCGAATGCTTTTTCCAGACGGAACGCGATGTCCAGAAAGTCAATTGATTCTGCACCGAGGTCTCCCATCAGGGTCGCTTCGGGCACTACTTCGTCGTCATCCAGTCCGAGGGCATCCACGAGGGTTTCACGAACGGAATCGAAGATTTCATCTCTAGTTGGCATCTAAATACTCCTTGATTTCGACCCGCAGGTCGATTATTCCCGCCGACCCAGCCTGTGTAAAACTATTCGGCGAGAGGAATAGTTTTGACAATTTCCGTGTCGACGATCGGAATTGACCCAATTCCAGAATGGTCGACAAAACAAAATATCTCGATTCGTCACAGCCACGAGCTGCTTCGAATTTTACGCTTATTAAATTCCACCCAGAGTCAGACCACCGTCTACGGCCATAGTCTGACCGGTGACGTAGGATGAGTCTTCACTGGCAAAGAACAGCACTGCATTGGCGATGTCTTCGGGAAGACCCAGACGGCGGGCGGGAATGTGTTTCTTAATCTGATCGCCGGCGGCATTACGCACGTCAACGGTCATGTCTGTTTCAATAAAACCGGGAGCGACCGCATTAACGGTGATACCCCGCTTGGCAACTTCGGTGGCCAGGCAGCGGGTGAATCCGATGATCCCCCCTTTACTGGCAGCATAGTTGGACTGTCCTGCGTTACCGAAGTGAGCAGCGACGCTGGACATGTTGATGATGCGTCCATAACGTTTTGACATCATCGGTCGTGTCACTGCCTGGGAGAAGTTGTAGACACTGGTCAGGTTGGTGTCGATGACAGCCTGCCAGTCTTCAGCAGACATGGTGGCCAGCAGACCATCGCGGATAATACCGGCGTTGTTGACCAGGATGTCAATCTTTTCCCATTTTTCGATGACCTGTTCCACAACGGCATCGGTCTCGGTTTTGTTGGCGACGTCAGCCTGAATCGCGAAGGCTTCGCAGTTTTCGTCAGCCAGTTCTTTGACGATCTGCTCTGCAGCTTCTGCACTGGAACGGTACACAAAGGCAACTTTAGCCCCTTCCCGGGCCAGGGCCTGCACGACGGCTTTTCCAATACCGCGGCTGCCGCCGGTTACCAACGCTACTCTTCCTTCCAGTTTCATTCCTCAATCCAATCTAAATAGTTAACAAGATTTGTTAGTGCTTTGACAGAAGTCGTATTCCGGATCGCTCTGATTTCAGGGGGTAACCTGTTTAGCCGGATTCCAAAGCTGGGCAAATTGAGTCTTCAGATCCTTGATCCGGTCTGCATCCTTGTCGGCCATCGACGGGTTCTTATCAGCCAGATTAAACTGCTCCAGAACGATTCGTCCGCTGACAGCCGCTTCCCCTTCGACTTCGCTCGAAGCTTTCAGTGTGCAGAGGTTGTCCTCCCACTTCTGAATGCTGAGCGAAACCCGCAGCTGTTTGCCGGGGGTGACGAAACTGTTGAAGCGAATGGCCTTGGTCTGTTTCAACAGGACAGTGCTGTATTGAAAGTCATTGGTATATCGCATCAGCCAGGCACCCGCCTGCACGATGGATTCGACCATGAGTACGCCCGGCATGACAGCGAAGCCGGGAAAGTGGTCCTGCAAATACTCTTCGGCGAGAGAAAGGTTTTTGACAGCCGTGATCGACTTGCCTTTCTCGAGTTCTTTAATTTGATCGACGAGCGAAAATCGCATGTCTGTATTATCTCGCTACCTGTCAGGGAAAGGTGTTCTCGGTGTAACCGGAGAGCAGAGGCGTTACTGAGATCTTCAGGGCACTCATCCTGCGGTCATGATCAATCGGATTGAAATATAGAATCCCCTATCGATGATCCGTCCGAAAAACTTCATTCGTTTCTTCAGAGTCATTGGAAACGTGGCAGTATAATTGCCCGATACTGGTTTCTCAAGCTTGTTGCTCACCAGACAAACCCGAAATCCCCTGAAAATTCAACGTTTCGATAAATATGGCCGTAAGTGTAAAGCAAGTAACAGGATACGTGGAATGATCCAGGTTCGAGAGTCTTATCTGGCCAGGTAGCAACCTATTTATAATGAATCTCGATGTAGTGTGGGAGCATATTGTCTGGCAGGCAGGAGTCAATAGGAGGTGAATGATTGTCGATTGAACTTTGACGTGACCCATTTTGTGACCTAGGTTTAGAGAGAGTCAGGTTCTGTGTGCGAACATCCGGACCTGTTAAAAAGAACAGACCTTTCATCCTGTAACGGGTTTACACTAATGGGTATTGTCACAGAGAGTCAGCCGGACGTTAATTTGAGAAAACAGGCGATTGAGGAGATTTTACCGCCGGGAATCTCTCGAAAAAGTGAACCTGTTTCTTTTCGCAATTGCAGAAGCGCTGCTGGGTTGACGACTCGGGTGGCCACCACTTCGACAGGTCGAACCTGGGGAAGTCTGCTGCAGAAACTGGAGCAGAAGCAATCTCCCGCCGTTCCCAAGCCGGAGCGTTTCGAACAATCGCAGGGGCACGCCGGTGAACGTCGTGCCTTTCCCCGGCATTCAAGTGATGCCATCATTCTGGCCTTCAATCAGGATGAAGCAGGGCTGACTGCTACAGGGGAAGCAACTGGTAAAAAAGGCTATGCGATTAATGTCAGTCGCAACGGGATTTCCTTTGCTGCCCGATCTGAATTTCAGCCGCGGGAACAACTCCAGTTGCGCGTCGAAGAAACACAACTGAATTTTACATTGAATGTCTCTGCAGAGGTCTTACGGTGTGAATCGTTGGACAGCGAATTCCATCGCGTCGACTGCAAGCTGGTGACCCCGTTAACCGATCAGCAGATCCAACTGCTCAAAGAGCACGTTCCCTCCTGTTTTGCAGGCTGAAACTATTTAGCCTGTGGTGGTACTCCCAGCGATTTGCCACCATCAATGCGGAGAGCGGTGCCGGAAACCATCAGGGCGTCTTGGCTGGCCAGGTAGCAGATGGCAGATGCAACTTCCTGTGGGCTGATCATTCGTTTGTTGGCGGCAGCGATCGGGCTGGCGTTGATCATAGACTGGGTCAGCCCGTCCGGATCTACGGCTCTGGCAATGTCATCATTCATCATGCCGGTCTCTCCGACCGGTCCCGGGCAGACACAGTTGATACGAATGTTGTCTTTTCCGTGGCAGAGTCCCAGGCTTTCCGTCAGGGCTACGACCGCGTGTTTGCTGATTGAGTAAACCGGGTCATGCGCCCGTGGGAGTAGACCCGCGTTGCTGGCGGTGTTGACGATTGCTCCCCCACCTGTGGTCAGCATGTGTTTAATCGCATGTTTGCAACCCAGGAAGGTCCCTTTCAGGTTGGTGTCGATACAGGCGTCCCACTCTTCCTCAGAGACGAGATGAATCTGTTTCACCATGCCGATGCCAGCATTGTTTACCAGCACATCAATGCGACCATACTGGTTGACAGCCTGTTCGATTAATGCCTGTACGTCCGATTCCTGACGCACGTCACAGCTCACTTCAACAATTCCAAGTTGCTCGAACGTGTCCCGGTTTTCTGCGAGATGTTTGACGTCCCCTGCAAACACGTGAGCGCCGGCTTCAGCCATCATGATTGCGGTGGCGCGACCAATTCCGTTTCCTGCACCTGTAATAATGACTACCTGGCCCTGGAACTGATACTGGTTTGTCATGGATTGATCTCAATATATCTAGAATAAAGTATACGTATGTGTCGTTGAGCCCGGGCAGATGAAGGGCTGATTCCCCTGAAGAGGGGTAAATGTTAGGATAGTATCGTTTATAAGGTCTATGATATCAGAGTGTTATGTTGATATTAGCTGTCTCGGGGATTCAGAGTTAGCATCAAAAATGATTGATATTCGCATTGGAAATTGTGGAAAATCGTGTACTCTATAGTAAGGTAATTAGCATAATTTCCAGATATTATTGAGAGTCGCCTCGAATGTTTTGCGCTTTGAGTTAGTTATTACAGTAGCGAGACAGCTTTCTTTTCGCAATTTGGTGGAGCACAGCAATACCGGTGCGACTGCTGTAGCGTCTTCAGTCTCTCATTTTTTTACAACAGTGGAGTACTCGAAAATGCGTCGTTTTTCTAAACAACTCAGTGTTGTTTTCACAGTATTACTTTGTGCCAGCGCTGTGGCGCCTGCCGTCAAGGCTGCAGGTCCGGAGAGCAGAACGAAGGCATTTTCCACCGGGGCTTTTGATCCATTTATCGACTTCATCAACCAGCGGGTGCGCCAGGGTTGGGAAGACAACGAAGTCGATCCTTCTCCCGTCGCTTCCGACGAGGAGTGGATTCGTCGAGTTCACTTGGATCTGATTGGTCAAATCCCTTCCGCAGAAACGGTTGAGAAGTTTGTCAAAGATCGTGACTCTGCCAAGCGATCTAAATTGATTGATCAGTTGCTGGACGATCCCGGCTATGTACAGAACTTTACGAATGTCTGGACGAACCTGCTCATCGGTCGTCGTACTCCACGACGGGTGAGCCGCAACGGGATGCAAAAGTTCCTGCGTGAGGTGTTTGCCAAAAACCGCCCCTGGGATGAAACCGTTCAGGATCTCGTGACTGCGGAAGGGCATTTTGAAGAAAACGGGGCAGTCAACTACCTGCTGGCCCAGATGCAGAACAATGACGAAGCAGTGCAGGTTACAGCCGCCACGACGCGACTGTTCCTGGGAATCCAGGTGCAGTGCACCCAGTGTCACAACCATCCGTTTAACGACTGGAAACAGAACCAGTTCTGGGAATACAACAGTTTCTTCCGTCAGATGCGACGGGTGAACCATCGTAAGACTGATCCAAAGACCGGTCGTCAGGTTGACGATTATTCAGAAATCGTAGCCACCGGATTTGACGGTCCTGTCTATTACGAAAAACGTTCGGGTCTGATGCAGGTTGCTTATCCGATCTTTGAAGAATTTAAAGTCAGCCCTGATTCAGGCGTTGAACGGCGTAAGGAATTTTCCAAGCTGATCGTAAAGGGAGATCGTCCTCTGATCGCCACTGCGATTGTCAACCGGATGTGGGGTTACTTCATGGGCTACGGTTTCACCCGTCCCGTGGATGACATGGGTCCTCATAACCCTGCCTCACACCCTGAACTGTTAAATAAAATGGCCGAAGAACTGGTCAAAAAAGATTACGACCTCAAACAGCTGGCCCGCTGGATCTGTAACAGTGAAGCCTACAACCTGACCAGTCAGTATGGCAGCAAGAATGAAATTGACAGTCCTGAACGTGGAGAGACTCCTCTGTTCTCTCATATGTACGTTAAGAACATGACTGCCGAACAGTTGTACGATTCACTCATTGTCGCCACGGGTGCTCACAAGTCCGGACAGTCTAACTGGGAACGGGCCGAACAGCAGCGTCGTCAGTGGATGAATCAGTTTATGGTTGCCTTCGATACAGATTCCGGGGACGACGCCACCACATTTAATGGCACCATTCCTCAGGCTCTGATGATGATGAACGGAGAATTAACCAAGAACGCAATCAGCGCCGAGAGCGGCAGTTATCTGAATCAGATGCTGCTGTCGAAGGGGAACGATCAGGATAAGATCCGTAAAATGTTCCTCTCGACTCTGAGCCGATATCCTGATCGTCGGGAAGTGACCAGTGCCCAGAGGCTGATCGCCCGGTCTCCGGATAAACTGGCCGCCTACCAGGACCTGTACTGGGCTCTGCTGAACTCCAACGAATTTATTTTCAATCACTAAACTACAGCGTCGTGCTAAAGACAAATCAATAAACAAACATCCTTTTCGCAAAAGGCCACTATCATGACTATTATGAATCCTTACGGAATGACGCGTCGGCACTTTATGAAGCACGTCGCAGGTGCAGCGACCGCGATTCCAACCATGAACTTCCTGTCACATCTGGAAGCGAATGCTGCTCAGGTTACGAAGCAGCAGAAAGCCTGTATCCTGATCTGGATGCCGGGTGGACCACCGACCATCGACATCTGGGATCTGAAACCGGGTTCCAAGAACGGCGGCGAATTCAAGCCGATCAGTACCAAAGGTGATATGCAGATTTCTGAGCACATGCCCAAGACCGCTCAGGTCATGGACAACCTCTCGCTGATTCGCTCCATGAGTACTCGTGAAGCTGACCATGCCCGTGGTACCTACTACATGCACTCTGCATACGTACCTAACCCCACCGTGGTACACCCGACCTTCGGTTCGGTGGTCAGCTACGAACTCGGTTCACGTCGTAAAGAACTGGATATCCCCTCGTTCATTTCCGTCGGGGGCAGCCGGGGTAGTGCCGGCTTCCTGGGAATGGCTCACTCGCCATTCGTAGTATCCAGCAATGGAACTATTCAGAACGCTGATATCAACATGGCTGAAAAACAGCGTCTGGGTCAGCGGCTGGACATGCTCCAGGTTCTGGAGTCCGGATTCATTAAATCCAAGCGTGGTGAGTCCGCCAACTCTCACAAGGACATCTACAAGAAAGCAGTCAACCTGATGACTTCCAGCCAGATGGAAGCCTTCAAAGTTGATCAGGAACCAGCGGCTGTCAAAGACGCCTACGGTACCGGCAACTTCGGACAGGGACTGCTGCTGGCCCGTCGTCTGGTCCAGGTCGGTGTGCCTTTCGTCGAAGTCTCCGCTTCGGTTGGCAGCTGGGACCTGCACCAGGGTGTGTTCGATTCACTCAAGAATCAGAACCTGCCTCAGCTGGATAAAGGGATCTCAGCTCTGGTAACCGACCTGAAACAACGCGGCATGCTGGATGATGTGACCATCGTCTGTATGGGTGAGTTTGGTCGTACCCCGCGGATTAACCAGAACGTCGGTCGTGACCACTGGGCCGCCAGTTGGACCGCCATGGTTGGTGGTGGCGGACTGAAGAACGGTCAGGCTATCGGTAAGACCGACAGCGATGGTATCGGCATCGAAGGCAAGAGCTATCTGCCTGGCGACCTGTGGGCAACTGTTGCTCACTCTCTGGGTATTCCGCTGGATATCGTACATACCTCAAAACGCGGTCGTCCGATGAAGCTGGCCAATGGTGGAACTCCGATTAAAGAACTGATCGGTTAGTCTCAGTCTGATGATCAGCTGAATGAAGCCATAAAACAGCGGATGCTCGCAGGGGCTTCCGCTGTTTTAGTCTCGTTTCTGCTGGAAAGTGATATTTGAAATTGATGTAAAAGATTGGGCAGTCCATTGACCAGTTCGACCGATCTACCTGCTTTTCCAGATACGTCATCGGAAGAGAGTCGGGAATTCATTTCGCTGTTTACCAGGCATCAGCGGCGGATCTACCTCTACATTCTCTCGATGATTCCACATCCACTGGAAGCGGAAGAGATTCTGCAGAATACGAATCTGGTTATCTGGAAGAAGGCAGCTCAGTTTGAAGTGGGAACTAATTTTTTTGCCTGGGCCTGCCAGATCGCACATTATGAAATTCTGAAATATCGGAAAAAGCGTGGTCGAGACAAGCACCAGTTCAGTGATGAGTTTGTCTCACAGGTGGCAGAAGCCGTCAAAGAGAACCAGGACCTGTTTGAACTGCGGCGGAATGCCCTGACGTTCTGCCTCGCGAAATTACGTAAGAAAGATCGTGAACTGATTCAACGACGTTATCAGGGAAGTAATCAGGGAAAAGAGCTGGCAGACGATCTGGGACGTCCTGTGAATTCGGTTTATCAGTCTCTGGGCCGGGTTCGTCGAACTTTATTTGAATGCATTAACCGTTACATTGCAGCTGAGTCGTATAGTCATGAGTAAGCAGGAAGTACAATTAGCTGAGCTTTCTTTGCTTATGGAAGCATTGTGCGAGGAGCGTCTGACTGCTGAAGAGCAGCGGAGGCTGGAAGAGATCGTTCTCTCCAATCCGGACGCGATGCAGTACTACCTGAATTATGCGCACCTGCATGGAACACTTTACTGGGATCAGGCATTAGGCTCTGACGCTGAGATGGCCGTTGCATCCCCTGTTACTGACGCAGAGCTGCCGGTGCTGAAGCAGCCTCATGATCAGGTTCGTCGTAGATCGCTGTCCCGGGCCGGGCTGGCAGCGACTGCAGTTCTGGGGCTGGTGGTTGTGGTCTGGTATGTATTTCGAGGACCCTCCACCGAACCTCAACTGGCTGACAACCAGCAAGCCCCGTCTGAATTGACACCAGGGCCAGCGAAAACACTGGTCACTGAAGATGGTATTCGGCGGTCTCCCCAGTTCGATTCTTCACAGCATCCCATGCTGCGACTGCGTCAGGATGGAACCGTAACTCAGCTTACAGACCAGCCTCTGGTGGCTGCCAAACCGAAAGCATTACCACCGGTAGAGAAGCTCCCCGCGGATGCGTCTGATGAAGCGATCGTTACTTTTATCAACCATCGGATTCAGGATGGCTGGCAGGCCGCGAATATTACACCTTCTCCTGCTGCCACTGACGCGGAGTGGGTCCGTCGGGTCTACCTCGATGTGATTGGTCGCATTCCAACACCCGAAGAGGCCGAAAACTTCCTGAAGTCCAAACAGCCTGACAAACACCAGCAGCTGGTTCAGAAGCTGCTGGAAAATCCATCTTACGTAACGAACTGGTCGACGATCTGGACCCGTCTGTTAATTGGTCGGTCCACTTCACGCGGAATCAACCGTCGCGCATTACAGGATTTCCTGGTACAGAGCTTTGATGATAACCGTCCCTGGAATGATATCGTATTCGATCTGGTGGCTGCTGAAGGAGACGCCGATACCAACGGCGCCACAAACTTTCTGCTGGCCCATCTGAATAACCAGGCAGTCCCAGCGACCGCAATCACAACCCGTCTGTTCCTGGGAACGCAGATTCAATGCACGCAGTGCCATAATCATCCCTTCAATGATGCCACCCAGAGTCAGTTCTGGGAAATCAACAGCTTTTTCAAGCAGACGAAGATCGTTCGCAAAAAACGGACTGACAAGAAAGGGGAAAAGGATCAGACTCAACTGGCTTTGGTCTCCCTGCGTGATGGCGGTACGACGTTTTACGAAACCCGACAGGGATTGATGCAGCCCGCCTATCCTAAATTTGCCGGTGTGAAAATTCCCGAAGGTCCGAATGTGAATCGTCGTCAGGAACTGGCGAAACTGATGACCTCCGGCAAAACCGATCAACTGGCGCGGGCGATGGTCAACCGCATGTGGGCTCACTTTTTCGCATACGGTTTCACTCGACCGATCGACGATATGGGCTACCACAATTCACCCACACATCCTGAGCTGCTGGACGAACTGGCGCGGCAGTTCGCTGATAGTAACTACAACATCAAACAGCTGATTCAGTGGATCTGCCTTTCAGACGCCTATCGACTCAGCAGTCAGTTTACTGCCGATAATGCATCCGATGATCCGGATGACGGCAGTACTCCCAATTTCAGCCGGATGTACGTGAAACAGATGACGGTAGAGCAGCTTTATGATTCACTGCTGGTAACAACCAATCCGGCAGAGATCGTTACCGATTATCAGTCGGCCTGGAAGAAGATGCAGAAACGTGATCAATGGCTGCAGCAGTTTGTCTACACTCATCAGAATGAAGAGAATGACGAAACGACCACCTTTGACGGTACCATCACCCAGGCTCTGCTGATGATGAATGGTCCCCTGGTACAGAACAGCCTGGATTATAATCGGAAAGATACCATACTGGCCTCGGCGATCAAAGAACGCTCGCCCGATGCCCGCATCAAGAAACTGAGTCTGGCCGCCCTGACGCGTTATCCCACATCCAGGGAGCTGACCGAACTCAAACGGCTGGTCAAAGAACGGACTCGATATCTGACTTCCCGCAATGTACCTCCCCAGATCGCAGTTCAGCAAAGCTACCAGGATGTCTACTGGGCCTACCTCAACTCCAATGAGTTCATTCTCATCCACTAAGCGGCGATCCGAAGCTTGCGATTGCAAGAATGAACTGGTATAGCTGATCGCAGGTTTTCTACTCTCTCCGGCGTGAATCGTTTGCGCCCTGCAGGAGAGGGTTTCTGCAGCATGGACTGCGATTTGACTCACGGAGGGAGCTCATGACCGATCGTCTGTTTAATAAGGTCGCTGTTATCACAGGCGCGAGCAGTGGCATTGGACGCTCCATTGCAGAGCATTTTCTGAATGAAGGGGCCAAGGTCGTTCTGTTCGCCCGCCGGAGTGAACTGCTGGAGGAACTGGAAGCCCGCTATCCAGCACGAACACTGGTCATCGACGGGGATGTAACCAGTGAAGAGGATTTGCTGCGACTCTCCGAGGGGACCAAACGCCGCTTCGGGCGGGTCGATATTCTGGTGCCCAACGCAGGGCTGGCACGGGTGATCCCGATTGAAGATTCTTCGCGTTCAGCAATCGACGAAACCTTTAATGTGAATTTTCATGGTGCCCTGCAGACCGTGCGCACTTTCCTGCCGGATCTGAGCGAGGGCGCATCGATTCTGTTTATCTCCACCTTTCTCACACAGGTCGGCTTTCCAGGGCTGGCTGCCTACTCGGCGTCCAAGGCTGCGGTAAAATCTCTGGCACAGACTCTGGCTGCGGAACTGGGCCCGCGCGGCATTCGCGTCAATTCAATCGCGCCGGGGCCGATCAATACTCCCATCTGGAGTCAGGTCGGTCTGAATGAGGAACAACTGGCGGGAGTCGCGACGCAGATTAGTCAGCGCTTAATATCCGGAAGCTTCGGGAAGCCGGAAGACATCGCAGAGACCGCCGTGTTTCTGGTTTCTGATGCAGCGCATTTTATTGTCGGGCAGGAAATCGTAGTCGATGGTGGCTATACGATTGGTTGAAATCGGTCAGAGCAGGTTTCAGCCACGTCGATCATGCGCCAGTGAGACGGGCGTGATTTGATTGCCGATGAACTCTTTGAGTGTTTTAAACTGTTTGTTGGTCAGAAAGACACACAGCTCACAGCCTGTGACGTATTTTCCGGAATCGTCCTGGTTCTGCCAGACGACTCGGGCGGTCGAGTTAAATAGATGCTCGCCTGCACTATGAACCTGCACAAGCAGTGTCTCTTCGATGGTCAAAGCCACATCCAGCAGCATGCGCAGACCGTCAACGGAAACATCGCACACAGTTCCCTCTAATGGTTCATGACCCGAACCACTGCCGGATCTCAGCAGGCGGACTTCGATGCCTGCTTCCAGTCTCTCATAATTCCGGCGTTCATCTCCGGAACGTCGGTTATTAGAACTTCTACGATCGATCATGAACGCAACCCGCTGTCTGTATTCGAAAATCAGAATCAGTCTATGCAGAGAGATTTCGGGACCAAGTTTAAGAACACTGCAAATGAAGTATAGAATAGATTCGGCAGCGGGAGGGGAGAGAGTTTGAGAATCTCTGCTGGAGATCACAACCGGGCAGTCTGTGCCGATTCTACTGTTTGACCGTTTTAAACAGCGGCAGGATTTCGTTCAGATTATCTTTCTCACACAGCAGAATTACAGTATCGCCTGACTGAATCTGATCATCGGCACCGGGTACACGGACACAGTCCTCTTTTACGACCGCAGCAATCAGTGCCTGCTTCAATTTGATATCTTTCAGTTTAGCCTGGGTAATGGGAGAGTTCTTTCGAACCTCTACTTCCAGGATCAGCGAGTTGCCCCCACCAATTTCAGAGTGGCTGATCACAGGTCCTGAATGAACCATTCCCATGATCTGACGGGTAATGACTTCCCGGGGACTGACGGCGACATCGATCCCGAGTTTTTCCAGCACGTTGGCATAATCGGGCCGACGCACAATACTCATGATGCGGTCAGCTCCCAGCTCTTTGGCCTCCACGCCACACACGATGTTATCCTCATCCCGTCCGGTCGCGGCGACGAAAACGTCAGCCTTTCCGACTCGAGCCTCTTCCATTTCCGTGCGGCGGGTTGCGTCCGCGTGCAGAACGGTTGTGGAACTCAGATGTCGGGAGAGAAATTCACAACGTTGCGGGTCGGTTTCGAGAATTGTTACCGAGTATTCTTTCTTCTGCAGAATACGCGCCAGGTTGAAACCGATATTTCCACCGCCGGCGATAATGACGCGGAACTTCAGTGCCCGCTTATGCTGGAACATGCGATGAACTTTATCGATGTTCTCCTGGGTACCAATCAGAGTCACGATCTGCCCGGCTTCAATTACATTATCTGCACCCGCAATAGACGTACTGTTGCCATCCGAAATCAGGCCTACGCGCACACCGCTGGGCAGTTTGAGATTCCGGAGCAACACCCCGTCCGCTTTGACGCCGGGCTGTACGTCGAGCACCTGAATCACAACTTCGCCACGGGCAAAGTTCTCCACCGCAAACAGGCCTGGCTCTCCGATCTGCTTTGCGAGTTCGAGGGCGGTCAGATGTTCCAGACTGAGCAGGCGGTCGATGTTGAAATGACGCTGATAGTCGAAGGTACTCAGATTCAGATAGGCGTGATTGAATACCCGGGCGACACAACGCCGGGAACCCATGGCTTTGGCAAGGCTGGCGCCAACCATGTTGACTTCGTCCTGGCTGGTTACCGCCAGACACAGGTCTGCTCCCAGGACACCTGCCTGAAAGAGGATGGCGGAGTCACAGGCAGAGCCACAGATGGTCTGCACGTCGACCCGTTCTTCAATTTGTTCCAGAGCACGCCGCGACTGGTCAATGATGGTGACGTTATGTTGTTCGGCGCAGAGCGTGTCAGCGACAAATGTGCCCACAGTTCCCGCACCCATGATGACAATATTCATATTCTACTCAACAGTAAACTGTTTCAGTCTGGTAGTCAGGCTCGCTGTATCAACTGCTGGCACTGCGATAACTGTTCAAAGACCATTTGAAAATCCAACGCGAAACAAACAGCAGCACCAGGGTAATTGAAATAGAGACCAGTGTAATCCAAGATGGCTCTAGCGCTTTAGAAAGTAATTGACGCGCAGGGATTGTAACGACCAGCAGGATCGGGATTACATACGAAAAGGCGAACTGCAGGATCTCGCCAGTGGGAGAGCCACTGTAAATACTGCGTGGATAACGGGCAAACACGGTAATGTAAAACCAGAAGTCATACAGGCCCTGGTTCCGCCCGAACCAGATACTGCTGCTGGCCAGCGCAATCATCAGGCTGTAGAAAAAGGCCACACCAATCATCAGCAGCAGGCAGTACATCAGGATCTGTCCCGTGCCCAGCAGGCAGAGATGAAGCAGCCAGCCCCATTGCCCGGCCTGAATCTGATACTGCAGCACGGACAGCGCCGGTTCGAGTTGCGTCGTATGCGCCAGCGCGTAGAGCAAGAGGGCTCCCGCGAGCACAATCTGATTCAACATCGCCAGATTGACTTTTTCAAATGAAACCAGGAATTGTGTATCGATGGGCTTAAGCAGGACGAAGTCCAGATTTCCATTCCTGATCAATTCGCTGAAGTTGGCGCAGTTGGGCATGAAAAATGTTTCCACGATCGCATTGATCAACATCCCGGTCGCCATAAACGCGAAATACTCCTCGCGTGTCCAGTCATTAATGGAATTGACGTTGCGGTAAATGATATCGAACAGAATCAACTGCGCTGCGAACCAGAATCCACGGGTGACAATCGTGATTATCAGGTTACCACGAAAGGTCATTTCACGAATCAGTGAGTTACGCAGAAAAGTAATCCAGACACGCCCATATTGCGGGCGGGAGTTGCTGGCCATTGGTAGATAATCTTTCTATGAAATCTGAACTGCCCGGAGGACAATTTTTCTTCCCAGTCGTTATGACTATTTTATGCGATTTGATCGGAGATGTCTGCTCTGGCCACCTGATCAGAAACATGAATTTCCATTCGTTTGTTAACTTATTGGGGATAATGTGCTTGTGAAGAATGTACGGAAGACACATCTGACAGAAAAGAAATCGTCGACAGCTCGATTCTGTATAAAAAATCGACTGGTTTCTCCAGGCGAAAACGGCGCGCCTCCGGTTTACCGTGTACATTTAAGGGACGTGCTCTGATATCCGTGTTGCTATTGCTGAGGTGAGATCTATGACCCAGGTCATCTACTCGAATAAACTATCTTTCAAACATTCTGTACTTTCTGTATTGATGCTGCTGGTGGGGGCGACACTCGTTTCACCATCCGTCTATGCCCAAAAAGATCCGTTTGCCACAGATTCCAAGCCGGCTGAACTGACTCCCGAGGAGCAGGAGCAGGCTGCTCAGGAACTTCTGAAAGGTGTGGAGAAGCTGGTGCTCTCACAACAGAAACGGATTGCTGCCAAGGTGATTCGCCTGTATCCGAAATCGGAATCGGCCAAAATCGCCAGGCTACTATTGGAAGAATACGCTCGCTTTGCTGTGCTGACAGAAGATCAGGAACGGGCTCAAGCCGAATGGCTGAATCAGGTACGGGATCACTGGTTTGTTGAGAGAGACCCTGTTCATAATTCCTGCTTCTTCATGATTCTGGAAGGAACTCAGGTTCCAGCCACCAAAATTGTCAATACGACCAAAACACCGCTGTTGTACGAACTGAAGGGACCTTCCATGCCCTGGACAGGCCCTTATCGTCTGCGAGCGGGTGAATCGCATGAATTTCACTATACTGCACAGATTCGGTTCTTTACTGATGCGGGATTAGTCGTCAAGACACTGCACCATGGTCAGGTGCTGCAGATGAATGATAAAGACAGTCTACATATCAAGTAATTTATGATCGGAATCATTTTTTTCTGAAAATTCTTATCGGTCATGCCGGTTGTGATCTGGGGATTGCATACATTGGTTCGGCATGCAAGTTGTTACTCAGTAGTGACTTATCAGATATATATCGGAATCAGACAGGGAACTGTCTGATTCCGGATCCGGGCCGAATTCGTCTTTTCTGACCTTGCACATCTCGCTATACTCCGCCCCACTTCCACGGATCATCTCATCTGTAACCACCTCTCTCTCACTTTTCAGATCTCCTGATCCTCTCTCACTCATAATTACAAATACTGTCTCAGCAATCTTCTGCTGAGGTTCACCTAAGGAGCCTCACAGGTGAGGTTATTTTATTCATCATCCATACAGACTATGATGCTGGTGCTGCTGTCATTCTGCGCTGCTCAAGCTGAGTTGCAGGCACAGCAGCCAAACAGCACCAAGCCTTTTCTGGCTCCTTCGCCTCATGCCATTCAGCAGAGACGGCCCCCTGCGCATCCCACTCAGGCTCAGACTTTTCTGGAAAATCAATATGCGGCCCCGTCCGGTAACCCGGTTCAGCTGGGTGTCCCGTTACATGAATCCGCACCGGTCCGGTCCGCAGACTGGAATCGGGGAATTGCAGATCGCTTACCGCCAATTTATGCCCAGAACACTGTCAGTTCGGGGAGAAGTGTGACCCAGATTCGACAGGTTCAGGCGACGGATACTCTTTACGGTCCCGACCTGCTGGCGGAAGATCCAGAGTTTTCCACACTGGAGACCATTCGCGAGCCACAGAGCACTTATACTGACTCGATTGAACAACTCTGTCAGGAAAATTGCTGGGGCTGGACCGTCCTGCCAACGGATCTGCTTTATACTTCGTATCTCGCAGGCCCCAAAGAACCTCGAATGGCCATGGCCGTATTGCATGAAAAAGATATTGGCTGGCAGCTGGAACTGGAAGCAGGGGCTCGCGTCGGGATTCTGCGATATGGTTCATTAAACGATGATGTGTTGGAAGGCTGGCAGCTGGATGTGGAAGGCGCAGGCCCTCCCCGTCTGAATCTGGAAGAAGAATTTGATGTTGAAGCAACCGATTATCGCGTAGGGGTCCCTTTGACCTGGAGACGTGGTGCCTATCAGGCAAAGCTCGCCTATTATCATACCAGTTCGCATGCTGGCGATGAATATATGGTGCGCAACCCCAGTTTTCAGCGAATCAATTACGTACGTGACGCGTTTGTGTTGGGGGGCGGTTATTTCCCGGATCCCGATTTACGTCTGTATGCCGAACTTGGTTACGCCTTTAACGTCGATGGTGGGGCACAGCCCTGGGAACTGCAGTTTGGTGCTGAGTTCAGTCCAGTCGAGCACAATGGCTTTCAGGGAGCCCCCTTCTGGGCTGTGAACGCATATCTGCGCGAGGAAGTCAACTGGGGTGGTAACGTCAGTATGATGGTCGGCTGGCAGTGGCGTGGCGACCGTAACAATCACCTGTTCCGCGTTGGTTTGCAGTATATCGACGGAAAAACCATCCAGTATCAGTTCTATAATAACTCCGAACAGTTCTTTGGATTTGGTACCTGGTACGATTTCTAAGCAACTCGCTATCCTCAGATTCTCTGCTATAATACCCGGCTGACCGTTAAACCAGGTATTTTTAGAGTCAGGGAGCGAAACAGATCTGATGGCAGGGGGTAAAGTTTATTTAGTGGGTGCCGGTCCGGGCGACCCCGGGTTGATTACCCTCAAGGGGATAGAGTGCCTGCAAAAGGCAGACCTGATTCTGTATGACGGATTAGTGAATCCCCTCATCCTGCAGCATGTTTCCTCAGAAGTGGAAAGAACCTGTCGTGTCTCGGAAGGTTGTAAAAACCGCCGTGTGCTGCAGCAGGACGAAATCAACCAGCGCCTGATTTCCGCTGCCCTGGAAGGAAAGACCGTCGTGCGCCTCAAAGGGGGAGACCCTTTTATATTCGGACGCGGCAGTGAAGAAGCCGCCGCTTTGCGGAATGCAGGCATCGAGTTTGAGGTCGTACCCGGAATTACCGCAGCAACCGCTGCTGCGGGCTACGCCGGAATCTCGGTGACCCATCGGGCGCATGCATCCGCAGTTGCACTGATCACCGGTCATGAAGACCCTACCAAGCCAGATTCTTCACTGGACTATGACGTCCTGGCAAAATTCCCGGGAACTCTGGTGTTCTACATGGGGCTGCATAAGCTGGAGCGGATTGTCGAATCGCTGATGCAGGCTGGAAAAGCAGCAGAGACGCCTGCTGCGGTCATCAGTCGTGGGACAACACCCTTTCAGAAAACCGTTCAGAGTACACTCTCTCAACTACCCGAACAGGTCAGACAGGCAGGCCTGGTGGCTCCCTCACTGATCGTCATCGGCGATTGTGTTTCCCTGCGCGATCAGATTGCCTGGTTCGAAGAAAAACCCTTATTCGGTCTGCGGATTGGAATCACCCGCGCCGAGGAACAGTCAGAGCCTGAAATCAAGCGGGCTCTGGAACTGGGGGCGCAACCAGTGCTGTTACCGACTATCGAAATTGGTCCTCCCGCGGACTGGGAACCTGTGGACGCCGCCATTGCGAGACTGGATGAATATCAATGGCTGGTTTTTACCAGCGCGAACGGAGTGAACTATTTTCTGAACCGCTTGTGGGAAACAGGCTATGATGCGCGGAAACTGGCCCGGCTCAAGATCGCGACTATTGGTCCCTCGACTGCAGAAGCGTTGCAGCAGTTTCACTTGCGGGCGGATCTGATTCCCGATCAGTACCGGGCCGAAGCTTTGGCCGCCGCCCTGAAACCACTGGTCCAAGGTAAAAAGATTCTTTGGGCGGGAGCTAACCGGGGCCGTGAAGTCTTACAGACGGAATTAGCAGAAGTTTCCGCGACGGTCGATAAGATTGTGGTTTACGAAAATCACGATGTCGCCAGTTGGGGAAGCGAGAGCCTGGAACTGCTGGAATCGGGAGAGATTGACTGGATTGGACTCAGCAGCCCCTCAATAGCCCGCAATTTCAGTCGGCTATTGACCGAAGATGTTCGTCAGCACTTGGGGAGCAGAACCCGTCTGGTCAGTATCAGTCCCGTGACAACTCAGGCTGCGACAGACGCCGGTTTGCAGATCGATGCGGAAGCGGAAGAGTATCTCTGGGACGGGATCTTCGCAGCAATTCAAAAGCACGTTTCCTGTTGAAACAGCCCTTTTGATTTTCTCAATGGCTGACTCATAAGAGACTTAAATCGGACAAAAAGGTTGCTATTGACCTGAAATCCAAGATCAGCGATATTGCCGCCTCTGAGAACGAAGATTCCAGGCGATTTCCGGTAATTACTGCCAAATTCACGTGCTTGAAACCTTCGATTTGACTAAGACTTACAAAAATTGATCTCACTGTTGAGCCAGGGAAGGCGACGCTGATGCGATTATTAAAACGCGGCATAAGCTGTCTGACAATCACCGGATATATCGGAATTTTGCTGTTTGGCATTTTCTGTCACACATTCACATTTCGTACCGGCAGTCATCCCGGAATGTATTACATCGTCTGGGATATGTTCTGTGGCTGGTCCGCTTATTCCATCCGAACACACATCATCGGGGAAGGGATCAGCGGTAAATATTACGAATTGTCTCCGGGGCCTTGGGGCGATTACTACCCCTATGGAGGCCTGGGACGTCGACACTACGATACGACAGGTGATGCCTGGGTCCGCATGGCGATGAATACACTCGATAAAACGGATCACGAGCCGATGCTGCGGATCATGTGCATCGAGGAAGCCTGGTGCAAGAAATATAATCTGCCCGATGCCGTCTGGGATCAACGCTATGAGGAGCAGAAGGACTTTCAGAATTACTATCGTCTGAGAAAAGTCATCACTCCGGATGGGATGGTCGCACAAACCTATGTGCCCTGGCTGACACGTCAGCGCACGCTGCAGGTCAGTGATAATCCACGTCTCTTATCAGATATGAATCGTGGGCGTTCGTTCTTCGCGACGACCGTTGGTCAGCAGGTTATGGATGCCGGCTTCCAGCATGATCCGGATGTTCCCGTGCATCTCTCTTCGCCCGTCGGTAACTGAGAAGCCTGATTTCAGCGGTTCCCACCATTTCCCATACATTTGATTTCGATTCGCTACAATAAACAGGATTGCAAGCATGGATGCTCCAGAAGTGATTTCAACGCAAACCGGAAAACTTCGTGATCGCTTCCGTCAGTTCTTTTTCGCACAGGAAGTCCCCTATGGACTGGCAATTGTGCGAATGCTGATTCCCCTGGTTCTACTGGGAACCGTCTGCACCCGCTGGCCTTTTGCCCGGGAACTGTTTTCTGCAGATGGCGCTCCTGCACCACTGGCAGACCTGTTTCGTTATTATGATTACCTTCCCGTGCTGCCCGGCACGGTAGCCGTTGGACTGTTTACCGCCCTGGCATTCTTCCTGTTTTGCAGCTGTATTGGCTGGATGACGCGCTTCTCACTGGTTGCGTCTCTGATCCTCTATACCTACTTCTGCTGTATGGACTGCATTAGTATGGCGACCAAATATTCGGCCATCTCTACCCACGTCCTGTTTATTCTCTCCCTGTCTCACTGTGGTTCCGTCTGGTCGGTTGATAGCTGGCTGAAGGGGAAGAGAGCAGCACGCAACTGGCCCCAGTATGCGAAACTGGATCCCCCCCGCTTTGAAGTCTGGCCGCAGCGATTGATGCAGATTCTGATCGCTCTGGTTTACTTCGGTGCTGCGATTACAAAACTGCATACGCCTGGTTACCTGGAAGGGGATCAGATCATCTACTGGGCCATGTCCCGCTATAATAACCCACATCCACTGGGAGAATATCTCACGCTGTACCCGATTATTGTGTCGGTCATGTCCTACGTGGCGATTGTCTGGGAAATGGTCTTCATCTTTGTGGTCTGGCGCAAATGGGGACGTCCCATCGCACTGGCTCTGGGAGCGTCGTTCCATATCGGGACTCTTTTCTCACTGGGACTTTACATCTTCCCGATGATTTCCATCGCGATCTATTTCTGTTTCCTGAAAGAATCGGATGTGCAATGGGTGTCCGCCCGCCTGCGGCGACTCTATCGCCGGGGAGGTTGGTTTCAGCGTAACGTGGACCGTTGCAGAGCACTGATTGAACAGTTCCGCCCCCAGCCGGTTGCCAGCTGGAAATCACCCACTGCCTGGGTCACCGGAATCGCGGCAGTACTGGCTCTGGGAGTTTATGCTGAATACGAGCAGGATCTGTATGGAATCCGTCGCCCCGAAGGCCGGATGACGCTGCACGAAGTCGAGCCGGAACTTGTAGCGGAGATGCTCAGACCCGAGCAGACGATGCGCGAAAAAGACAAGTTTCTGTCTGTCGATGTCGGAACGCAGATGGTGGGTGGCTGGTTGATCAACCGCAAATCTGAATTTGAACTGGGAGAATCAATTCTCGTTCAATGCAGTCTGAACCCGCCTCACGAAGATCTCTGGGTGGATTGTCATCTCTGTGAAGAGAGTGGCCGCATCGTGTATCGCACCGGTCAGATTGCGACCCGGGAAAATCTGCGGGCCATCTTCCAGTTCTATCCCGAAGAGATCCTGGCACCCGGGAAATACTATATTTCCGTCAAATCGAAGGGTGTGGAAGTGATGCGACGATCAGTGACTCTGCTTCCCAAACTCTCGGCCATGGCGAACTGAAGAGGGAGCCGGCTACCGGAGTCGTGAGCTTACTGCTCCGGTGTCGACTTGAGCAGTTTTTCGATGACGGTATTTAATACCGCTTCGACATGTGGCGCGACCTGGCTGGCGCGGGGACTTGATTCATAGCCTCCCTGGCTGTATGCGATTTCGGTGCAGATGTAGCCCGGACCATAGTCACCATAGGCTGCCAGGCAGACCGTCCGGCCGGGAGCCAGTTCCTGTGCTTTCAGCTGATATTCGATGAACAGTTCTCCCGGCAGATGCAGGATCGAAGCTGATTTGAGGTGCAGGCAGGTGATGGGAATCTGATGTCCCTGGCTGGCCCGCTGGTACCAGACCAGGTTGAATGCAGCCGAAGCTCGTTCGCGCGGAGTTTTACTAGTGTCCTCGACGATGGACTTGAGCTGTTCAGGATCCAGGTGTGCCGCGACGGGTAGCGCTGTCATTTCGGTTTTCCAGTGCAGGTCCTCGGAATTCACAGCCACTTTCTGTTGACTCTCAAATGCCTGCTGCATGGCTTTCTCAATTCGCTGTGCGAGAACCGGACGCATTTCAGGCTCGCCATTATTGTACTTGCCGGCGGCAATATTGCCTGCAGCGCCGTTGAAGTAAACGTTGAGCGTTCCCGGCAGTGCTTGGTTGCGGGACTCCCGGGCCATGCCGACAAATTCATAATTGACATCTCCCTGACCGTAATAGCTTTGGGGATGCGTCGCATAGTAGTTCAGAACAGCGATGGGTTTCTCACCGTTCCAGAAACAGATTGAACGCAGGTAAGGATCGATCACTCCTTCAGGTGCATTTATCGCTTCAGAGGCTTTTGACTTACTCCAGCGCATCAGTCGCACTTTGCCATCATCGCCCAGCAGTCTGCGATTCGATGCCACCTTGTTGACTTTTGCTTTGCCAATACCCAGATGTGTTACTCTTTGAGGTTGTTTCAATCCCTTACGGATGGCACTCGCCACTTTCTGGATGCACTGCAGGCCGTAGGCATTATCGTATTTCAAGCCTCCCAGTCCCTCGTTCTCCAGAATGCGCCCAGTGGCAAAATCGATACGGGGGGCGTCATGTTGATGCAGGGAATGAACGGCGACACGCTCCGGTGTGGTTCCGGCAGCCTCAGCCAGCTTTTTCCGCCAGGTATCGTAGCCTTCGTTTCCAATGCCAATCGCATCCACGGCACACAGGATGACCGGCGCTTCATCAGAGAGCAGGACCACTCCGCGTGCATAAAGGGGCGTCACGATTTTCCGCGCGGGAGCATATGCCACGGGCTGTCCCAACTCTGGAGTGACATCCTGATTGAAAGGAACGATTTGCAGATCGCCGGCGATCAGAGACCGCACGCTAAGAGAAACGATCAGGATGAGTAAAGAGGTCGAGGAGATTCGGTGCCGACACTGCATGTGGCTGTTTCCTGAAGCGAGTTATTCAGAACGCGTTGGTTCAGACGTTTCGATGAAAGCAGCTATTGAACTTATACAGTACTCTCAGTGGAAGCAAGCAGGTGGGGAAGCTGGTTGGGACTCCCGAATCTATACGTCCTGATAACAGACAGGAAAAAGTTGAAAGCAGGCTCTCTTCCCTTAATCGAGCATTTTGTGAAATTTTTTAATTTTTTCGCAATTTCGCATCTCTCACAGACGTCCAATCTTCCAGTGAATGAGCCAAAAAAACTATACTTAATTCTATAAACTCTGAATTTGACGCTTTTTACGCGATTACCCTGTTTACTGTCCATTCTCTACAGATGCCAGGGTACTGAGTAATGTACAAAAGGTGGGTTACATGCGCTGTCTGAGATGCACTCTTCGTTTCGTTCTTCTGATCTGTCTGGCATGCACATTACTGGGAGGAGTGTCCCGCTCGGCACTCGCTCAAGCCAAAGTCGAAGCAGAAAAACCTGCCGCTGGCGAGGCTGATTCATCAGGGAAAGAACAGGATGACTGGGATCGCCTGATCTATATCCCTTTTAAGAATATCAAGGACGTATTCCAGAAATCGGATGCGACGGTTTTCATGCCGTATGTCGAGTATCTGAAACTCTGGTCGCAGTCAGCGGGACTGGGGACGGACGGGAAGATTCAGTTTCCTGTCAAAGCCGTGGTGACGAGTTCGTCTTACACGGCCACGATCGAAGAGAATGTCGCCCGGATCCAATGTAATCTGACCGTTCAGGTGATGGTCGATCCCTGGGTCGAGCTGCCCCTGCAGTTTGGTGATGCCGCCATTGGTAAAGTCACTTCGGAAAAATCAAAGGTCTTTCTGCGCGGCACCGGGCCGGGGCAGTACGCGCTGCTCCTGTCCGAAAAAGGCGAACACCAGGTTCAGATTGAACTCTTAACGCGGGTGAAAAATTCGCCGGAAGGACATCAGTTTCAGTTTGCCTGTCCGACAGTAGGCATCACCACCCTGGATCTCACGATTCCCGAACCGGATCAGACCGTCAAAATCAATCCGCAACTGGTCCGCCTGCCCGCGAAGTCAGCTGAGAAATCGACCGTTGTGAAATCGACTGTCGGAGCCACCAATCAGATCAGTGTGCTCTGGTATCCCCGGGAAAGCAGCAAGCCGGAAATGGACCTGCTGGCCAGCGTCGAGAACTCTACCCTGGTTTTTATTCGTGATGGACTGGTACATACTCAGGCCACTTTAAAATACGATGTCCTGCGGGGAGACATGAAATCGGCCCGCATCGCGGTGCCCCTCAACGACCGAATTCTGGATCTGTCATCAGCCAATACAAAAATCAAGAGCTGGAAAGTTGAAAAGGGCGATGGGCGTCAGGTGATTCAGGTCGAATTTCTGAATCAGTTACAGGACGACGCGCAGATCGAAGTGCATACTGAAAAAGAAATTCCCGAAGAGCCGTTTGAGATCCTGGGACTTTCCGATTCCGCGACGCACGGAATTCATGCCTTGGACGTCATCCGGGAAAGCGGCCAGATCGCCATCGATGCGGGTGAGACCATGACCTTCACCGTCACGAAGTTTGAGGGAGTGACCCGCAGCGAAGCCAACGGTATCCCAGAAAACATCCGCCGGCCCGGAGCTGTCTACTATCGCTTTTTCAATCCCTCGGCAACGTTGCAGATCCGTGTGCAGCCCCTGGAACCTCGAATCTTCGTTGCGCAACAGACGGACTGCTATTTCGGTGAAGACGAAATCAAAGTCACAGCGCAGCTCAATTACGATATCCAGCGGGCTGGAATCTTTTCCTTCCAGTTGAAAGTGCCCGAAGATCTGGAGATCGATTCCGTGAATGTTTCCGGGCTCAAAGAATATATCTTCGACAAAGAGTCCCGTCTGCTGACGGTGTCCCTGCAACAGAAATTTCAGGGAAAACTGAAACTGCAGGTTCGTGCTCATCGGGATCTGGCTCAGGACGACCTCTCCGAAACGGTCAATATTCCGATTCTGGAAGCGACTGAAGTTGAACGTGAGACAGGCCAGATTGCCCTGTACGCACCGGAATCGATGGAGCTGATTATCAGTAATCCGGATGTGGTTGGTGCCCAGCCGGCCAATAGTCCCCAGCAGCGACAGTCAGCCCGGCTGGCACTGGCGTCGGTATGGGAATACAACCGGCGTCCTGTGGTGATTCCGGTTGAGATTCAGATCAAACCGACGCGACTGGTCGCTGATGTCGCCACCTCCATCAGTGTCAAAGAACAGATTGCAGAGGTAACCAGCCGCATCAATTACCAGGTGCAGTTTGCTGGCGTCGATACGTTTCGGTTCGCAGTTCCGGAGGCGATCGCGGACCTGGTTCAAATCAGATCGCTTTCGCCCGCACCAGCCCCTTCTATCAAACAGAAAAGTCGGGCCGAGCAAGCCGTTGATGGCTGGGTGACCTGGACGATTATCACACAGCGGAATGTGCAGGGCCCCTACACTCTGGAAGTCCGTTATGATATCACACCTGGCCTGCAGGCAGTCGCAAAAGCTCCTGAAGTAAAGAAACCGGCGGCTGCAGGGGAAAAAGAAGCGAAAGAAAACGAAGACGCTGAGCAGGAGAAAACTAAAGAATCAGAGAAAGCGGCCGAGGATCCCTCTGGCGATATCGCCCTGAAGCAGATTGCCTTACAGCCGTTAAAAGTGTTGGGGCTGGAGAAAACTGATGACCAGCCACGCTCGCGAAACGTGCCACTCGCACGCGTGTATGGTGAAATCGCTGTCAGCAAGTCCAAGACCCTTTCGGTAACTACCGCTGAGTTGTCAGATCAACTGGAGCCGATCGACCTGAGAGAGCTGACTTTACTGCCGCGGGATGGTTTTCTCGCTTATCGTTATTTCAGCCAGCCAGTCATGCTCGACCTCGCTTCCACGCGTCATAAGATCCAGGAAGTCGTAGAGACAATCGTACTGAAGTCGCTGGTGGAAATTGTGGTCAGTAAAGAGGGACGTTCTACGTATCGTTGTCGCTATCTGATGAAGTCCAGCGAACGACAACAGTTGAAAGTTGCCTTGCCTGAGGGCATTGAGCCTTTAAGTATCACCGTTGCCGGTCAGCCGGTTCCGCTGGAGAAAGCAGATGACAGCGAGAGCGAAGAAGGCTGGACCAGCTACTTCGTAAATGTCTCTCGCGATCAGGCATCGGACGAGTCGTTCCTCGTCAGCCTGATGTTTACCAAGTCTGTGCCACGTATTACTGATTCGCCCGGCGGTAAGCTGGGATTGCCGTTACCTCGACTGGGAGGTGTGCAGGCTGCGAATGTAGTAGTACAACAGTTGAAAACTGTGATCTGGGTGCCGGATGATTACGCTTTGGTTCGTTCCTCTGATGATTTTAAATCGGAGTTCGAACCTCATCTGTCCGGCGTGATTCCTAAACGGGGTGGGATTGATGCAGACGCATCCTTTTTCGATTCCTGGATCGGCGTTTCAGCCGGATCACTGATCGATTTTCCGACAGAGGGCCGTGCTTACAGCTTCACCCGCCTGGGGGGCAGTCCTGAGATTGAAGTCTCCTGGTGGAAACTTTCCCTCTATAGCTGGGTTCTGGGAATCGCTCTGGTAGTGATTGCTGTCGTGATGCGCAAGACCCCCTGGGAAAACAAAGTGACGGTGCTGATCGTTCTCGGGTTTCTGTTAGCCATGTTCAGTCTGACCAATGCAGACAAAATTCTGCATGGCCTCTACGCGGCCCGATACGGAATTCTGGCTCTGTTTACGATCTGGATTCTGTATTCGATCGCAGCACTTCGCTCCGTGGGTATCGTTGATCATAAAGCTGACGATTCACAGCTGGACCTTGCCGGTAAATCAGCGGCAGTGATTCCGCCTCCCGGTGTATTCGATGATTTCCAGGATGACCAGACTGACGAGAAATAGCAGATAAGTCTGAAACTACCAAAACGGATTCACCGAGAGTTGAATCAAATCCGACTGTGAGCGACTAACTGCATGAGGTTCGCCATGAATATAAAATCAAAAACGATATCCGCATCTGCTGTTACTGGTGTGTCTGAAATACGCCGACTTGTGAATCTGGCACTGGCGATCACAGTCTGCCTGGGTTGCCTCTCGACGTGGTTTCCTCGGGAACTCCCCGCCCAGAAAAAGAACAGTAAAAAAGTGGCTGTCAAACAGAAACAGTCGATGCCCGCACCAAAGCCTCCTCACTGGCCAGAGACTGCCGTCTATCTGCCCCTGGATCAACTGGACGCATTAATGTCACGCGACCGCAGCGGTGTGCTGTTGCCCCGTGCGCAGTATGAGTCGCTCAAAAAACAGGCGGAAGCCAATAACGGGGGGACCGGACTGCCTGATGCACGATCTGTTATTTATGGTGCTGCCTACGAGGCGACTCTCTCAGATCGGCAACTAGTCATTAAGGCCCGCATTTCGATTCGCCAGTTTCCTCAACAACTGACGGCTGTCGAATTGCCTCTGCAGGGGCTGGCAGTGGAATCGGCCGAACTGGACGGGAAGCCTGCCATGCTCGCCCGACAGTCCGGAAAGAATTCGCAACTGCAGTTGTTCAGCAAGGGGGCAGGAGAGCATCAACTGGAACTACAGCTTTCAGCTCCTCTAAATACGGTTGGCAGTGATCAGGTCTCCCAGTTTCAGTTACTACCCGGTGTGCCCAGTCAGTTCAAAATGAAAGTTCCCACTGATCGGCACCTGGTGGTTAATGAATTGAAGGTGAAATCCGCTTCCCAGGAGGGAGAACAGGCTGCTTATGAGTTCCCGGTGGGGGGAGATGGTAAGGTCAGCATTAAAATCACCGAGCAGTCACAGCAGCAGGCCAACGATTCTCTGATCTTCGCACAGAGTGGGATTGGTGTTTCTGTCAGTCCCGGTAAAGTCGCCTGGCAGGCGCAGACCACGCTCAATATCTACGGCCAGTCACTGGATCGGGTGATTCTGAGTGTGCCCCAGTCTCTGGAAATTGTCAGTGTGGAATCAACGGGGCTGGAATCCTGGACGTTGAATGACAGCATGCGGGATCGTAACCGGACAGAAATCACATTGAATTATCGGCAGCCAATCGAGGGCGAACGACAGATTATCTGCCGGGGTGTCATGACCACGGAAACGGATGAAGACTGGAATGTTCCTGATTTGTTCATTGAGAAGGTCAATTCTCATGTCGGTTCAATTCTGATCCGCTACCCGCCAGGAGTTCGACTCCAGGTCGAAAGAACGCGAAACGTCAGACGGAAAGCCCAGACTGCACCGGCGACTCGTCAAAGAACTCCCGTGCGACAGACTACGGGGCCGGGACTGGATTTCGATTTCTGGCAGGAAGATTTTCGTATCTCACTAATCACGCAGGAAAAACGTTCCGAGGTGCAGATGGCAGCATCTACCGTGATTGACATCAATGAACAGGGAATGGATCTCCGCCTGGTGACCACGGTGGAAAGTCTGTTTGCTCCCATGTTTGAGTTTGAAGCAAACCTGCCTGCCGAGTGGACCATTCTGGGAGCGACTTTTAAAGATCAGCCGATCGACTGGAAAGAATCATCTCGTGAAGCGGGTTCCAAACAGATACGCCTTCCTTTCCCGGATGCACTGCCGGCGAACCAGGAAGCACGTGTGATTATCACCGCACATCGCGATCTGGAGAACTGGCCCCCTGAAACAGAAGGCCAGCTACTCAACTTGCCTCAAATTGAATTACCCCAGGCCAAAATCCTGGAGGGAACTCTGGTCATCAATGCGGAGAATGACTGGGATCTGATTCCCAGCGAACTGACCGGCCTGGAGCCGATGCAGGAAAGTATTCCCAACATGCGGTTCGGGTATCAATATCAGGACAACAGCTATTCAGGCAGCCTGACTGTTTCCCGAAAACCATTGCAGATGGCCGCACATCATCTGCAGTATGTCCGGCTCGACCAGACCACGCTCTTCTCACACTATGAGGCAACTCTCAATGTTGAACGCGGGAGCTTCCGGTCTCTGATGGTTGCCCTGCCGGAAAGTGTGGGTACCGATCTGCAGTTTCAATTAATCAATTCCGCTGGACGCATCATTGAACAGGCAACCGAAGAACCTCAGAACGGAGTGCGCGTCTGGAAATTGAAGATGGATCGCCGCTTGAGTGGTAAGCAGACCCTGACAGTAACCGTCGAACAACCTCGACCTGAAGGTGAGGTTGTGCAGATTCCGCAACTGCAGATCATGTCTGCAGATCGTCAGTATGGAGAAGTTGCATTCGAAGCGGAAGGTGATCAGCGTCTACAGATTAAAGCAACCGGCGTTCGAGGTCAGGCTCTGAATTCGATCGATGCCGCCGAGTTACCTGCCCCAATCACTTACATGCCACAGGAACGCATTGTCGCTGCATTCCGGTTTGTGGGCGCCGGTCATCAGATACAGGTTCAGGAAACCCGTTTCGATCAGACGGCTGTACCCACCGCGATTGCGCATCAGCTTCAGATTCAAAGCGTACTGGGCTCTGCAGGAGAAGTTCAAAACGAAGCTGCACTCGACTTTTCTGCTGTCGGGATTCAGGCTCTGCAGGTCATACTCCCGGAGGGGGCAGAACTGTTGTCGGCCCAGATTGGTGGAACCCCGGTTGAGGTACGTCAGACAGGCGCTGCTTTCATGATCCCCGTGACTGCGGATAGCCAGACCGATGGCACGCATACCTTGAAACTCCTCTACGATGCGAATCGTGGAAACGTGGCCTGGAAAGATCGACTCTCCGCTGTGCCTCCACAGGTCGCCGTTGTTGACGGAGCTGGACAGATCCAGCCGCTACAGATTTTGAACCAGGCCTGGACGATTCTGTATCCCCAGGACACTTTCATTACCGACAGCACCGGGGATTTTGTACCCGACCAACCCCTGGGACGACCGGGGATGATCGAACGGGTTCGTCAGCACCTCTCAATTGTGCCAATCCGCGAGATGGGCGGGCGCGTTCTGGCTGCCTGTGGTGCGCTGCTGATTGCTGTGGTAAGCGTCTACTCTTATCGCAGGGGTGGGGTCAACGTCGTAATTTCGCTGTTCGGCGGGTTTATCCTGCTTTGTATCGTCATCGCACTCATGCTGCCTGCTGTGCAGCAGTCACGAGAAGCAGCACGCCGTTCCATGTCTAAAAATGAAATGCGACAGATTGAGTCATCAGTGCAGAGTGATCAGACAGGTGGGACTCAACTGGGATTCGAACCGAACTCCGGTGAAACACCAGCACCATCGACGGCTCCTACCCAAAGTTTTCAAAGAGGGCAACAGGTTGATGGGCTGACGAGAAAACTCAAGGAACCGACTTCGCAAACGGAGGAAATGAATCGGTCTGGTGAATCGAAATCTCGAGATGGCAAAGCCAAATTCGACAGGCTGGCTGGAGGTATGCAGGGCAAGCCGGCCTCTATGGCTGCGGGGGAAGGTTTAATCAAAGAGGCAGAGTATCCTCCTGCTCCGGCGAAAGCGCTGGGAGGTCGACTTTCGGTTGTCGCACCACTGCCTGCTCCAGAAGGTTATCGCTCACTGGAATTTCAATATTACGGCGAGCCACATAAATCCGGGCTGTCGCTGGATGTGACGTTGCAGGCCCTGAAAATTAATCGTCGACTGTTTCTGATTGTGATGGTCGGAGTGCTCTGGCTGGGCTGGTTAATGCGGAGCCGGACTTGCCTGCAGCGTTGCCTGGTGCTGTTATTGGGTGTTTTTCTCCCGATCACCTGCAGTGCGTTTCTCCCTGCAGGATTACAACCGATTCTGGATGGCCTTTTCGTCGGTTCGCTGCTGGTCGGTTTATGCTGGAGTGTGGAATGGATGATCGGCAAACTGGGACGGGAATGCTGTCGCTGGAATGCTTCTGCAGACAAGAAGCAGGCGACGGTCAGCACTTTGCTCCTGCTCGGTTTCTGTCTGGGAGCTCCGGTAAGTGGAATTGCTCAGACGGACGTCAAACCACCTGTTCCCAGCCTGCCTCAAAACCTGGTGATCCCTTACGAAGCAGGCACTGATCCGCTCGACTCACAACGCATCTTTCTGCCGCAGAATGAATTCAGAAAACTCTGGAATGCAGCGCATCCGGATGAACCCGTCGATCAGCAGGCAGCTTCAAAGGGGACTGTCAGCCAGGCACTCTATGCAGCAGAAATAAAACCGGGAGCGGAAACCGGACAGGCGGTCGTGCATGTCAAAGGACGTCTGGTCATCCACACGGTTGGTTCCCAGCCGGTGACAGTCGCCTTGCCTTTAGGAAAAGCGGCCATCAGCAGTGCTCAGCTTGATGGAAAGTCGGCTACCTTGTTGACTCAGCCGGAACACAAATTCACCATTGATAAAATTGTTTCACAAACGATGTATTCAATCGTGATTTCACAGGCCGGACTGCATATCCTCGATCTGGAACTGGATCTGCCCGCGCAACAGAGCGGGACGGCGGGGAGTTTCAAATTTGATCTCCTGCCTGTGGCCAGTGGGCGATTGACACTCGATCTTCCCGATGTGACTTCGGAGGTCAGCATCACGGGAACCCGGTCCACTTATCGGAAACAGACAGCCGCAGGTAAATCGAAACTGGAGCTGCCTGTAGACCAGGGGGGCCAACTGCAGATTTCCTGGCGTCAGGCAGAAGAGCGGGGTGCGATTCAAGGCATTGTGCATTGTGATACCAGTCTGTCAGCGGTCGTCCAAGACGCGGGACTGCGGTTACACAGTCTGCATCAATATCAGGTGCGACAGGGGACGATTAACCAGGCATTATTGAAAGTTCCCGGGGACATTCGCATTCAGTCCGTTACCGGTCCCGATGTGGGTGGCTGGGAAATGGTGGGGACCGGAGATGATCGACGTATCAAAGTATTTTTAAGACGCGATATCAAAGATGGGACACGCGTCAAAGTGGAAGCGTTTCAGTCGCTGTCTGTTGGAAAGCAGAATCGTTCGCTCAACCTGCCCCAGTTTGTTCCTGAAACTATCACAAATGAAACCGGGACCATCGGCGTCTACGCAGAGCCTCAGTTTCAGATTCGTCCGGAGAAAATATCCGGAGCGATACAAATCGATACACAGAAGTATGTGAATCCGGAAACCGCATCGCCGGTCTGGAAAATAGCAGGCCACACTCTGCAGCCCCAATGGGCTTACCGGTTTTCGCGTCGACCCGTGGAGACTCAGTTCTTCCTTTCCCGAAAACAAGCTGAAAAACAGGCCATCGCTGAGCATGGAGTTCTTGTTTCACCTCGCAAGCTGAGCGTTTCCAGCCGCATCCGCTATCAGCTTAAAGGGATTCCCGAATCGACGTTCGTGCTGGAACTGCCTGAAGCCTACCTGGTCTTGAGTGTCCAGGCACAGGGGCTGGATGACTGGTATGTGATCGAGCAGAACGCCGATGACATGCGGGTTCTGGTTCTCGAATTTGCCGAGCTCAAAACCAGTCTGGCAGAGATCGTGGTCGATGGTGTGGTGCCCCGGGAGGGAAATCAGCAACAGGCTGAAGTGATGATCCCTACACCACTGGCGGTCGCCGCGGTACGCAGTGATCTGGCTATCTGGATCGACGAATCTTTGGTAGCACGTGCCCCCGAACTGGAAGACTGGCGGGCGATTTCCTCTGCCGATTTGTCACCTGAATTGAAAGCACAGCGTCCGAGCCTGCCTCAATTCGCTTATCGATCCTCGGCAGAGTTACCGGAGTGGATCAAACTGGAACTCACTCCGGCTCAGCCAAATGTGACGGCTAACTCACTGGTGATGACGACGGTGGGTAATGTGTCGGTCAGCCATACGGTGGGGATTCGCTGGTCGATTCAGGGAGCAGCAACCGATGTGTTGTCGTTTACTACCCCTGCCTGGCTCGGAGAACATCTGGACTTCCGTGGGGATTCGATTCGACAGATCAACAAACGCGTAATCGGCAATGAAATCATCCAATGGACAATTCACCTGCAGAACTCGGTCGAAGGAACGTATTTCATCACCGCAGAAACCACGCAGGCACCTCCGGTGACCGGGAAGATTGAGATTCCCCAGGTACGTGTCATGGACACCAGCATTCAGGTTGATTCACAAACGACCGAACTGGAAATTCAGCAGCATTATCTGATGCTGGTGAATCACAGCTGGGCACGGTTGAACCTGCTGAACCCGGAATCGATCACAACGGTCGATCGTGAGGAAATGCCGCTGACACTCGATGATGCCCTGGCTAATCAGGCAATGACTCTGGCTCGGCTGCAGGGGAATGGTAAACCTCCCGAGTATCAGATTCAGCAGTTCCAGTCAGATCAGGGAGCCGCCGCTGCGGTGAATCTTTCGCAGTTGACGACCGTGCTGGCCCACGATGGTAGCTGGAAAACGCATGCAGAATACCGCTTGCGCAACCGGTCACGACAGTTTCTGGCAGTCATGCTTCCGGAACGGTCGCAGGTGTTGAGTGCGTTCGTCAAAGGCGTACCAACCGCCCCGGTATTACTGAAACAGGTAGCGGAAGCAACAGAGAAGGGTGAAGAAAAAACAACACAAAATCAGGCGATCTATCTGCTGGCACTCCCCAAAACGAGTGCGGCTGATCTTTCTTTTTCTGTCAATCTGATTCTCGTCGGTCGGCTGGAGTCCAGTTTGCCCCAGGGGAGATTTAACTGGCAGGGAAAGGCACTCGATCTGGAACCGCCGCGGATAGTCACACCTGCAGAGAATGCCGAGTATGGAATTCCCGTCGCCCAGACCAAGTGGACTGTCTATGTTCCCGACGATTATTCGGCAACTCCCTTACTGGATAACTCGCGAACGAATATGTCACCGGTTCTGTCGGAATCAGAGTACACCCAATATCAACTTTCGCTGACGAGTGTTCAGAAAGATGTGGAGAACCTTTACTCCGTATACAGCGGCAGTAAGAGTGACCGTGTGCGAAAACGGGTGATCTCCAACCTGAAAGAACTGGGGAAACAGTTAGATACGGATGACGATGCCCAGACCAGACAGCAGGGGCAGCGAATCAAACAGCAGATCAGCGAACTGCAGCGGAAGGAACAACAGCGTCAGGCACAGCAGGATAAAATGTTGAACGACGCGGTGAATACAAATGGAGTCTCCGATTTTGATTCCGAAGACGCTTTCAACAGCCTCGTAATCGGAAATAATGCCTCATTATACAAGTTGAATCGCGCTCCGGCTGAATCCTCGAACGGTGATGGAGCGGCTTCATCAAATACGGCCAGCGACCTGCCCAAACTGAAAAGTTTTACGATTCGCAATGCAGCACCCAAGCAGGCGCCTGGAAAGAAAGGTATTCAGACAACACCTGCCGACAGCCGTGCCTTACGTCGTCAGCAGAGCCTGCAGAATGCGAATGATTATGCGATGCCTCAGCAGGAGTTGCAGCAACAACAGGCGATGCCAAATCAGCCCCCGTTCAATCAGAGACAACACTTTGAAAACGGATCGCCATTTGGTCTCTCTCCCAGTGATCGAACACAGAATATGAGAGAATCACTGGAATATGATGCCTTCCAGAGAAGGGGGAGAGATAACAGCCTGGCTGAGGGACGCGGGCAGGCAGGCGGATTTGGAGGAGCAATGCTACCCAATCAGGGGGCCATCCAGGGGCAACCGATGGGGGATGTTTACGACCCAGGTTCCAGGCCTGCTTTCGGAGAAGCTCCCGCAGAATCTGAGATGCTGGGTGCTGAAGTACAACAGGCTGGCTGGACGCAAGCAGGTGGGATTTCACTGAAGTTTGATATTCCCCTGAAGGGACACAAGCTGGAATTCACCAAGGTCAATGGACATCCCAAACTGGCACTCAAGGTCCGCCCTGAAAATACGTTTGCCTTCGGTTCTGCCCTGGTCTGGACGATCTTCTGGGCAGGGATGCTGATCTTTCTGATTCTGATTGTCACCCGCTACGGAGATTCGATTGTGCTCCGAAAATGGGGCGGTATCATCCTGTCTCTGGTGGGGCTGATCGGCTGGTTGTTCCTCTCCGACTGGTTGGGGAACTTTGCACTGGTCTGCTTTCTACTGGGAGCGATCTGGCTCAGTGCACAGCGAATGAAACCGACTGCTTGAAATTGGACTTCGATCTGTTGTATCTTGCAGGTACGGAAATCAGGATCACTCCTTTCTCTTTACCTTCGAGGCAAGTATGGCAACAAAGATTACCTGGCTGGGACATTCCTCCTTTCAGATTGAAACCAATGGTAAAACCATCCTCCTGGATCCCTTTCTGACAGGGAATCCCAGCGCGAGCGTCTCCGCCGATGCCGTCGAGGCTGATGCAATCATTGTCAGTCACGGGCACGGAGATCATGTCGGGGACACCGTTGAGATCGCGAAACGCACCAAAGCGCTGGTGGTTGCCAATTTCGAAATCATCGACTGGATGGGGAAACAGGGGATTGAAAATGTGCACCCTCAGCACATCGGTGGTTCCTATCAACATGAGTTTGGGACCGTCAAGCTGACAATCGCCCACCATGGGTCGATGCTGCCGGACGGAAGCAACGGCGGCAGCCCCTGTGGGATTCTCTTAAAACTGGAGGATGGGACGATTTACTTTGCCGCTGATACCGGTCTGTTTTACGACATGAAGCTGATTGGTGAAGAAGGCGTTGACCTGGCGATCCTGCCGATCGGCGATAACTTCACTATGGGACCGGAAGATGCAGTACGGGCGACGAAACTGATCGGACCCAAAAAGGTTATCCCCATGCACTACAATACCTGGCCTCTGATTGAACAGGACGCCGCTGCATGGGCTCATCAGGTACGAAGTCAGACCACGGCCGAACCGGTGGTATTGGAACCGGGTGGCTCCTGCGAGCTTTAGTCAGCGGGAGTCGAGGGGGCCTCTTCTTCAGGGAGCTCCAATCCCACCTGGATGTCATCCCCTTCGATTCGCAGTGGGTAAACGGGAACCTGTAATTTCGATTTGGGATTATCCAGCCAGGTGCCATCTTTGATACAGAATCGCCAGGCATGCCAGGGACAGGTAACCGCTCCCTCTTCGTCAACATAGCCGGTTGAGAGGGGCGCTCCCTGGTGAGGGCAGAAATCATTGATGGCAGTATACTGACCTTCTTTGAGGAAAACGGCGATCATCAGGCCTTCGAGATGATAAGCGCGTCCTTCTCCTTCCGGAATGTCGCCGACTTTGGCGATCGAATGGTAGGTAATCACAAATGGGCTTTCGTTATTTCTTCTGATATTTCCCAGGCGAAGCAGCCTGTCTGATTTTAGACAGTTTTCGAATCAGCTCACCCATCTGATGGCGATTCACTTTTTTACTCTTCGCGATTTGAGCAGCCTGTTTCAGGAATTTTTTGATCTGCTTTGGATCTTCATTCAAACGTCTCGCGATGGGATCGAGTACACGATGTTCCTCACCACGGAAATGCCTGAGGTTCAGTTCCGAAAACAGCTGCTTGATATACGCGAATAGTAAAGCACGCCCGTTGGCTTTTTTATAGTGTAAATTGCCGACGTTATCGGTATGCGAAACAATATTATGCCGGGGCAGAATGTGGGAAGAGAGGATCGGCCCGAAGCGATTGCTTCTCCACCAGCCGAAAATAAGCAGTGTGATCAGCAGCTGGATTGTCAGGGGGCGGAAGGTCGGGTCGATCAGCAGAGCGACGACTTTCGATGTTCCCGAAGCATTCAGTGATTCATCAACAACAAAATACTCGGGAGGTCCGGCAGCCTCAATGAGCCGAAATGCCGCAACGCTGCCGCCATCTACCATGGACTGATTTGAAAAGATTTCCGAGGAAGCGGAGACAACCACTGTTCCCAAGCCATGATGCAGCCGGACGGCCTGCTGGGTCTCTCCTGCAGTGACCAGAGCCTGACCCGTTGCGGAGGTAACCCGTGCATTGGTATCCCAGACGAGTGAAGGGACATCAGGAAACACGGTCGAGGCCTGGGTTTCGATCAGGTCATGTTCACCTTTTATCAGCAGGCTGAGATCGGATTCCTCTTTGTCTTCGTCATCCTCTTTTTTCTCAACACGCGGCATGTTTTCCCGTTCGACTTCATCGAGATATTCCACGCTGAGATTCAGCGGTTCCACCTGGAACTGCGGATGTTTTGGATTAGCTGAAATGACCAGTCGCCCGCCCTCTTCGACCCAGGCCAGCAGAGACGACCATTCCAGTGGACTGGGATAGCGGGCCGGGCCGAGGATGCAGACGGTTTCGTCATAATCAAGTGATTGCAGCAGGACGCTCAGAGGAGTCCGGTTGCGTTCTGTTTGAAACGATTCATGATCGAGCAGGAGATAAAATGCTTTTTTCCCACTGGCGGAGGAACTATAGGAATCGTCCAGCGCACCGGTACCGAACTCCGGAAACCAGAGGTGTAAAGGAAGTAGCAGACAGAGTGCGGCCAGCCAGAACCAGCCCGCATTTCTGCGTTCACGTTTCTTTCTGGAAGGCTGCTGCATAATGCTGGAGTGTACTTTCAAAGTGTTCTCGGGTTGCGACCCGACGGCCGAATCCCAGGGGTTCATAAGTGCGAATCATCTGACGCAGTGATTCGCCGGCCAGGCCATGAGGGCGTGCCGCACGCATATAATCGCGATAGGTTAATCCTTTACGGAACCGGATCCATCCCGAGCGTTCAATGAAGCTCATGGATCCATACAGTAGCTGGATGATAGCTTGATGGTAGTTACCTGATCTGGCGAGTTCCTGTGCCCGTTCGAGGTAAGTGGCTGCCGCTAATTCCGCGGGCGAGACATGCTCCTCCAGCACCATCTCCCCTTGCAACTGGGTTTTGTCGGATTTCATGTTGTGCTCTCTGGAAAGCTTAAAGCCAGTCACTGCTTTTACGAGCAGGAACAGAACCAGTAGACAGGCACAAATCACAGCAGCATACGACAGGTAGAGGAAAATCAATCCGGCAACACCGGAGATGGCAGAGGTATCATAGCTGCTCTGTGGGGGAGGATCTTTGATCCAGTCATCCAGATCTACGTCGGCTTCCTGAGCGAGTTCGCGTTCGCGGGTCAGATGTCGAAATTCAGGCCGTTTCAGAATCTCCTGCATGTCCTGCTTCAGCATCACCTGGTCAGGAGATGACAGATCGGTGTAATCATTTTCCTGCTGTGCAGCGAGAAACACCGGGGTCAGCAGGATGATTCCCAAACTGAGAATCAGGGAGACTTTGCACTGGAAGCGAACTCGAGAGGCTGTCATAACGAAACCTCCTTGAATGTCAGATTCTCAGAGACTTCGGTCATTCGGAGTTCCATATCCCAGCAGTCCAGTCGCACCCGCAGGTCGATATAAGTAAAGAACCAGGCCAGGCGGCCAATGGGATAGACCAGCAGGATGAATGCCGTCAGCATGGCCAGCACGCGGGGGTCTGTCGTCATCAGCAGCATGATATTGATCAGTGTATCATCGGCGGTTTTCGGGTCCAGCAGATATGGGATCTGTCCAATCAGGATCGGGAACTCCAGCAGGGTGTAGCAGAGGTAGTCGAAGGTGATAAACAGGATCAGCGTCAGGATGTAGCAGAAGAGAAAGATGGCCAGTCCCCGGCCAAAGAGTGAGCCGAAGTTGGTCTTGATCAGGTCTTTTGTGCGATGATCGTGCGAGGCATCTTCCTGCGAGGCCACACCTGCAAAATCCAGAACGGCCTGTTCGACCCGGAATCCGCTGCGTACCAGAATCCAGATACCGGGAAAGAAACAGTAGATGAATCCCAGCAGGCCGAGCATATTGCCGGAAAAAAAGAGCAGGGCAGGTCCGATAAAGAACAGAGCTCTCTCTGCCAGGCAGAGCAGCATCAAAGGAATCATCCGGAACTGGAACTGGCGTCTCAGGCTTCCCATGCCTGGAGTGTTTCCGAACGCAAACAGGGCTGAATTCCAGGTGAGCAAGACCCCCAGCGGTGATGAAGCAAAGAAGGCCACGGTCAGTGCCATCCGCAGGTCCAGCAGAAAATAATAGCTGAGACAATACACGAGGGTGCAGGCCGGGATTGCGATGATCGCCCAGAGTTTGAGGATCGGGATCAGGAACCGTCCGTAGAAACGGATCGCGAGGTCCAGACAACTGCTGGCCTTCCGGGGAACCAGGGCGATATTGATCTTCTCGAAACGCATCATGCCGATGGAAGCTCCCCTGGTTTCTCAGAAGGACCTGGTTGAGCCGCGGTCTCTCCCGTTTCATCAGACTGAAGTCCGGCAAAGGCGAGGTACAGAAAAACAATCAACCAGAGCACACTGCCGACACTGTACTTCAACATGGGGGATACATCAGAGGGAGACCAGAAGGCTTCGATCAATGCCGCTACCACCAGCATGACAGCTGCGCCGCCTGCGATTTGCACTGCTTCCAGTCCGCGAACCTGCAACGACTGAAATCGCGTTCTCTGACCCGGATGAATCAGGGCATTTCCCAGCATCAGTCCGGCGCCTCCCGCAACGGCAATGGCCGTCAGTTCAAAAGAACCGTGCGAGATAACGAAGCTTAAAAAACGCTCACCGTGTCCCTGGCTGATGACGTAACCGGAGACGGCTCCCAGAAAAATTCCGTTAAACAGGAGGGTATAAACGGTGCCAATCCCGAGCAGAATTCCCAGTGCAAAACATTTCAGTGCAATGCCCACATTATTGTTGATATAGAAACCGGCCATCGTTGCCCGTTCATCTCCAAAGCTGGATCGCCCTTCTGGTTCCGACTCTGACCCTTCCTCGCTCGCATTGTCCGGATCAGACTCGCCATGGTCTGAATACATCGTGTCAAAGCGGGACATGATTTCTTCGGGGATGACCCGCGAGGCGAGACTGGGATTGTTCTGCACCACATACCAGCTGATCCCCAGCGGCAGAAAGAACAACAGGCAGGCTGTCAGGAAGTAGCCAATATTGGCACGAAACAGACGGGGAAATTCGAGGGACACATATCTATAAAAAACGGAGAGATTGCTGGGCGGGGCGCCATAAAACAGGTTATGTCCTCGCGCGACCAGATCGTTCAGGTAAGAGATCAGGTCGTGTCCCCAACCGCGAGACCGAATGGTGGCCAGATCGTGAGAAACTTCTCGGAGCAGCCGGGAAAATTCCGTGATCTGTTCCGCCTCCAGTTTGGACAGGGATTTGCGGGAGGTGCCGTACAGAAACTCTTCGAATCGTTTCCACTGGGGTCTGCGTTGCTGAATGAACTTATGCTTATTCATCATGGAACTCCCCGAAGCCAGACTGTTTCAGGTATTCGGAGACCACATCCTGTTCTTCTTCGGCCTGACTGAAGCTGAATGTTTTATAGACGGCTGCCAGAAATGCCATGGGGTAGTGAGTCACTTTTTTCGGGTCCCCGGAATAGTGCAGTCGATCGGCCAGGTTTTGTGCCAGAATTCCGGCCAGGGCATGCCCCCGTTCATAGGTCAAAACATGACGGCGACCGATGAATTCGTCAATCAGCGACAGGACTTCGTCTCGCGGAAGGAAGCTGCCGATTTCATTTTTGTCGAGGGGTTTGATTTTATCCAGAATCACGGGTTTCCGGGGGAGTTTCAGCGAACGCTCCTGGATCACAACCGTGCCGGCAGCCAGATCCCCAAGTCTCTGGAAGCGACGTGTCAGCAGCATGGAGGTGATGCCGATTCCATAGAACATGATCGCATCGGCACTTCGCACGAGGTTTCTCAGTACGGCGGGCCAGAAGGTAATCGGGTAGCCCCCTTCACGGATCACGCGGATGCCGCAAAAGTGTTTCCCGATGGATTGTCCTTTGAAGAATCCTTCTGAGATCGTGTAGTAACCCCAGGTATTGAGGAACATCAGAACCAGGAACAGGCCGAGGGCGGTTCCGGGCAAGACCAGACTCATCATCGGCATGACGAACATCAGTAATCCAATCATGACAACCATGCGGATGATAAGATCAATCAGATAGGCCAGATAACGTTGTGCTGGCCCTGCCAGCTGGTAGGTCAGAATGACATTCTCTGGGGTCTCAATCTGCATGTCCAGGCTCAGTTTTCGAGGCTGATTAGAATAGACCTCTTCCTGATAGACGGCTGAGGTCTGCGCCAGGTCCAGTTCTGAAGTTGCGGTCGCCATGGGTGGAGTACTGAGTCAGTCCGGAGAATGAATTAAAGCCAGAAATCCCTGCATTCAGGAATTACACAGCTGATTATAGAGGAAACAGGGTACGGTTATCCATGACGCTGACAAATTTTTATGAAAACCGGAAATCGTCATTTTCCATCTGAATGGGGGACGGATATAATTAGCATGTACCCTCTGGTACCCCATCGTAGTGTTTTTCCTGTCTTAAGGTGCAGGCTCTGTCCCGGGCGTCACAGAGCTGAGTTCTCTTTTAGTTCCGTCTGAAATCCGGAATGCAGGGATGATGCTGATTTTTGAGTGATATCCTTGAAAAACGAGAGTGAGGAACTGTTGATGTTATCGAGCAGACGAGTTTTGAGTTTTGTCGGAATCTGTGCAGTGGCCTGGGCTGCGCTGGCTTCAGTCAGTTTTGCTGCCGACGCACCGGCCAAATCAGTCGATGCGGAGAAGTTGCAGAAGATCCGGAAAGCCGGCATCAATTATTTAAAAAACAGCCAGCTGGAAGACGGTCTGTGGACGACTGAAACCGTGCCCGGTATCAGTGCACTGGTCACGACTGCCTTGCTGGAAAGTGGTGTGCCCGCCAGCGATCCCGTTGTGGCGAAAGCCCTGAAGCGACTGGAAGGTTACATTCAGAAAGATGGCGGGATTTACTACTCGAAAAGTAATCACCGTAACTATGAAACCTGTATCTCGATCATGGCGCTGCATGCAGCCAATAAAGATGGTCGTTATGATCAGACCATCAAGAATGCAGAGAAGTTTCTCCGCGGTCTGCAGTGGGATAAAGGGGAAGGAATCGAGTCTTCTGACACCTTTTATGGTGGTGCCGGCTACGGCGGACATCAGCGTCCTGACCTTTCCAATACCCAGTTTCTGATCGAAGCGCTGCGGAAGGCCGGAGTGAAATCAGACGACCCTGCAATTCAGAAGGCACTCGTGTTCGTATCGCGGACTCAGAACCTGGAATCGGAATTTAATACGACGCCCTTTGCTTCGAAAGTCAACGATGGCGGTTTCTATTACACGCCAGCAGCGGGGGGAACTTCGCAGGCGGGGACAACTCCGGATGGCGGACTGCGTTCTTATGGCAGCATGACCTATGCAGGTCTGAAAAGCATGATTTTTGCCGGCGTTGATGAGAAGGATAAGCGGGTCAAAGCCGCTACCGAGTGGATCCGACGTCATTATACGTTGAAGGAAAATCCCGGCATGGGGCTGATGGGTCTGTATTACTACTTCCATACTTTTGCGAAAGCACTGGATGCGATGCAGGTCGATGAGTTTAAAGATGAAAAGGGAACGGCCCACAACTGGCGGGCCGAACTGGTCAATCAACTGGCTGAACTGCAAAACGAAAACGGCAGCTGGACCAACACTCAAAAACGCTGGTATGAATCAGATCCCAATCTGGCAACCGCCTATGCGTTGCTGGCGTTGAGTTACTGTCAGCCCGCGAAATAAAGGCTCAAGCGGCTCTCCCCGTTTCATGCTCAGGGATGAAACGGGGGGATTTCTACCGTATTGCTGCCGTCGATCATGCTTGAGACGTACCCGGCGACCTGTTTGACGATCTCGTCTATCATCTTCTGCCCCGCCTCTGCAGTGGCTTCCAGAGGTTCTTTGTCTTCCTGATCCTGCATCGCATCGTGCCGGACATTTTCCGGGAATGCCGCCATAGCAAATGCCGTTTCGAATTCCTGGGCATGACCGGGCCAGCGCTCTGTCTTCAGATTCGCCAGGGCAATTTCTTCCGGGAGTAGATTCCAGTAGGACTCGAAATGCAGATTGATTTCCAGCCGCTGCTGGAACTGTCCCCACATTCCCAGGCAGGGGGCAATATTTCCGCCATGACCGTTGAGCACCAGGATGTTATGAAAGCCCGCATGGTGCATACTGCGAATGGTGTCAAACAGCACGCTCAGCCAGCTGCCGGGCAACGCGGATAATGTGCCGGGGTGTCGCATGTGGTGTTCGCTGATTCCAATATTCATGGAAGGTGCCACCAGAACTTCTGGTGCCAGCAGGCGAGCGGCCTCGGTTGCGACCAGCATGACGCTTCTCCAGTCATGCTCCATGGCCAGGTGTTCCAAATGCTGCTCTGTGGCTGCCACGGGGATGATGCAGGCTTTCAGTTCGCCGGACTGCATACGCTCGCGGAATTCGCGGCGGGTCAGTTTGGGGAGCAGGATTTCACTTGATTCAGATTGTGACATGGATGTTGTTCCTGGAGTAGTGATTCATTAACTGGAGCCGTGGCGCAGGTGGAGATCCAAACTCGATTTTGGTCGTCTGGGGGCCTTCCGTCAACGATCGAGCATCTTTTCCATCACCTGGTAGCCGGGAAAGCCAAAACCCAGCTGGTGGTAGGTGGACTGCGCACGGTCGTTTTCTTTTTCTACATAGAGACGCAGGCCGACGACATCGGGATTGGAGCGAGCCAGTTTTTCCACGTGGTCGGACAACTGTTTGAACACTCCCTGCCGGCGGTATGCCGGATCGACATACACGCTCTGGAACCACCAGAATTCTCCGTTACGCCAGTCACTCCATTCTCGGGTGAACATGATCTGACCAACTACGGTTTCCTGATGTCGGGCAACAAAATACTGACAACCGCGCGAATCACCCAGTGACTCCACCACGCCTGTGCGTACCAGTTCCGGGTCCAGAATCTTTGATTCCGTTTCCCGCGCCAGCTCAAGATTAAAATGCGTAATGATTTCGCAGTCTTCCAGAGTGGCATAATCGATTTGAATTTCCAGCATGCTTAAATCCTCGTATCTCAGTAGAAAACCAGCACACACTTTATCATGTTGGTACTGCGATTGTCATTGCTGTCAAACGAGTTGAGCAAAAATTCAGGAGACAGACATAGGTCATAGAAGTGATTCGAGCAAGCAGAATTTTTGGAATTGTTTGGGGTTTTGGGCAAGAATGAAGAAACTTCAAATGTAAAAATGGCGATAATAGGTAGTACAGCAGTAATGGTTTTGCAAGGATGCATGGTCAAAACCTACAGGATGTGCCAATTTTACGTCCGAGTTAAATCATCACGCTGGGAGATAGAGCCTTGAGGACTTCAGGGGAAAGACAATATCGTTTAGATACCAACGCACGCCTTTCGACAATCCAGAACACCTGGGCAATGATGCTTGTTGGAGTGGCCGCTGGTCTTCTTAGTATGTATTTTGTAGTAGCACGGCCGATGCTGAGTCAGATCGGTCAGTTGCAGTCGGAGTTGGTGTCAGTCCAACAGGATATGGATAAACTGGTTGGTGCCAAAACCAGTGCCTGGCAGGTCAACAATCTGTTGACCGTACTCAATTCGCAGGCCAAACAGCTCTCCGAAGCCAAAGTAGCTGTGGCAGAGATTCGCGATCTTCGAATCTTACTGGATAAAGAAGCTGAGCAGACCGAAGAGGCGCTCGCTTCCATCCAAAAGATCGATCAGTTTCAGAAACAGGTTCTCCAGCAGGAAGGCTTAACCACCAAAGCCCGTACCGCGCTGGATGATATGCTGGCGATGCAGGATCGCCTGGCCTCACAGGAGCAGCAGGTCAAACAGACCCAGTCGACACTGGATGAAATGATCAAGCTGCAGAAGCTGGCTGCTAACCAGTCCACAGGCATCAAAGATGCTCAGACAGCCTTTAGTGAGTTTCTGAATTTCAAGCAGCAGATTGTTGATCAGTCAGAGCGGTTGGAAGTTGCCCGTACCAACAGCCAGAAGATGATTGACCTGCAGCAGAGCCTGATTTCTCAGTCAGAACCGCTGGCAGCCGCTCAGAAGCACGCTGAGCAGATGGTCTCGCTGCAGCAGACACTGGCTGATGAGAATCTGAAACTGACAGAGGCTGACACCAACTTGAAATCGTTGATGGATATTCAAACGAAACTGCTGGCTGAAACCGATCGCGTGGTCGAAGCTGCTGAAACGCTGGAAGTTCTGGGAGAGCTGCAGGACAGCGTGAAAGAACAGATCGCTTCCATGCAGGGTATGCGACGCGAAATGCTCGACATTATCCTGATGGAGAGCACTGTATCTAAAGCGACCCGCATCCTGGAACCGCTGGCCGAGTTGGGTAACCTGAAACGACTGAGCGATGCAGAAGTTCGGGAAGCAGCCCGCGTGATCATGGATCAGCGAGATACCCGCATGGGCAAAGCCACGACCCGGTTCCGTCAGATTCGTCGCGAGCCTGCTCCAACTCGCACGACTAAGCTGACAACGCTTGACGGGAATGCCCTGTTTGGTGAAGAAGTCAAAGGTCAGGATGGTGAGATCGAAAAACTGGTCCCCAATCCTCCGACCGACAATGAGTGAACAGTCTCCTGGCTGAAAGTGGCTTGAATTAAAACAGGGCATGGATGATCCATGCCCTGTTTTATTATTTTTACAGCTCAGGCTGAAAACTAATTATCTGTTTCAGCAGCTTCTTTCTTGGGTTCCGGCTTCGAGGCTTCCGGCTTTTTGTCCTCTGGTTTGGCCGCTTCTTTTTTCTCTGCCTCAGCAGGTTTCTTATCTGCTTCAGGTTTGGCCTCAGTTTTGGCTTCAGGTTTATCAGCTTTCACCGGAGGTTTTGCTTCTTTGGCAGGTTTTTCTTTCGCGGGAGCGGGTTTCTCTTTGGCAGGCTCGGCGAGTTCCGATTTGTAAGTGAGCTTACCACTTACCGGAACCGAAGCAACCTGGAAAACATCTTTCGAGAGTTCGCCTTGCACGAATACCACGAAGTGCAGTTTTTCCAGACCCAGTGGGACACCGGTGAAGTTTGCACCGGATTTTTCTTCAAAGGCGGAGAGGTAATCGCTGATACGACCTTTGAATTCATCCAGGTCCAGGGTTTTAGTCAGGCTCAGTTTGCCATCTTTGGCAGCGACGCCAGTTGGTTCACCCAGCATCGACCGAACGATCATTTCATGCAGGTTGATGCCGTTCGGAGCTTCATAGTAAAGTTCGTCTTCGGCCAGAACGGCGACAAGGTGCAGCGGTTCTTTAATCTTATCTGTTCCGCTGACATTGGCTTTCAGTTCCAGTTTGCCATCTTTCGCAGCGGCAGAGAGTTCGATTTTGACTTCCGTATCTGCTGAGAGTTCCGGAATCAACGCTTCGACCAGTGAATCATAGGAAGATTCGACTTCTTCCACTCCGCCGGCTGCTCCAAAGACCTGTTGACCGTTCAGATTGATCGAAGGGGTGCCACGGTGGTTGTAGTAAAAGAAACGTGCTTCCGAGTCTGAGTTGGTCAGCGGATCCGGTGCCGGAATGTGCTGGTGATAGCGCAGTACGATGACTTTCGAAGCGGGGAATGAAGACTCAACTACTCCGGTGGCCAGGTCTGCTGCTACACAGGGTGGGCAGGAAGCACCTGTGAATAATTCAATCAGTGAAGTCCGATTTCCTTTTTTGAGGTCGACTTCCTTCGCTTCTTTAGATACGAAACTGTCGAGGAAGCGTTTAAAGGACTCGGCCAGGTATTTGTCCAGCCCCTCGGTGGAGCCGTGTTTCTTTTTCCAGAGTTCGGTCAGAGTCTCCCGAGGATCATCGAATTTGACCGTCTGGGGACTCTGTTTTGAAGCAGCAATCATCTGACGTTCACGACCGGAAAGAGGAGAGCTGGCCAGGATTCCCAGGTACTCAATGGCTTTATCAATGCTGCCATGTTCTTTCTCATAGCTGACCAGTTCAGTAATCAGCTCTCGATCGTGAGGATATTTTTTCGCTTCAGATTCCAGAAGTGCACCGGCTGCTTTAATTTTTTCCGGATCTTTGGATTTCAGTCCGACACGAGCCTTAGCCAGCGCCATTTCCTGATCCCAGCTGCTGAGTGGCTTAACGCCTTCTTTGACCAGCTTATTGAACTGATCCATATATTTCGTGGCCATGTCGCTGTTTTTATCAGTCCGTGCCAGCATGGATGTGATCCGCACCAGGGTGCTGGCTTCCATCCGTTTACCCCAGAGAGCAGAGGTTTCGGTATAGCGTTTAATAATATCTTCGATGGTTTTGGTATCTTTGTCACTGCTCAAAGCGAAGGCCAGCAGGGGAGGAAATGCATCCAGAGCCAGCGGGAACATCTGCATTTTTTCGGTGAATTCATTCAGCGGTTTGAATGGATCTTGCGACTGCATGGCCTGGATCAGTTCCTGAGCACCGGGAGAGGGCATCGGCTCTTTGATCTTGGAGAGATCCTTTTCAATAGTGAAGAGCATCAGGGCGGGAATGCAGTTATCGTTGTTGAAACTGATATTGCCGTAGATAGCGCCACGTTCTTTATTCAGTGATCCCTCGAAGCTGAGCTGAATGAATTCCTTACCTTTATCATCCAGCAGGCTTTCAACAAACGTGACGGTCTGATCTGTCGTCTTTGATGAGACGATTTTGGCGGGGGCTACGTTCGGACCCTGAGAGACGATTTTGACACCCTGAAAATCGGATTTTTCTTTCTGATCTCCCTCGGCGGATTTGACTTCGGTCATGACGCGCAACAGGTAGAGTGGCATCAACTGCTGCTGCTGAGGCAGGACCAGAATCCAGTTGCCTTCAACTGTTTCCGGCATTTTGAACGCTTCGGGGTTTTCTTTCTCTTTTTCTTCAGCAGATTTATCATCCGCTTTCGCGGTCTTGTCGGCTTCAGGCATCTCAGCATCTTTAGAAGTGGTTTCCGCGGGGCTACTGGCGGCGGTTTCATCGTTGGCGGAGGTTTGATTTTCACTGCCTGATTCGGAGCCTTTCTGGCAGCCAACGGTAATCATCAGCAGACAGAGTAGCAGGCTAAAGCGGGAAATCGAAAGCATATTATTCCTCGAAGGTTAAATAGAATTTGGTCAAAACTGGTGCCTATTCCGGTTTTATACGAATTCCATACAAATGTTGATGGATATAAAGCAAAAAACGGTAATCTTCTGCAAATCGAACAGGGAACAGACGTTACGTTGAATCGTATCAGTTTACTTACTGGTAAGCAGGTTTCAAAATGGGATCCTGAATCGACTTTTGCCACTCGATCAGCTGTTGTTCCAGCTCTGTGGCTTTCTCTTTTGATCCAGGGGGCATGCGTCGTCGTATCAGATTTCGGGTTTCGTCCGGATCTGCCTCAAGGTCATATAGTTCGTCCATGTACCGGGCCCGATAGTGTTTGACGAACTTCCATTTTTCAGTGCGGATCATTCGCATGTAGGCCAAACCGTTATTGTGCAGGTCATACTGGCCGTAAATCGCGGTTCGTTCTGGAATCGATTTGCCGAACAAAAGGGGAGAGTAATCGATTCCATGTAAGGACGCATTTTCAGGCAGGGGAAGGTCGAGTGCTCCCAGGACAAATTTGAACATGTCCACGTTAGAAACCATCTCATCGAAGTGGGTGCCCGGCTGTATCACACGCGGCCAGCGCATCACCAGCGGAACGCGGATTGAAGTGTCCCACATGTTGGGACGTTTGGGACCGGTGATTCCTCCCGCCAGCCAGTGACCGTTGCCTTTAGTACTGATGCCGTGGCGGCCGTTGTTGTAACCATGGTCGCTGGTAAAGATTACCAGGGTATTATCCGTGAGTTGTAGCTGATCCAGTTCCTTGAGCAGACGGCCGATGTTCCGGTCCACTGAGGAAATGCTCGCGTAGTATTCTTTGTTTTTCTGCTTGATCTGTGCTGGGATCAGCCCCTCGGCAATGGGCATCTCGATCTCAATGCCTTCGTAGTGGGAAGAGTCCTCTGCAGGGACCGGGCCATAAGGAGTATGCGGAGCCCGGAAGTGCAGACAGAGTGCAAATGGTCTGTCTTTGGATGCCCTGACAAACTGAATCGCATTATCGACCAGTAAATCGGGCAGGGGGCCTGTCTGTTTTTCTGTTACCCCCTCGATTTCCAGAATGGGGTCCATCGGCCGGGTGCCCCCCGAGAGAAATCCCATGAAGTGGTCGTACCCTTTTTTTCGCGGATGGAAGTCGGCCTGTTCGCCCAGGTGCCACTTCCCGATCAGGGCCGTTCGGTAACCGGCTTTCTGTAATACTGCGGGCCAGATGGGAGCGTGCAGCCCCGCGCCCTCGCGGGCTTCATCCGGGGAGATGTAATCTGTGATTCTCAACTCGGTAGGATAACGGCCGGAGAGGAACGTGGCCCGACTGGGGGAGCAGACCGGAGTGGCAACAAAGGCATTCGTAAAGACCGCCCCCTGCTTCCCAATCTGATCCATATAGGGAGTGTGGATCTGTTTATTTCCATACAGGCCCATGGCCCAGCGCCCCTGATCGTCGGTGACGATGGAAATCAGGTTCGGACGCGAAGCTGCGTTGCAACATGTGGAATCGATGGCGAGGAGCAGAAACAGGAACAGCCAGAGACAGGATGCCCATGAGATCGTTTTCATATTGATGCCTCGATCTGTACCAATCAGTTTCAGCTGCCCAGTTCCTGTTTCAGATCTGCCAGCTGTTGTTGTAACTGTTCAACCACGTCGGCCATGGATGCCACATGTTGCGACAGCTGCTGGTTGTCGGACTGCAGACGCTCTACGGCTTCTTGTAAGGCTCCCAGCTCCGAGCTGGTATTGTTGACTGTAGGTACGGGAGCAGGAGTGGGAGCAGGCCGCGTATCCTCAGGCTCGCTGTCGGCTGAAGAATCGAATCCCAGCGCTTTGCCTTCACTTTCCTTGTACCAGTTGTGATCGACTTCGATGCCGCGTCGTTCAATGCTGCCATTTGATTGTACATACTTCTGATCAAGAAGTCCCTTAAATTCCGCCCGCAACTGTTCGAGAGTCTCAATCGGCACCATACGACTCGCCCGGCCGCGGAGTTCTCCCATCGTCTGCCGACCCCGCAGCCAGAGTTCAGTCAGGATGGCCAGTTGGGGTTCGGTAAAATTGAAACGATGACGCATGTAATGGCGGTAACGTTCTGTGCGACCACTGTCTGAATGAATTACGGCTACAAGTCCTAATTCACGCAGCGATTCCAGGGTTTCATACACCTGCGTCTCACTGTAATTGCTGATGGGATCGCGGTTGCTCTTCTGATTGCAACCGGTGGTAACTGCTTTGAGTGTCAGTGGATATTGATCGGGAGTCGTAAACGCTTTTTCCAGTAATACCCCCAGCACGCGGCGCTGGGGTCTGGAAAGTTCAGAGATCTGCAGCAGTTCTTTATCTTCCTGTGTGGCGTCATTCATTTTTCTGTCAAAAGCCCTTTTCGAGCAGAGTGGAACGGGTAGTTGGTCTAGTAGCCCTGGTTCAAGATCTGCCTGGTTGCTTCCAGGCTGCCTTGCGTTACTTTCGTCAGGAACTCGAAATCGAGTGTATCAACGGTATCCGAGGGTTGATGGTAATGCGGATTTCTTAAGAAACTGGTGTCGGTAATCATCAGTGCGGGATAACCGGCATCCCAGAACGGACTATGGTCACTTAAACGCGTGGCCTGCAGCATTTCGCCATTTTGCGGAACCTGTAAGATTTCGACCGGCAGTGTTTCCACTGTTTTGAGACCGGTTTTAAATGCTTCGATCAGCTTTTCGGAATTCTGATTACCGACCACGGCGATAAAATCGCCCGTATCGGGATACAGGCCGACGAGCTCGCGGGGCAGCATCTGACTGCCCGGAGTGGGATCACAGTAGCCCAGCATTTCCAGCGAAACCATGCCGCGCAGATCTGTCTTTTTTTCCTGGTGCAGGCGGGCGTGTTCTGCTCCACCCAGCATTCCGTTTTCTTCCAGGTCAAACGCCACCAGCTCAATACTCCATGCACCGCCTGTCTGTTGTAATTCGGGAAGCAGGCGTCCCAGTTCCAGCAGGGCCGCGACGGCACTGGTATTGTCATCCGCACCGGGCGATTCGGGACGCGTATCCAGGTGGGCGCCAACGCAGAATAATGGTTTCTCCGGATCAGACAACCGGGGATGCCGGGCAATCAGGTTCTGACCTGAGAACGTGACCAGCATGGAATCCTGAGCCTGAAACGGATGCCGTTCGATCTCCCATCCGGAAGTTTCCAGTTCCCGGCTCACATACTGGCGGGCGGCTTCCAGTGCTTCACTTTCAGCGGGACGAATGGACTGGCAGAGGTCTTCACAGAGCCGCTTCAGTCGTTGAGTGTCTATATTCGTCATAATGGCTTTCGATTCCTTGCCAGGCCAGTCGATTTGAAAAAGAGAGTCCGATCTGAATGCACCGTGAAGTGGTCATCCTGCAGTCAGGAATTTTGTGATGTGTTACCTTCTGCAGCTTCGACGACGAACTGAAAATCTTTATCGTTTCGCAGTGTATTGAAGTCTGATTCCTCCGGAATCAGTTTCGTCAGGCGGGGTTCCATGCGTAAAGCACGCCCCAGCCACGACAGGGCGTTGGCTTTGTCATCCGCCAGCGCAAAATAGCAGGACAGGTTGTAAAGCACAACAGGTTCGTCAGCATGATGCTGGTAGGCTTCTTCCATGATCCCGATTGCAGAAGAGAGTTGATCGGTACGTTTAAAGCACCAGGCCATCCCCATCAGCGTTGTCAGGTTTTGGGGATTTTTTTCGTAAGCGTCCCGATAAGCGTCAAGTGCCTCGGTAAACCGCTCGGCCAGTTGCAGCGACTGACCCAGAAAACGGCAGTACTTTTCCGAGTCACGATCTTGACCGGTAATGTGGGACAGCTCACGCAGTGCCTGCACGGGCATTTCCAGCATCAGATAGCCTTCGGCGGCATTGAGATGTCGTTTCCGTCGAGATGCGGGCAGGAGTACCATGGTAAAACCTGTCAGGGATAAATAAAAAACCTTTGCCCCATTTTAATGGATCGGGCAAAGGTTTTTCTATTGTACCTGTGGCGATATTTTCCGCCTTCCGCAAAATCAGATGCTGCTAAGGTTTCTCAGGCAGCGATGGTCTGCCAGGCTTTGAAGCCTCCCACCAGATCGATGATATTGTCAAATCCCTGTTTCTCCAGCAGGCTGGCGGCAATCGAAGAACGGTAGCCACCCTGGCAGTGGACGATCACGGTCTGGTCCCGGGGGATCTCAGACAGATGCTCTGCCAGGTGATTTAAGGGGATGTTGATGCTGTTCTCGATATGCCCCGTATTCCATTCAGCGGGCGTACGAATATCGATAATGGTGACCGGTTCGTCCAGTTCCTGCATGGCCTGGGCAGAAATCCGCCTGGTTTGAGAGACCAGTTCAGGGTAGTCCTGAAGGCTGTTGAGGCCGTCTTTCAGGAATCCTTTCACGTGGTCAAAGCCAATCCGTCCCAGGCGAATGATTGCTTCTTCGATCTGATTCTCTTCACTGGCAATCACCACGATAGGGGCCTGCTTATCCAGCATCGTACCTGCCCATGTGGCGTAGCGACCTTCCAGGCCGATATTGATGCTCCCTTTCAGATGGCCTGCTGCGAACTCGGCGACATCGCGGACGTCGATCACCTGTGTTCCGCTGTTGAGCATCTGCTGTACTTCAGCTAATGAGTAAGCATGCCAGGCGGCTTTGATACTTTCATCCAGGGTCTGACGTTCCTTGCGATTCAGAATCGCATCGTGCACAAAGTACTGAGGTGCTTCCGGTAGATCGGTGGTCACCATATCAATAAAGGCGGCTTTGCTCATTGGCTGCAGAGCGTAATTATAACGCCGCTGCTCACCAAGTGTGGTGACCGCTTCACTGCTGAGCTGTTTGCCACACATGGAGCCCGCCCCATGCGCTGGATAGACCAGAGTTTCATCCGGCAGCTTCAGGATCTTCTCATGGAGAGAGTCATACAACATGCCTCCCAATTCCTCGGCGGTGACACCCAGGGAAGCCAGCAGGTCGGGGCGACCAACGTCTCCCAGGAAGAGGGTGTCTCCTGTCAGAATCATTTGGGGCTGATCCTGATTCTCATTCAGATCGTAAACGACCAGCGAGATGCCTTCCGGTGTGTGCCCCGGGGTTTCCATGGTTGTGATTTTCACTGAACCCAGCAGCAGTTCATCACCTTCCGAGAGGGACTGGTGAGGGAATTCTGCTGCGCCCCTGCTGCCCAGATAGATCTGAGCGCCCACGGCTTTCTGCAGTTCGATGTGACCGGCGATGAAATCGGCGTGGAAGTGAGTGAGGATCACGTGCTTGATTTGCAGGCCGTGCTCTTTCGCATCTTCGAGGTAGATCTCAATATCACGTTGCGGGTCGACGACTACCGCGTCGCCCGTTTCTTCATCGGCAATCATGTAAGATGCCAGCGACAGACAATCCAGATAGTAGCGTTGAAAGAACATTGCAGGACCCTCCGCTTTTAAGCTGCTTTTTGACATTGTTGCTGTTCACAGCCGGCAACCTGATTCCAGGGCATTTTGGCGAGTACCATTGCCATCCCGCAGGTATCAGTAATACCGGCAAACATTAATCCTGCCCCTACGAACCCCGAGATCCCACTGAACCAGGGATTGACGAACATGCCCAGCATGGCACCGGTAAAGACCAGGAAACCAGCTGCAATCCGAACCTGACGCTCCAGGGAAATCGTTTTCTTACCTCGTTCAACGGGCAACCCCTGTGCTTCCCAGGCTTTGGTGCCCCCTTCGACGCTGACTACGTTCAGACAGCCTGCTTCGATCAGTTTCTGGCAGGCGCGGGACGAACGGTTTCCACTCTGACAGATAATGTAGACCGGCTCGGCAGTGCTGCCATTTGTCAGCTCTTCAATATGGTCTGTCCCGATCTTGTCCAGGGGGATGTTGCGGGCCATTGTAGCGTGGACTTCCCGGAATTCCGCAGGAGTCCGTACGTCAATGACTGCAACATCCTGTTGACTGTGCAGTCGGGCCAGTGCTTCCGGTGTGATGGTTTTGACTTCTGCCATGATTGATACCTCGTAATGTCGTGAATATACGATATGTTGTTGTAAAAAAATGCTCAGGACTGGAAAAAACGTCCTTCGATGCAATCCATGATCTTATTTAAATGAGGCTCGGCCACACTGTAATAGACGCTCCGGCCTTCCCGTTCACTCACAAAGAAACCACAGCGCTGCATCAGCCGCAGATGCTCTGAAGCAACGTTGCTTGGAATTCCACAGTCTTCAGCCAGTTCACCCACGGTGTACCGCCCGCGCAGAAGCAACTGCACGATACGGATGCGAGCCGGGTGCGCCAGAACCTTCAGGCATTCTGCTGCCTGTTCCAGTGCGGGGCCGTCATAATTGGGAGTTTCTTTCAGTTTCATATTCTTACCTCATGTATATAATATCGTGATGTTGCGATATGTCAATGAGGATTCTTTGAGATTTTTCAGCCGATTCTCAGCAGATAAATTCACTTCTGGGTCATTGAATCTTCATAAATATATGCAACAATAAGACTTTACGTCAATAAATATAAAACCGGCAGAAGAGGTGATTCCATGTCCCCAATCAATCCTGACTCCCGAATTTCATTAGGCAGACGTGCTTTTCTCCAGCAGGGAGCCCTGATTCTGGGCGGGCTGACTGCAGCGCCGTTGGGGCAACTGGCGGCTGCCGCTGATCAGAAACAAAGGGGGGCAGTCCGCGTGGGGCTGGTTACGGACCTGCACTACGCAGATAAGCCACCGGGAGGCTCGCGTCACTATCGGGAAACTTTGAAGAAACTGGACGAAGCAGTCACTCAGTTTAAGAAAGACGAGCCTGACTTCGTGGTCTTCCATGGCGATCTGATCGATTCCGGTAAGTCGCTGGAGCAGGAAAAACAACATCTGCAGACCATAGTCACAGCCATCGATGCCATTCCCTACCCACGCTATTTTGTGCTGGGGAACCATTGTGTCGACCAGCTGACCAAAGCAGAGTTCCTGAAAGGGGTGGGCCAGAAGGAGTCCTACTTCTCCTTTGATCGGGGCGGCTATCACTTCGTTGTGCTCGATTCCTGTTTCAAAAGCGATGGTACACCCTACGGGCGTCACAATTTTAAATGGACAGACGCTAATATGCCTGCGTCTGAACTGAAGTGGCTCAAGGATGATCTACAGCAGACAAAGCTGCCGACCATCGTCTTTGTGCATCAGCCGCTCGATCTGAAAGACACGGCTGCCCACGCCGTCAAGAATTCTTCGCAAGTCCGTAAAATTCTGGAATCAGCGGGCAATGTCGCCGCGGTCTTTCAGGGGCACAGTCACCGAAATAAATACTCAGAAATTGGTGGTATCCATTACTGCACAATGGTGGCAATGGTGGAAGGTTCGGGACTGACAAATAACGGGTACAGTACCCTGGATGTCTATGCTGACGGTTCCCTGGTGCTCAACGGATTTCGTAAACAGCAGGATTATCACTGGAGCTGAGACGGCACGGACCCGGGAATTCGAAGCAGACCATTGTTGCACCATGGTCTGAGATGCGTATAAGATGGATGAATCAACGATCCTACATCTGTCTGATTCTTCAGGAGCTTATTATGCGCCGTTCAGCCCCCGTGGTCTTATTCTCTCTGTTTATTCTTGGTTGTCTGACCAGCGCTGTTTCCAGTGCAGCTGCAGCCGAAAAACAGCCCCCTAACATCGTCTTCATTATCGCTGATGACCTGGGCTACAAAGAACTGGGTTGTTACGGCCAGAAATATATCAAGACGCCTAATATAGACAAGCTTGCTAAAGATGGAATCCGTTTCACCCAGTTCTATTCGGGTAATGCGGTCTGTGCCCCTTCCCGTTGCAATCTGATGACCGGCAAACATCCGGGCCATGCTTATGTGCGTAATAACGGCAAGCCTGACTATGTGCAGGACATGAAAGAGAAAGAGGGCTGGGAGTATCCGGGACAGCATCCGATTCCCGATGCCGAAGTCACCATCGCAGAGATGCTCAAACAGAAACAATATGCCACCGGTGCCATGGGCAAGTGGGGGCTGGGACACTTCGGGACGACCGGAGACCCTAATAAGCAGGGCTTCGATCTGTTTTACGGCTTCAACTGCCAGGTGCATGCCCACAATCACTATCCCCGCTTCCTCTGGCGGAATCACACCAAAGAAACGCTGCCGGGCAACGACAGGACTTTGAATGGCGAAACCTATTCGCAGGACAAATTTGTCGAAGTCGGAATGGAATTCATTCGAGAAAACAAAGATCGTCCCTTCTTCCTCTATCTGCCGTTCGCGGTTCCGCACCTGGCGATTCAGGCACCGGAGGAATCGGTCGCAGAATACCGGGGTAAAATTCCGGAAGAGGATTATAAGCATCGCGGATACATTAAACGCCCCGATCCCCGTGCCGGTTATGCAGCCATGATCACACACATGGACAAAGGCGTTGGCCAGATCATGAACCTGCTCAAAGAATTAAATCTGGATGACAATACCGTGGTCTTTTTCACTTCTGACAACGGTCCGACATACGATCGCCTGGGCGGATCTGATTCGGTCTTCTTTGAATCGGCAGGCCCCTGGCGCGGGTTCAAAGGCAGTCTGTATGAAGGGGGAATCCGTGTGCCACTGGTAGTTCGCTGGCCGGGACACATTCCTGAGGGTGATGTGACCGACCATCTCTCCGCGTTCTGGGATGTCATGCCCACCATCGCACAACTGACGGGAACTAAAGCACCTGCCGACATTGATGGCATCAGCTTCGTACCGACCCTGCTGGGCAAACCGCAGGAGCAGAAGCAGCACGAGTATCTCTACTGGGAGTTTCCGGCGTACACGGGACAGCAGGCGGTTCACATGGGTGACTGGAAAGGCGTGCGTCAGAATCTGTTGCGAAAGAAAAATCCGCAGATGAAGATCGAACTCTACAACCTCAAAGATGATCCAGGCGAACAGCACGACGTGGCTGATCAGAATCCGGAAGTAGTGGCCCGCATCAAATCCATTATGAAAACGGGCCGTACTCCGTCAAAGATGTTTCCGTTTCCGGCACTCGATCAGCAGTAATCGACGAACAGATACTGTCTGACCGGTTTACCGGGAAACTTCTTTAATCCAGCTGAACACGCTGTCCCCGATCTGCAGGTAACCATTGCTGGCTGGGTGGACAGCGTTGTTCTGACGCAGTGTTTCTTCTGTGCTGTGTGAGTTCCAGGGAACTCGCTTCGCGGGATAGTTGTGTACGCAGTCAAGGTTCAGGTGTGTCGGTACCAGGTAGATCTGTTCTGCTTCTTTGCCACCATAATGTTTCAGCATCCGTTCCGCGACATAGTGTTGATTACGCTTGTATTGCCAGCGTGTCTGCTGCCGACCATTGGTGGTACCGAACGCGTCCTGGCTGGCGGCCGGCGGAACGGGCAGCATGAAACCGATTTTGGTCTTTGGATTAAAATCGTGAATCATCTTGACCAGAATATCCAGGTGCTTGACCATCGTGTCCGTGCGTTCTTCAATGCTCTCATCCGTAGCTGAATAGACATCGTTGGGGCCGAGGAAAATTGTGACCAGGTCAGGCGCGTTGCCGTCATTGAACTCTTTGCAGTAACGGGGAAAGTCGAGTTGCGGCTTCCCGTTTTTATCGGCATACAGGAATGGGCTGCCTCGTTCGCGGTAATTTCCCTGGCGGGCATTTTCCTTGAAGTGGGTCGCAAAACGGACTGCAGTCCAGCCGCCGTAACCTTCGTGTCGCACATTCGCTTCATTGCTTGGGTTGTGAGAACCGATCAATTTCAGTTTAGGACCGTGGAATTTTTCGCTCAGTTCAAATACGTGTCGGGGATAAACCGAATTGTGAGTCAGGCTGTCGCCAATCATCAGGAGACTGGTTGGCTTATCTTTACCGGCTGCTGTGGGGACGACCCGCAGGCGTGATTCCTGGGACGCGATGATCTTGTTGTTCTGATCCAGCACGTTCAGCTTGAACTTGTAATCACCGATCTCTTTTTCGTCGGGCGTGTAAGTCCAGCGTTCCTGCTGCAGATGTCCCCGGTTACAGTGCACGTCAAATACGTAGTTCCCCGGGTTGATCGTGAGCGACACATTGTCAAAGTAGACACTGGTTTCAATTCCGGGGAGCGCGTAGATGATGGGAGGCAGAATCAGCCGTACCGGATCCTGCGGTTCTGCTTCCGCGGCTGGCTGAGATTCCGGGGCTGGTTTGGCAGGTTCATCAGCCAGTGCGAGTGACGGCAACGTTACGATTAAAAGACTCAAGAGAGTGGTCAGACGAAGTAGAGTGTTCATGCTGGTTCCATCAAAGGGTGAGTTCAGGTGGGCGAGTCTTGGAGTATGGTGTTTGAGATTAACCGACCCAGATCGGGCTGGACCAGGCGAGTTGTCCGTTGTTTTGTGTCACGCGTACGTAATACCAGTCGGTTGAGTTTGCATCGGACCGCTGATCCTGCCAGCGGATTTGAGCCGAGTATTCGCTCTGACCAACCAGGCGATGCACTACATAGCTTTCGCTGGTAAACACGCCTGTGAATTCCACGACGTTATCGTCGATCAGATCCTGAAGTTTGGCACTGATGGTTTTCTCGTAAGGTTTGCGAATCTGCAGAGTGAGCACTGTGTCGGGCGTGCCTTCGATTTCGGTAACGACGCCCTTGGTGGGGTCCTCGGCGTAGCAGTTGACGCGTGTGGTGTTTGAATCGAGGCGAAGTTCCTGATTCGAAACGACATTAAGTTTGTCACGCAGCTTTTCATTAAAGGGCGCTGACTGGAAGCAGGGGATTGCGCGGGTGAAACGACCGCCGTCCAGTTTGATGGTCATATCCCAGAAGCAGGTGCGGCCCATCGCCAGATCCGCCCAGGGACCCCAGCCGTACTGCAGACGGCATTTCACTTTGCCGGGCAGAATCGGTTTGTCATCCAGGTGATCTTCGGGGAAATGGCGTTCAATGACTTTGCCGTTGCGAATCAACTCGACCATGGAGATGGCGTCTTCTCCCTGCACGCGAACGTCGATCTGTCGATCGGTGGTCGCCGGCACATCACTGCCCATCGGGTGACCATTCAGCGAAACCTCCAGGGCAATCCTGTCGCCCGTGGCGGCATAAGTGCGGCGGGCGCGAATCGCTTCCATCAGCGAACGCGAAGAGAGATCTTCTGCCCAGACACCCAGAACTCCTTCGCCGTAAGCACCCGGATACCCCAGGTGATCATCGGACGAAGCGACAAAGCCAAAACGCATTCCTTTCTGCAACTGGGGGACAATCATGTTCGATGCGGAACGCCCCCCGTTACTGTGGCGGATCATTGGGAAAGGGCTGCGGTCAGTTTCTGTGCAACCATGTTCGGAAAAGACTTCGACCACGGGAGAAGCTCCCGGACGGAAATGCTTGAAGTTCGCACCGCGCCAGCCCTGCTTGTAACCCACGTGATGTGGAATCGCCAGTGCCTGGTTACCCTCCGCGAAGTCGAGCAGTTTTTCGACATGGTTCGGCAGGAACAGTTCAGGCTGGTCCTCGGGGAAGATCATGCAGTAGTCACCGAACTGACTGGAGTGCCATTCGTAGCCCAGAAACGCCACGAAGTCGTCGGAGTTCGCATCCTGAATCAGTTGCCGGGTCTTGGGCCAGTGTTTGGAGTGGACTTCGAATCCATTGACCCATTTCATGTGTCGGTTGCCCGGCATCTTCGGCATATCGTGCCAGGAAGCATGTCCGGTGAAAGCGAAGAAATCGAGGTGTTCCTTTGCCAGGTCAATGGAACGTTCCAGTGATCCTTTCGCGTAGCCGACGGCGTTGTGATTGTGTAAATCACCCCAGAACAACTGATACTTCTTTTGAGTCCCCGCTCCCTGGAGTTCAGAGTTCACACGCAGTCCAGACAGCGCTGTTGCCGCCATGGTTTCACCCAGAAACGTGCGTCGGTTAATTTGAGGTTGATCAGTCATGATTTTCTTAGCTTCATTTAGTCAGAAGTTGAGTCGAAAAAAGAGGGACAGGTGAGTGACCTGTCCCTCAGAAAGCCTGATCGAAGGCGTTTTTACTTTTTGCCTATACAATACAGCTTGTCGGTCATCTTCAGATAGATCTTACCATCCGAGAAGACCGGTGTGGCCAGGGCGAATCCTTCCAGCGGGTTTTCGGAAACGAGCTTGAATTCGTCTCCCTGTTCCACAACCAGGGTGGTTCCGTCTTCGCGGGTTACATAAATATGTCCGTCAGCCAGAATTGGCGAGGCACTGAATTTATGACGGCTGCGGGGCAGACGACCTTCCCAGATCTGTTTTCCTGTTTTGATGTCGAAGCAGAGGACTTCACCTTTGTCCGAACAGACGTAGACACGACCGTTGATGGCAGCTGGAGTCGGAACATCCGAGAAGGCGCCTTTGCCTTCCCCTTCTTTGGTCCAGACAACATTGGATTTTGTGACATCTCCCTGGCCGCCGAGTTTGATTCCGGTGAGTGAACCACCACGGGCGTAGGGAGCGATCAGGTAGCCATCGCTGATGACGGGTGAAGAGATCGAGCGGAAGTATTCATGCTGTGTGGGGTTCAGTCCCCCACGCGCCAGATTTCTTTACCGTTCTGTGCATCGTGGGCGGTGACATGGTCGGCTCCCAGAACGTAGATGATTTCTTTACCATTCTGTTTGGCGACTACCGGAGTCGTGTAACTCTGGTTGGCTTCTTTCGGGGCATCCAGGTTGCGGCCCTGTTTCCAGACTTCTTTCCCGGTCGCTTTATCGAAAGCAGCGATGTAGGAATTGTCGCTCTGGATGCAGGCGATGACAACCAGGTTGTCGGTCAATACGGGCGAGGTTCCCAGGTCCCACCAGAGGGTGTCTTCGCCATATTCTTTCTGCAGGTTTTTCTGCCAGACGATTTTTCCTTCTTTGGTCAGGCAAGCCAGATCCCCGCTCTTAAAGTAACCGAAAATGAACTGGTCATCGACTGCAGGCGAGGGGCTGCTGCCGCTCCCTTTTTTGTGCTTGCCGGCGCGTTCGGTTCCGAAGTCGGTGTGCCACTTTTCTTTCCCGGTGTTCTTGTCGAGACAGATCACCCGGTTCTTACCTTCTGAGTTTGTGGTCAGAAACAGATCATCGCCCCAGATCACGGGAGTAGATCCACTGGGCCCGGGGAATTTGACTTCCCAGAGAATATTTTTGGAGCTGTCCCATTCAACGGGATAACCGCTGCCTTCAGCGACGCCATTCGAATTCGGACCACGCCAGCCGGGCCAGTTGCCCGCATAGGTGGGGGCGGCAATAAACAGGGAGAGTAAGGCAGTCGCCAGTAAAGCTTTCATTCTGAATACCTCGGTATGTGTAAATTAGTGGGAATGAATTCTGGTTCATTCAGTTTGTATGGGGATCACAGTCTGGGTGAGAACTGCGATTATAACATGCCCGGAAACGCGATTTCATTCCGAATCGAAGTATTTTTTCACGATCCAGTCAGGTTGATGTGCGTCCGGTTTTCGCTTGCGGCCCGTCAGATCGATTTTTTCTGACTTGGGATGTTCGGATGTGAGCGGCTGCTTGTCGTCTGTTTTCTGCTGCCACTCTTTCAATGTTGTCAGCATCTGTTCGATGCGTGCCTGTTGCTCCGGATGTTCAGAGAGATCCTTCAGCTCAGCAGGATCGGTTTTGAGATCGAAGAGCTGTGTTTTATTGATCTGTGGATAGCGAATCAGCTTCCAGCGGTCATCACGGACCGCCCGCATCAGATCTTCGTAAGTCGTAAACAATGAAGTTCGAACGCCTTTCTGCTTGCCTCGCCAGATGGGGGCCAGGTCTAAACCTTCCACTCCAGAGGGAACACTGGTCTGTGTCAGGTCGCAGACTGTGGGAAAGATGTCATAGAGATAGACGAGGGCCTCGCTCGATTCATTCTGCGGAATACCAGGGCCCTTAAAAATCAGGGGAGATTTCATGCTGTGTTCATACAGATTCTGTTTTCCCAAAAGCCCGTGACTGCCCACCGCCAGGCCGTGGTCTGATGAGAAAATCACGATTGTATTTTTGTCGAGCCCCTGTGCTTTGAGCGTTTTCAAAATACGGCCGATCTGCGAATCCATGTGCGTGATCATCGCGTAGTATTCGGTCAGCTGCTCGCGAACGACTTCCGGCTGACGCGGCCAGCCGGCCAGTGCTTCATCGCGGCCGGTCATCCAGCCATTGTTGAACGGATGCTGGGGCATGAAGTTTTTGGGAAGTGGCGGCTGTTTGTCCTTGTATGTTTCCAGCGCGGAAGCGGGAGGCATCCGTGGATCGTGTGGTGCAGTGAAGGCGACATACGCATAGAATGGTTTGTCCGCGGGCTGCGTTTTCAGAAAGTTGACTGTCGCGTCGACAAACAGTTCGCTGGAGAATTTCTCTCCCATGCGTTTGTTCTCAAATTTGCCATCCTTCAAATCAACTACGGGGACTTTGAGGTGATTCGACATGCCTCCCATGAAGGCAGCTGTTCCCAAAGTGAAACTTTTCTGGAATGACTCGCGGTGGTTGTGCCACTTCCCGGTGCCGAAGGTAGTGTAACCGGATTCTTTCAGCAACTGGGGCATCGTCTTCACCCCTTTGAGATCCATGGGCACATGATAGAGGGAGCGTCCGCTATTGAGCATGGCCCGACTCGGCTGGCAGACTGCGCCATGAATCGACCCCATGCAGTACGCGTTCCGGAAACTGAAACCGGCGTGTGCCAACTGGTCCAGATTTGGAGTCTGAATGTGAGGGTTCTGATAAGCGCCGAGGGCGTCCGCACGCTGGTCATCGCTGAACAGGAACAGAATGTTCGGACGCTGGAATGGTTTCTCTGCTGCGGAGACGGCATTTGGACCGATGAGCACACTCAGCGGGAAACAGAGAATAAGCAGCAGGTATCTCAGGTAGGTAGTCATATTCAGGTTCCTGATTGTAATGAGCGACGAATAGAGAGGGGAACGCTGATTCCTGTTTCAGCGAACTGCCTCAGTCGATTTTGAAGAACCGCTTTCCTTTCAGTTCAAAGCGGGGCAGGGCACCAGGGGCAACCGTGGTGACCTCAGCATTGAAGTTCAACCGATCTTTGATCGCATGGCTGACTTCATTGACGATTTGTTTCTGCTGGTCCGTGGTCGAAAGGGATTCGATCGGTTCCAGTTCGATTTTCATGTGTTGCATGGCGCGAATGGTGCGGACTTCGATCCGGTATTCGGCTACCTGCTCGAACGTACGCAGGATCGCTTCCAGGCTTGAGGGGAAGACGTTGTTGCCGCGAATGATCACCATGTCGTCTGCACGACCCAGGATGCCCCCTTTCAGACGCAGCAGGTTGCGACCCGAGGGACAGGGGGTTGTATCTTCACAGACCAGGTCACCTGTGCGATAGCGGATGAGCGGGGAACCGACGCGGCCCAGGTTGGTAATCAACAGCTCGCCCTGGGCTCCGCGTTCGACTGGTTGCAGTGTTTCCGGATCGACGATTTCGGGAATGCATTCGGTTTCGAGAATGTTGAGACCGCCCGGGTTTTCGAGGGGCTCAATCCCAAGGGCGCCGATTTCGGTCATGCCCCAGTGATCGAATACGCGGGCGCCCCAGCCCTGGCCGATCCGCTGTTTGGTCGCTTCGATGTTGCCCCCCGGTTCTCCGGCAACCACGAGTGCCCGCACACGGCTGCCTGCCAGGTCGATGTTTTCCACCTCCGCGACTTCGGCCAGACGCAGGGCGTATGTCGGTGTGCAGCAGACGGCGGTGATTTTGTTGTCGAGGATCATTTTCAATCGGGCTTCGCTGCCCATGCCCCCGCCGGCCAGACAGAAGTTGCCGCGACGAGTGGCCCCTTCGAAGGCTGCCCAGAATCCGACGAACGGTCCGAATGAGAAGGGAAAGAACAGTCGGTCTTCCGGAAAGAGACCCACCATGCGATAAATCTGTGCCCAGCATTCCCCAAACCAGTCCCAGCTGGCTTTGGTGTCCAGCCAGCGCATGGGTGAACCGGTGGTTCCCGAGGTCTGATGCATGCGCGTGTAAGTTTCAAGCGGGTAGGTCAGGTTGGTGCCATACGGGGCGTTTGAGAGATGATCTTCAACCAGCTCGGCTTTGGTCGTGATCGGCAATTTCTGCAGGTCCGCGAGGCTCTGGATCGAGTTGACGTCGACACCCGCGGCGTTCCACTTCTGCTGCCAGAACGGATTCGAGGCCGACACCTCTTTCAGAAGGTGTTGCAGTCGCTCAAGTTGGCGGGCTTCCAAAGCGTCCCGATTCAGGTTTTCCGGCTGGCTTTCAGATGGATTCATAAACTTGCTTGTCTGGTTGGAGCAGGGGCATGGGGAGATTTCTTGCAGGTATCCCTTATTCTGCCGCAACTTGAGTGATTTTCCAACCTAATGAGCAATCTCTGCCGGAAAAAACTGTGCTCTGGGCGGCTGATGAGAGAATCTGGAACCAGTTGTTATTTCAAGGGTTATTGAAGTGAAACTATCTAATACGACCATTCCAACAACCTCTCAAGTCATGAAATGGTGAGGACGATGATATCGATACAGTAGGTTTTCCTGATTGACGAAAGAAGTACGGTTCAGATGAGAATCAGGATCACCTGATCATTGTCGACAACACAAGAACTGACATCCGGAGAAGAGAACTTTATGGCCGCGGACGGTAACAGCAAAGAGTTGAAACTGGGATTCCTGACCACGATTGAATGCCCGGATGGGGCGCTGATCGGAGGTCTGCTGGTGACGAATCATTTCGGTCGCCCCCTGGAATTTCAATGTACGACTCCCGTCAAACCGAACCGGACACAAGAGGTATTGTATGGACCGACGCTGGTTCCGTTCCTGCTGGGGGAAGTGATTGGCCAGACGCTGGTTGACAAGATGAACGTCAAACCGAGCCTGATCCTCGTAGAGCAGGAACAGGCGCTGGAACTGCAGAACCATACTTCTATACCGGTCGCCATCCTGACCGATGTGGAGCAACTGGTCGAAGAGAGTGACGCCTACCTCACAGAGCAGGTCGGGCGAAACCGGCTGCGGTTTGATGCTGCACACCAGATTGGAAAGTCTGCGATTGAAAAGACAAGTCAGCATATCCCGGGAGATGCTGATCTCGGGGAGCCGTTTGAACGTGTGCGTGAAGCCTTGACGGAAGCGGTAAAGATGGGTTCCTCCCGTTAGACCGCTTTCTGAGGCAGCGTTGAATCAATTTATCAGGCACTACTTCCAGATCAGGCAGAGACGTGGATTTTACCGAGTCATCATTTCAGCAGCAACAGGCACAACAAAAGGCACCTCACACGGGGGGACCGCATTTTCTGACCCCTTCTGCAGCCCCCGAGACACAATCTATTTCCGACACGGATCGCGAAGAACTGTTGCGGCAGATCAGCAGCGACACTGTCCCACTGATGGTCAACACGTCCGTGTTTGCATCCGGAATGAATGGTGCCCTGACCCGGAAATTCAATCTCGATGCTTCTGAAATCGAACTGATTGAACGCGCCGGCCTGCAGCCCAAGTGGAAGCCGACCAGGCCACGTGTCAGAACCTTCGGCATGACCTTTCCTGATGGCATGGAGTTTATTCCGCCCAAAGAGGAGAAAGAAGACAAGCCCGAACTGAGCAAAATGAAAGGTCCGGAAGTCGAAGGGGCCGAGGTCGCCCCACGTAAAAAGTCGACCCAGCTTAAACCACCGGCTAACGCGCTTTCACTCGAAGACCGTCTGTTTTACCTGTTGCAGCCGCCGCTGGAGACCTGGCTGGCCGGGCAGGAACTGATCATGCCTTTCGAACCATTCCCCTATCAGTATGAGGGGATCGCCTGGTTGTTCTCTAAAAAGTCTGCGTTGCTCGCTGATGAAATGGGACTGGGGAAAACCATGCAGACGATTACCGGCGTGCGTCTGCTGCTGCGTAGTGGACAGGTGCGTCGGATCCTGCTGGTCTGTCCCAAACCGTTGATTCCCAACTGGCAACGCGAGTTCAAATTCTGGGCTGAAGAGCTGCCGGTCACCGTGGTACAGGGGGATACGAACCGCCGTCGCATGATCTGGGAGATGCCCAATACACCGATCCTGATCGCTAACTATGAGTCGATGGCACGCGACTTTGAAGCGATGGGCGAAGAGAACCTGCCCCGTTTCGACCTGGTGGTGCTCGACGAAGCACAGCGCATCAAGAATCGCGATTCACGGACCGCAGAAGTGGCCCGGTCGATTCCCCGCAAACGCAGCTGGGCGTTGACGGGGACACCGATTGAGAATCGTCACGAGGAAATGTCGTCGCTGTTTGAATGGATGGAGATCATTCCGCCCCGAGGCACGCCCGATCTGCGTCAACTGCAGACGCTTTCGAAAGAGTTCATTCTCCGGCGGACCAAGGACCTGGTGATGACTGACCTGCCGCCCCGTCTGGACCGGCCCGCTTACCTCGATCTGAATCCGGCGCAACGAATTGCTTATGAGACAGCAGAGAAAGACGGTGTGATTCAACTGAATGAGATGGGTGACTCGATCACGGTGCAGCATGTGTTTGAGCTCGTACTGCGGTTGAAGCAGATCACCAATTTTGATCCGGTAACCGGCGACAGCGCGAAACTCGATCGCCTCGAAGCCGACATGGAAGAAATCGCTGCCTCGGGGGGGAAAGCGATTCTATTCAGCCAGTGGACCAAGCCTTTGGACTTCATGGCGCAGCGGCTGGAACGTTTTGGAACCCTGGTTTATCACGGGGGGATTCCCACAAAACAGCGCGAACCGATTCTGGATCAGTTCAAGCACGATCCCGATTCGCATCTGCTGCTGATGAGTTATGGCACCGGAGCCGTTGGATTGAATCTGCAGTTTGCTGGATACGTCTTCCTGTTTGACCGCTGGTGGAACCCGGCGATTGAGGACCAGGCGATTAACCGCGCGCATCGCATCGGGCAGAAAACGCAGGTCATCGTTACCAAGTTTGTCTGCAATAACACGATTGAAGAGCGGATCGACATGGTGCTTGAACAGAAGCGGGAACTGTTCCGCTCGATTCTGGGCGATGGCGATACGACCTGCGAGTCACGCAGCCTGACTGCAGCCGAGATCTTCGGCCTGTTCGATCTGAAGCAGAAGAAAGGGGATATGACCCAGAAGATCGCCCCCAAGGTTCCGAACTCCGCTGCCTGATTGTTACTTTACCAGTTTCGAAGAGAGCGGGCTGGAGGTCATAGCGTCCTGTTCATCGGTCACATTGATGAACCAGATGACGGCGTTTTTGGGGGGCGCTGGTCCGGTGATCTTTGTGCCTTCAATCGTCAGAGGCACCGCTTGCCATTTGCGTTCGAGGTTCGGTCCTTCATCCGTCGTATATTGCAGGACAGCCGATTTCAGTTTGACCGGCTGTGCGAGTTCAGCAGTGATCTGTTCTCCCTGGATGACCGGTTTCTGAACGACGGCCAGCGGTGCTGCCTGCTTCAGCTTTTCATTGAAGAAGCGGGCGATCTCTTTTGGCTCCCAGCCTGCCGGATGGCTGTGCCGCATTTTGACTTCGATGCGAATATTCTTCGGCGTTGATGCGGGGACTGCTTCGTAACTGCGTTGATAGGCTTGGAGCCAGTAATGAAAATCGTTGGTACCATTCAGGAATAAGATCGGCATCTGAACTGCCCGCAGATAGTGCCCCGGGTCATAGAGTTGCATCCAGCGCTTGGCATCTTCGTCGGGGAGTTGGTTGATCGACCGCTCAAATACGGAATGGTTGTTGAGGAAGCCACAACCATAAACGGGAGCGGCTGCTTTAAATCGATTGTCCAGACCAGACACGATGCAGGTCAGGTAGCCACCCCAGGAGATGCCGGTGACGGCGGTTTTATCTTTATCGACTTCGGGGAAGGAGCGAATCAGCGAGTGAGCCAGGATCGCGTTGGCAGGGGCATGGTAGCACCAGTGTTCCGACTTGTCGTCTTTGATCGCGTTGAATTTTTCCGCATGAGACTGGTTCGGACCGCCGGCTGACAGACGCTCGCGATGCTCGCGTTTGTGTGGATTCTTTCCTTCCAGCGGTCGGCTGCCTGCCAGGTCCATGGAGATCGCTGCATAGCCCTGCTTCGCCCACAGTTCGGCCCATTCACGAAATGCAGTCCCACCACCGCCGTGAATCAATACGACGCCAGGGTAGGTTGCCTGCTTGTCTTTAGAGAGACCCAATGTGCGGGGAGAAGCGTAGTAAGCGAAGACCTGGGTCGGCTTCCCTTTGTATTCCAACCCCTGATACAGGAGCTCGTGAACCGGACCGGTCTGATCGATCCATTCAAATTCGGGTGTCTGGCTGAGTGCTGTCAGATCCCAGGGAGTCGATTCCGGCAGTCGAGGATCCGGTTTAATGACATCTGCGGCCGAAACGACGTCGGTACTGAGCAGAGTAATTCCGCAGAGCAGGAATATGATGATCGAAGTTCGTTGTTGTTTCATCAGCAGCGCCACCAGTGATCTCAGGTTCGAATGGATAAGTGTTTTGATGATTATCCGATACGACCGAGGCAGACGCAAGACTCTGATGAAAATAGGGTACTTGTCAGCACTCTCTGCTAAAACAGTAAGCGGTAAATTGCAGAGCAGAAAATGATCCCGATGGTGATGATCGAACCAATGATACTCACGCCTACCGCCGCTGTTCCGACTTTGAACGTATTCTGTGATTCCGCCGGCAGATGGCTTCCCAGCAGTTTCCAGATGGACTTCAAGACCTGGTTAAACATCTGCGCGCAGAGCACGGTGGTCATTGCCAGAATGACGATTGCCCAGTGTGTGGCCGACAGGCCCAGCAGCATGCCTGTGGTAAGTACGGCACTGCCTGTAAAGAAGTGGATGAAGAACGAACTGTCCAGGCGCACGCCGAACGTGATGCCCCGCTCGACGTCGACCAGGCGCTGCCGCCATTCGGGACGGATTTTTTCGGCGTCTGAATTTCCAGCCGAGTGGATGCGAATTTTTCGGGACTGCGTTTCCGGTGATTGTAACACTGTCAAAATTCCTGTTATTGAGGCGGATTGCCAAAGAGTGAATTGAAGGCCCCTGGCCCGGCTCCAAAGTTTCCAAAGCGCGGCATAATCGTCAAGCCGATTCCGGCATTGCCCGTACTCTGGTCGTAGTTCATTCCGAGGCTCATGACGAAGTCGGCCCCGGTTCTGGTGATCATGAAGGTCTGCCCGCGGTTCAAGTTTTCGCCCAGGTCGTATGCAGTACTGACGCCGGCGCTCCATTTTTCGCTCATGATGTAATTCAGCGTGGCAGAGATGATCTGGCTGTCCAGGCCGCCGCCACCTTTGATCTGTTGTAATGCCACGTTAACTGTCATGCGGCGGGTCCGTTGACTGGTCAATGACATGTCCCACAACTGCTGTGCGCCATCGAACAGGTCGTAGTAGGCGTTGGCTGCCAGTGTTGTTCGGTCACCCAGGTACCAGCGGTAACGTCCACCCAACAGACCAAAGTCTTCGCCAAAGTTGTCACGCGTTGCGTCCGGGAAGTAGGACGCTTCCAGATCCAGGCTCATCCAGTCTTTGATCCGTTGTTGATCGGGGGGACCCGTTTTGGTCTGCAGACGATGCCGCCACGCCATCCGCAGGACCTGTTGATCGTCTACCATTTCATAGTACGGATCGGTCACACCCCGTGCGGCTCCCGTTCGTACGGCGTAAAAGCGGGGGTCGAACTGGGGAGGCAGCGTGCCACCGAAGGTGTTGATGACCAGACGTTCGCGGAATCGTTCCTGAGCGTTGTCATCGAATTCATTGTATTGTGCGATGTTGGTCAGGTTTTCACTCGAGTCGCTGAAGGAGTAATCCGCTTCAAGCACCATCTTGTGAGCCAGACCGTTCAGATTGAAAAACGGATTGTAAACCGTGGGGAAGACCCGCTCAGCCATGATGCTGCTCCGCAGACCGGCAGAACCATACAGACGGTCGATCTGCTGTTGCTGCAGACCCTGTTCCCAGTAAGCGGCTTCCCCCATGACATAGGGAGTCATGATGAAGGGACCCAGATTGAAGGGGGCTTCCAACTGGTTCCGGGTCATCGCAACCAGTCCTTCTGAATCCGCAACGAAGGGCAGGGGAGTAAAGACGTCCTGAGAGAGGTTGTATGGTGCGGAGCCGGGCTTCAGCTTTCCGTAACCGACGGAGGAATGGGAAGTCCAATTGACCAGGTTTCCGAAGAGGGGCTCGCCCAGCAGGAACAGATCCGCTTTGGGCAGCCAGTCTGTAGTGGTTTCGAATCCGTTCAACCGGGTTCGACCAATCATCGACCAGGACCAGTTCTCCTGTTGCTGCTTGAGGTGCAGCAGGGATTCAACATCTTTACCGGTGTCGAACGTATCTTCGAAGTATTCGTTCAGGAAGTTCCGGTCTGAGAGCAGACCGCCTTCGCCGGTGAGAGTCATGCCGAACGGCGATTCCTGACGATGATGCAGATTAATGAAATAGCGGTCCTCAGTGGAGGGGACCAGAGCCCGACGGTCGGCACCCAGGTTGTCGAGACCGGTATCGTGGATGTAGAACATCTTGGCGTCGCCACGGAAGACATTATCGAAGCCCAGCATGTTGGCTCCCTGATAGTCTCCGGACTGACCAATGCCGACGCCACGGTATGAGTAGTAATCGACCTGACCTTCCCACTTCGTGCCGGGCAGACGTTCGAGGCCGAGCAGCTTATACATATCCCATTCGGTCTCGACCTGGAAACCAAAGATACGGTCGTTCCCGAATCTCAGACCCGTGATCGGAAAATAGATGTCTTCGGCCGGACTGGAGACGTACGGCAGATAAAACAGCGGTACGTCACCAACCTGGAAGGTATTGTTCGAACTGGAGATCCAGGCGCGCTTATTCGGTACTGGTTCACCAGTGAGGGGATCAATTTGCGGTGAGCCTGTTCCCAGCCACGGAGTCGTATAGCGATCTTCGATGAACACATCCGAGGATTGAATTTTGTAGCCCGGCTTTCCAAACTGGCTGCCTGTTGCCCAGGCGTTCTGAGCCAGGTAGGCTCCTTTCGACAGCTGACGGATCTGGCTGGCCCGGACGCGGACATCTTCTCCCAGTTCGGGGATGTATGTTTTGAGCTCCGCATCCAGCAGTACGCCTCGTTCTTCGCGGGCATCGTAGTAGGCACGGTTGGCCTGGAGATAATAGGTTCCCTGCCGGATCTCAATATTGCCTTCGAGGTAGATTTCGAAAGGCGTTTCTTTGGACTGGCGGATTTCCGAGTTGAAGTTCTGCGTGTCCCGTCCATCGGTCCAGATGATAATCCGATCCGCGGACATGTCGACCATGCCCAGACCTTCCACACCGTCGATCAGCAGGTTGACACCGCCGGTAATCACCCAGATCTGTTCCGGGGGAACAGTATGTGTCGAGGGAAAACTTTGTACGTTGTAAGGGACCGCACTACGGGGGAACAGGCGAATGCGGCGGAATCCGACGTTCATTTCCGGTTCGGGCATGGGAGCCAGTTCCGGTCCTTCAATCGGCGGTTTCTCAACGATGAACTGAGCACGCTTCAACTGATGATCGTGGGGGATACCCCGACGTTGTGTCGCCCGTTTGAGCAGGGGATCATCCTCGGCGGGCGTTCCGTTCGTCGGGCGACGGTATTTGGTTTTCAAGCCACTCTGCGTGACCAGATTGACGAGCAGGCTGTTCTCGCTTTTGGATTCTCCCGGCAGATCGACGCGGACTTCCCCTTCCAGATAGACCGAAATGCGATCCATCTTACGGGATTTTGCATGCCAGATAACCATCTGTCGCGAACGGAGAACGGCGTCGCCCTGTTGAATGCGGCAGTTCCCTTTCAAAATCGAAACATTGACGAAATCCTGCTCCCACTGCTGGGAGTATTCCGCCTCGATCTGGATCGATTCCTGTTCCGATGGTTCGTATTCCGACTCTTCGTAAGACGCTTTGGGAGCACCGAAGAAACTGGTCTGAGCAGGCGCAACGGTGGTGACACCGCCGAGGATTGCAATCAGCAAAATCACTCGCCAGATACGAAGCGAAACATACCGAGAATCGGAATAGATCTCGCCCGACACGGGCACTCCTGAAGTGATAACCGGGTAGGTCAATCTTCTGATGAGAGGATAGGATCGAAGTGGAATACGCTCTGCTGCCAAGGGTTTAGCAGGGAAGAGGGTAACGGTTTGAGGTCGGCAGGCGGTAACTCAGTCTGTCGACCCGAGATAAATGGGTGCGGATTATAGGTCGATTTCTGAAAGAGTGTCAATAACAATCACTGGCCGGGAATGAGAGTCAGCCTGCTTGTAAGTGATTGATTATTCAGACTTTAGGGTGACCAGTGTTCGGGCGGTTCCAGAGTCGGTCGATTTTGCAGAAATGAATCAGATGGGACCAGCCAAAAACGCTCAGCAGGGCGATCGCAGGCACCAGCGGCGCCCGCATTCGCATGTTGGTCCAGTAGAACAGATGCACGATGGTAAAGCTCACCAGCAGCCAGATTAGTGGTGACCAGTTTCGCTCTCTTTTCCAGACTACCAGACACACCCCCCAGAGACAGCCCAACAGGACAACAAAATAGTAGCTCGCCACTCCCAGTAGCAGAGTACGAGAGGGTGTCTGCCCCGCACTTGCGAGAGGGGCGATATTCCAGAATCGTTTGAGTCGCAGCAGACATGATTGGGCAAACAGCGAAGGTTGGGATGAAATATTCTGGCGTGCCCGCTGGTACATCCAGCGATCCCGTTCCTGTTCGGTCTCGAGGGCTGGCTGCAGTTGCGCGATGTCCGCCTCCAGACTTTTCTGCCAGGCATCCAGACTCTCACCTGTCCACACCGTTCCCCAGGGCTGCTGCACCACTTCGTTGTAAAAGACCGGATTATTACCCAGCAGAAGCGTGTATCCTCCATGCGTGGTCGTCAGAATCGGTGCGCGAAACACGACCAGATTGCGAATCAGCCAGGGGGAAACAGCCAGAATAATTCCCGCTGCCAGAAATGCGAGCTGCTGGCTGACTGACGTAAGCCGCAACTCCTCACTCTTTGAGAGCAGTCTCTGTTTGAGTGAATCCGCCAGGCGGATCACCAGCCAGACTCCCAGAAACGCCAGAAAAGTGGGCCGGCAGAGAATCGCCAGCCCCCAGACTGCGCCGGTCCAGAACAGCAGTGGTTTGTTGGTTGACGCTGATAATTCCTCTGCACGTGTGGAAAAACTGCAGATCAGCAGGTAGAGCAACAGGCTGCACAAGAACGTGGCCAGCACTTCGGTCATGGAGTAAGAGGTGTATTGTAGCAGAATCGGATCCGTCGCCACGATTCCCGCTGCGAGCACAGCGGCCCATTGTAACTGTAATCGCTGCCCTGTTTTCCAGGTGAACCAGACGGTGGCGATTCCCAGCAGAACCTGGAGAATTCCCGTCGCCTGGGGACCTGCATTCAGATAGTAACCCACGGCCAGCAGGCAGGTGTAAAGGGGTGGACGAAAGGCCGTCGGTTCGAGGTCCTGTCCCGCCTCCATGCTACTTGAAGTGAAACCATTTCCCGCAGCGAGGTTACGGGCAATCGCAATATAGGCATCCCGGTCTTCCCGCAGTTGATCACTCTGCCGTATTACGATTCCCAGTCGCAGACCGCCTGCCAGGAGCAGAATCAGTACAAGGGCCGTCGTTAAGAATCCGGTTTTGGTCACAGACAATGTTCCACTGTGGAATAGAGAGATCCCGGGGGGGCAACCCGACTGGATCAGCGTATTCTCGATCTGGTGTTTCGATTCCCCAAAGTATTAACAATACGGCAGTTAACCATTGGGAAGACTGCCCTAAGTATGCAGATCTCACACGGCAGAAACAAGGGGACTCTGCTCACCAGAAAAGGGGTTTATGTGATTTCTGACGGCTGTAGGGACTGAACAGACCTGCGATTCGAAATGATCCAGATATCAGGAAATATCAATGCTGCAGGTTCTGAAGTATGCCCGTTGGAAAAAAACAACACGATGCAAAAAAGGCACACTTTGTCGTGAAATCATAGTTTCCGTGAGCTATAGTTCGACAAGAGTAACTGGGTTGCGTGAGCTGCGGAAGTTTTCCTGCATTATCGCAACGGGCCGAATTTTAATCGTATTGCCTGTCGGGCAGCAGGAAGTGGTTTCCCCTTATGAGTCGTCAACCAGAGAGCTGGCTGGAATCAGGGGTAAACCTGCTCTATAAACTCCGCTGGGGCCTGCTGGTCGTTTTTTTGATTCTGACCGGCTTCGCTTATTTTCCAGCGTCGAAGCTGGACTTCGAACAGTCGATTGAATCGCTCTATGCTAAAGATGACCAGCACCTGCTCGATTACCTCGAGAGCAAACGGCTCTTCGGCGGCGATGAACTCGTTTTCGTTGCTTATACCGTACCCGGCCTGCTGGGCGAAGAAGGTTCCCGGGAAACCGATGAACTGAAAGAGGTCCGTAAATTCTCCCAGGAACTCAGTCAGATCCCGGGCATCAATGCAGACGTCACACAAAACCTGGCAAATGCGCTCAGCCCTCCGAAATTAAACTTCCTCTTACGGGTATTGATTCGACAGAAACGCGACGAACTGATCGAACTCTCGCGCGGCGTGCTGATCGGTGACGACAACGAAACCACGGCCATCGTCCTCCGCCTGCTGCCTGAAGATCAATCGCCCGTTCCCCGTGCTGAAACATTCAAACAAATCCGCGAGCTGGCACATGCCCACGAGCCCCGCGCCTATGTGGTCGGCGAGCCCGTGCAGGTCTATGACATGTTCCGCTACGTGGAAGAAGACGGCGATGTACTGTTTAAAGTCTCGCTCAGTCTGCTGGCGGTCGTATTGCTGCTGTTGTTCCGTCGGCTGCGTTGGGTGGCCCTACCTCTCCTGGTTGTGATCTGTTCGATCTGGTGGACCGAAGCAGTGCTTGTCATCGGAAATCTCCAGTTGAGCATGGTCAGCTCCATGTTGAATTCCCTCGTGACGATCATCGGCATCGCGACGGTCGCACACGTGGCCGTCCACTTTCAGGCCCTGCAGCGCGAGAACGTTCCCCGCCCCGATGCGATCCGCCGGACGATGGTCGAACTCTTACCCGCGATCTTCTGGACCTGTGCCACCACGGCTGCCGGATTCCTCTCGTTGTTGACCAGTGAAATCGCTCCTGTCCGCAGCTTCGGGATCATGATGGCCCTGGGTACTCTGATGGTGCTCATCGCCTCCACGGTCCTTCTGCCCGGCGGAATGTCGCTGGGTTATCTGCGTCAACCTTCAAAACAGTCGGACGATAAAGGTCTGGCCCGAAAGCTGAAACAGGTCGCTCAGATGAATGAGCGTTATCCCAAACGGATTCTCTGGGGTTCGCTGGTCTTCGTGATTTTTGCTGCAGCCGGCTTCAGTCGCTTAACCATCGAAACGGATTTCAGTAAAAACTTCCGCGACTCCAGCGAGATCGTCAAGGCGCTCGACTTCGTCGAAACCCGGCTCGGCGGTGCTTCCACCTGGGAAGTCAACTTTCCTGCTCCGTCTCAACTGAATAAGGAATACCTGGACCGCGTCCTGGCCCTGGCGGAAGACCTGCAACAGGTTAACCCTCCTGACAAAACACAGTTAACTAAAGTCATCTCCATTACGGACACGCTCGACTTCGTGCCGGCAAAACCGTTCGCCTCCGACCCGATCCAGTCCAAGCTCGACCAGATCGAAGACCTGCAGGCGGACTTCGAAAGCAGCCTCTACAATCCCGAACAGGGGCGCATGCGAATTGTCCTGCGGGCCCTCGAACGACAGTCGGCTGAGGAAAAACTCTCCCTGATTCACAAGGTCGATGCCCTCGCGAAAAAACATTTTCCCGGCTCGGAAACGAAAGAGTCCGATCAGGAATCAAAGGCCGTTCATGGCGAGCCTGGTAAGGCCGCCGGTATTTTTATTCTGCTCGCTTATCTGATTGACAGCCTGCTGCGAGATCAGCTTTACAGCTTCCTGCTCGCTGCCACCAGTATCTGGTTAATCATGTCACTCGCCTTCCGTAGTCTGAAACTGGGGCTGATTTCGATGGTTCCCAACCTGTTTCCGATTGTCGTCGTGATTGGTGTCATGGGCTGGACCGGACTGACGTTGAATATCGGTACCGCCATGATCGCCAGTGTTTCAATGGGACTCACGACCGATTCGAGCATCCACTTTATCTCAAGCTTCTTAAGAGCACGTTCGCGTGGTGCTTCGACAGATGAAGCGCTACGATCCACACAGCACAGTGTCGGCCGGGCAATCATTTATGCCACGTCCGCCCTGGTTGCCGGCTTCAGTGTACTCACCCTGTCACACTTCATCCCCCTGATTTATTTCGGGGCGCTGGTGAGTGTTGCTATGGTGGGCGGCGTCTTTGGTGACCTCGTCCTGATGCCCATTCTGCTGCGACTGACCTATCCCGACAAAGCGGAATCAGCTGCGTAACGGCATCGGTTTGTATTTCCGCTGATCCATGCCCACATAGCGTGAGAGCGGCTGGTACAGGTGATTGTTCTCCGTCTGTTCGACGATGTGTGCCACCCAGCCTGCCATTCGCGAAACCGCAAAGATCGGCGTGAACAGCTCAGGCTCAAAGCCCAGGTAATGCAGCAGTCGACTCGCGTGCCATTCCACGCGGGGATGAACGCGGGAGACTTTCGCCATGACATCTTCGATGGCATCCGCGGTCGCTTCCATGGCATTCAACCCCAGTGCATCTGCAACCTGCACACAATAATTCTTCAGAACCGTAGCCCGGGGATCGCGTGGGTTACGCGGTGAATGCTGGAATCCGAGTACCCGACGCCCCTTGGTGATTTCCTGGCAGGCCCATTCCTCTGCATTTCCTGAATGCATCGCTTCCTGTAACGCATCCAGCACGCCGGCTCCGGAGCTGCAGTGCAACTGACCGTTCAGCGAACCGATGGCGGCGTTGATCGATGAATACAGGGGGCTCCCCGTCGATGCCACCACGCGGGCGGCAAAGGTGGATGGGGCCAGACCGTAATCGGCCTGTGAGATCAGCAGGGCATTGAAGGCTTCTTCTTCGAGCTGGGTTGGCTCGTCCCCTTTAAGCATGTACCAGAAACTGCCCGCATATGAATGCTGGAAGTTAGGCACCACCGGTTTCTTCCCGTTGACGTAATGATAACGGAACGAGATCAGTTGCGGCAGCATCGCCAGCAGGTATTGGGCATTGGAAATATCCGACATGAACATTCCATATTCCATCTGCGGGTCGAAGTGTGCCAGCAGGCTGACGCCGCTGCGGACCACTTCCATCATGTCGATGTGCGGAGGAATCGATTCCAGAGCCTTCAACACGGGGTAGGGGAGCTGACCCGATTCGATCAGCATCGTCTGAAAGTCAGCCATCTCTTCGTGGCTGGGAAGTTCACCATGCAGGAGCAGGTAAGCAACTTCGAGGAACATGGCCTCGCGGGCCAGTTCATCTACCAGGTAACCCCGATAAGTCAAACCATCCTGGATTTGTGAGATTTCAGTTTCTGTCGCGACGATCCCGGCTAACCCGGGGCGATAAGGGTGACGTTCCATGTCTCAAACCTTTCGCTCTTCCTGAATACGATTTTAAGAGGCAGTCCATTTGCACAGAGTATAACCCAATTGAATCACAGAATCGACATACGTTACCGTCTGTTTTTTACAGGAACAGGGAAATAATTTACAGGTCCTTTTTTTGGGTTGACGTCCCGTAGGACAGTCGTTCGCACTTTAAAGCGCTTCCGGCGACCCGGGACCGGGCGAAATTAGTCGGTCTGCACCCGCTTCCAGCAGCGACTCCGCAGCCTTGATTCCGGTTTCTGCAGCCGCTTCCAGTGCGCCACTTTCGGAGACGAAAATCCGCTCCTGACCGTCGCCGCTCAATACGACTGCTTCCAATGTCAGTTGATTCTCTTCCAGCCGAGACAGACTGCCGATCGGAGCATGACAGCCCGCACGCAGATGCGAAAGCAGACTTCGTTCAGCCGTGGTCGCGGCGCGCACCGCGGGATCGGAAATCGCTCCCAGAATTTCAATGGTTTCAGTATCGTCGTCCCGGCATTCGATGCCCAAGGCGCCCTGACCGACGGCCGGATAGACTTCCGGCGGACTTAAGAGCAGCCAGTTCCGTTCGGCCAGCAGTTCCAGTCGCACCATTCCCGCTTTCGCCAGACACAGGGCGTCGTATTCACCGGAGTCCAGTTTCTTCAGACGTGTCTGCACGTTTCCGCGGACTTCGAGCATTTCCAGGTCGCTTCGCTGATGCAGCAGTTGAGCCCGGCGCCGCAGACTTCCCGTTCCAATCCGTGCCTGTTCGGGCAGATCAGCCAGCGACTCAATCGGCTCGGAACCCTCGGGCAGAATCAGCACATCGAACAAGGGACCCCGGTCCGGGATTCCCGCCAGGGTCAGACCGGGAGCTGGCTCGGTCGGTAAATCTTTGAGACTGTGAACCGCCAGATCAGCCCTTCCGTCCAAAACCGCTTTCTGCACTTCGCGAGTGAACACACCCAGTCCGCCGAACTGGGATAGCGGCGAGGTCAGATCGCGGTCACCTTCCGATGTGATATGCACGATTTCAATCGGCCGTCCGCTCCCCTGAGCTTCCAGCAGGGCAGACACATGCTCTGCCTGCCAGAGCGCAAGCTTGCTTGCTCGGGTCGCGATGCGCAAGGGACGCGGTTCCGCTGTCTGATTCATCAGTCAAATCTGCTTTCTATCCTGCGTATTCTGTTTTCGTGTCTCTCGTGACCGCATCGATCAACGTCAGACCGCGGTCTATTTTTCCGGTGGCTGCTCGGTGCTGTCAGTGGAATTTGACTCGGAAGCATCAGTCGTTTCTTCCGATTCGGAATGTTCGCTGGCGAGTGTGGTGGTCTGAGTCGTGGGTTCGGGCGGAGCGATCTGAACTTTGAAGCCGGCCAGCTTGCGATCGCCCAACAGACGCTTACCCAGTTCCTCCCGCAGCAGTTCATCAGTCACTTTCTGTTGCGGAGGCACCAGCACTCCACAAGACAGGCAGAACTGAAACGCCTGGTCGACGGTCAGGTTCAAATCTACAATCTCGCTGCGGGGAACACTCATCGTATAACCGGTAACCGGCATCGGTGAGGTGGGAATCAGGATCGCTACCAGGGGTTCACCCGCGGTCACCGTCATTTCGAGCATACTGTCTCCCGTGACGAATCCCAGCGACCAGATGCCGCGCCGCGGGTATTCCACGGCGACCACGCGACTGTAATCGACCGAGCGTTCGCTGAAGAAGAAGTCGGTCACCTGCTTCACCGAAGAATAAACGTTGCTCACGACAGGCAGTCTCGCCAGTACGCCCTGTTCGAACTTGTAGACCATCCAGGCGCCAATCCGGGCTGTCACGAAACGACCCAGGAAGTACAACGCTACAATCGTCAATGCCACGGCAACCGCGCTCAGGTTGAACAGACTTTTGAACCAGCGGGTCGTCGCCAGTTCCATATAGAGCCCCATCGCCGTTGTCGGCATGTCGGACGCGCGAATTCGCTTCGCGACTTCCCGATAGTCAGTATAAGGTACCGCCCGATCTCCAAACGGAACCCAGGCCTTATCCGTAAGCTGACGACGGGGAATTCGCCCCAGCGTCTGATCGTCAATCGCTTCCAGTTCCGCTGCATCCGTCCTGCTGACGAGGTAATCTTTGCGACAGTATTCCAGAGGAGGCAGTCCTTCCACCTGCACGAAGCTATCCCGCGGCTGGGAATCGTCGGTGAAGTAGGCGATACAATAGCGCACCGTGGTTGTGGTAGGCGTGATGATATAGTCATTCACGATTCCCGCGACCCAGATGACGATCACCAGCGTCAGAATCGGCGGCAGGCTGATCGCCAGGCCCCGCAGAAAGAAGTGATGGGTTCTCCCGATCTTTTTCTTCTCCTTTTTTTCAGGCGAATTCTTACCAGGGGGTGGCGGTGTGGTACTCGCATCCATCGAGATAACTTACCTTATCTGTTGTATCCACTGAAACAGCAGCCATTTCCGTGGAGTATCGATCTTAAATCTTCTATTGGCCCAGGGCCCTGGCAATGACTGCCACGTTGATCTCGCGGGCTCCTGCCTCCAGCAGCGCCTGCGTCGCAGCGTTGGCGGTTGAGCCCGTAGTCAGGACATCATCCACCAGTAAAATGCTCTGCCCCTGGATTCGCCTCGCTCGACGCACTCGAAACGCATCCCGTAAATTTCGTCTTCGTTCTGAAGAATTCAATCCGAGCTGCGCAGGGGTCCGTTTTCGTTTCGCGAGTATATTCACGTCGAAAGGGGCTTGCAAGCGGCCCGACAAAGCCTCACCAATCAGAGTCGACGGATTATGAGACCGGTAGAGCCGGGATGTCCAGTGCAGCGGGATCGGAATGATCAGATCAAAGTTCATGTTCTCCAGTGTTTCCTGATGGCGGTAGTATAGTAGATTTCCCAGGCTCACTCCCAGAGGGGCTCCCGGGTTCTGCTTCAGTTTTAAGATTAATTCGCTCAATGGTCCCTGATATTGACCCAGGGCTATCGCTCGCGTGAATAAAAAACGATCTTTCCTGCAGTGAATGCAGCCTGAAGACGTCTCTACATGCGGACCCACCGGTGCACCGCACCGTCCACACGTGTGAGCCATCAGGGGGGCGATCTGGTCGATCCGGGGCCCGCAGTTCGTTCCATCGCACAGCTGGTCTTCACCGCACAGTACACACCGAGGCGGATAAACAAAATTCCTCCCCGCCTGCAGCCAGCCGCGGGAAAGTGTCTCAATCAGGGGAATCCCCGAATATTTCATGATTTCACCAAAGTCACTACTGGGATCTCAGCTGATTTTCGATATCCTCACATCTTAAAGCAGCAGTCCCGGAAAATACAGATCCAATGTACAGATGGGACAATTTCACATGCACGGCACGTTGGTCAGGGAAAGTCATTGGAAGACAGCAGCACAGCAACAGTCATTGTCGGAGGCGGTCTCGCCGGCCTGGCCTGCGCTGCGGCTCTCGCGGAGCGGAATCAGCCTGTCACCCTGCTCGAGTCCCGACCCCGACTCGGGGGGCGCGCGAGCTCCTTTGAAGACCAGCAGTCCCAGTCCCTGATCGACAACTGTCAGCACGTCAGCATGGGTTGCTGTCACGAATTCAATCGCTTCTGCGAGACCGTCGGCATCGCCGATTCCTTTGAGCGAGCCGAGCAGCTCTACTTCATCGGTCCCCATCAGAGCGGTCCCGTCAACGCCGACACCCGCTTTCAGGTGAACCGCTTTGCCTCCAGTCCGGCGCTCCCCACACCCCTGCATCTGTTTCCCGCCTTCGCGCGACTCTCCTATCTCAACTTCCGCGAGAAACGCGAACTGGCCCAGGGACTCAAACAGCTCGCACGCACCCGCGTCAATCTGCAAGACGAACCGACCATGGCCGACTGGCTCCAGGCACACGGGCAGTCGCAAACCGTCATCGATCGCTTCTGGAACGTAGTTCTTGTCAGCGCACTCAGCGAAAGCCTGGAACGCATCAGCCTCTCGCATGCCCGCAAGGTTTTTGTGGATGGCTTTCTCCGCGCCCGCGACAGCTGGCAGGTTCTGATTCCCACCACACCCCTCGAACAGTTGTACGGCACCACAATCAGTGACTGGCTGACCACACGTGGTACCGAGATCCGTCTCAAGACCGGCGTCAAACAAATCCACATCACCGACGGCAAAGTAACCGGCGTCGAACTTCGGGATGGCACTCACATCGATGCAGACCGCGTCGTGCTCGCCGTTCCCCACCAGCGCGTGCTCGATCTGCTGCCTGCCGAGTTCCCCGGTCGCACAGAACTGTCGCGCATCGCAGAGCTTGAAGCGGCTCCTATCACCAGCGTGCATCTCTGGTTTGATCGCGAAATCACGCCGCTCCCGCACGCGGTCTTCGTGGATTGTCTTTCTCAATGGATGTTCAACCGTACGCAGTTGATGCAGCAGGAGCACGACGGACGCTGGTATTACCAGATCGTCATCTCGGCCAGTCATCAACTCACCGCAGCCGGACGCCAGGGACGTTCGCAGGAGGAGATCATCCAGGAGGTCATCGCGGAACTCACCCGGATCTGGCCTGTCACCGGAGAGGCCCAACTGCTGCATAGTCGCATGCTCACTGAACATCATGCAGTCTTCTCCGTTCAGCCCGGTGTGGAACAGCTCCGCCCCGCGCAACGGACGCAGGTCGCAGGTCTGTATCTCGCCGGAGACTGGACTTCCACCGGCTGGCCCGCCACGATGGAAGGGGCCGTCCGCAGTGGATTACTCGCGGCCGAGGAACTGCTCCACGATCTGGGGAAACCCGATTCATTGTTACTGCCTCCTGAAAATACGGCTTTTCTATCCAAAATGCTCTTCAGACTGTAAACTTTCACGCATGTTTCACCAGCTGACCTCAACCCTGGATCCGAAGCGCTCGCAGAAGCAGTCGCTTGCGCACTTCTTCCGCATCATGGTTCTGTTGATCGGCTTTACGATTTTCGGAACGGTCGGCATTCGGGTGATCGAAGGTGCTTCCTGGCTCGACAGCCTGTTCATGATCGTGATTACCGCGACCACTGTCGGATATGAAGACCCGGTGTCGCTGTCTGATAACGGCAAAATCTTTATCATTTTCTACCTCATGTTTGGTCTGGGGATTTTCACCTACAGTGTCTCCCAGCTCGGTCAGTGGATTGTGCGCCAGCAAATGAGTTCGGTTCTGGAGAAACGACGCATGCAGAAAACAATTTCCAATCTGGAAGGTCACTACATCGTGTGTGGACTCGGTCGGATGGGACACTCCATCTGTGAGTATCTGCACGAACGCGAAAAACAGTTCGTGGTCATCGACAGTAACGAAGAACGCCTGGAGCAGACCTGCACTCCCCGCAACTGGTTTTACATCCAGGGAGACGCCACCGATGACCAGGTCCTCAAAAGTGCCGGCATCGAACGGGCGGCTTCCCTCGCAGCAGCCCTCCCCGGGGACGCTGACAACGTCTACGTGGTCCTCACCGCACGGATGCTGAATCCCGGCTTTCAGATCATCGCCCGCGCCAGCGACGACAAGGCCGGAGAGAAGATCAAACATGCCGGCGCGAATCGCGTGGTCAGTCCCTTCCGCAGCGGCGCCGTCAAAATCGCCCGCTTCATGATTCACCCCGCGGTCGAAGATTTTGTTGAGGTCGCCAGCAAACATGTGGGTGGGTTCGAAGTCGCCGACCTGCAGATCACCGACGCCAGCCCCTACTGCGGCAAGAAACTGAGTGAAACCGATCTGAGCACCAAAGGCATAATGGTGGTCGGCATCTGTCGTCCCGGTCATCAGCCCCAGATGCCCCCGTCCAGTTCGTCGATTCTCAACGCGGGCGACAGTATCTTCGCCCTGGGTTCCTCGGATGCGATTACGCAGCTGATGGAAGAATTCAATCCGTCCACCGAGACATCCGCCTGAAAAGCGTCCGCGGTTTCTCTTCGTCGGTCCCTGCGGCCCAACCTGAACATGGCTCACCGCTGTCTCAGAGGAAGTGCATAAACTCCCCTTGATCGCCTCCCGCCGATGCGTATGCTGTTCTAACTTTGGCTCGCGCGCGAGACAGGTAATCTGCACTAAAACATTCGGCACCAGTGACGCAACAACAGCTGAATCCCCGTTGCTTTTCACCGGTTGTCTACTGGAACAGATCGCACTACTTCGCAAAGTCAGTCCTTCAATGTTCAGGGCAAACCAGGACACAAACCGGTCACAGCAGGACAAAATTCCGGACAGACCAGGACAAAATCCGGGCACAAGCGGACAAAATTCTGTCCCGCCCCGATTCAGAAAACACATCAACCTGGAACAGAGATTTTACTGAAGAAACGGACTAATGTGTTCGCTCGCCTGACGACATCCCCGACAGCTCAACCTCTGATCGAAATACATATGACACTCTCCCCTGAGCGGAATGGCGCTAGCCACCGGTAACACGGATAGACGCTGACCTCAGAACCAGTGCCGAGCCCTATCACGCTCACTACTGATCCGTGGCCTAGGGTATCCTGTCGCTCTGGTTCTCGGGACTCCAACAACAGAAAATCCAAATTCGCCGCAGTGCGTTAGCCCCGGTTGAAACGACTTTGGTCTGGAGCATTCGAATTAAGAATCACGAACTGCCCACCAGCAGATTATAAGAAACCGCACCCACCACCCGCAGATAAACAGTACGCAGCACTGAAAAGCCGGAACCGAAGCAAGGAGAACACTGCCGCTCACTCAACAGTGAAAACAACCCCACCAGACCTGAGCGGAATGGCGCTAGCCACCGGTAACACGGGTAGATGCTGACCTCAGAACCAGTGACGAGTCCTATTACGCTCACAGATCCGTGGCCGAGGGTATGCTGTTACTCTTGTTTTCAGGACTTCAACAGCAGAAAAGAAAATTAGCCGCAGGGCGTTAGCCCCGGTTGAAACGTCTTTGGTATATATCATCCGAATTAAGAAACGCTACCTAGCGCCTGGCCGCTCACAGAATCGGGTAAGCCCGAATGCAATTCGGGCCGAGCGTAGCGAGCAGGAAACTGCCAGGCAGAGAGCACGAACGAAAGGGAATCGTGGTTGCCGGACATTTCATCTCATCGGACAGCGTTTCCTGAATGATTCGCCTACCCTGTCAGTTTCCTGTTGCCTGCGGCAATACCGGATTGCATCCGGTACCACCCATGGAAATAGAACCGGACACAAAAACCTTTTTCGTGCTTTTCGTATCTTTCATGGTAGCAAAAAAACAGGATCAATCCCGCACCAGCGACCACTGCTGATCCAGAATCTTCGGCGACACCTTCAGCGCCGTTCCCAGTTTCTGGGCGAACAGCGACACGCGGAATTCTTCCAGCAGCCAGCGGAACTTGATCAGTTGCGGATCAATAATCTCCCGCTCATGATGCTGCCGGGCCCGCTGGGCGTACATTTCAATGTACCGCGAAATACTGCGAATATTAGCGATGTCCCGCTGCAGTCCGCTCCCGCCGAGTTTACTCAACCGCATTTCCATCCCCTGCAGGTAACGGGGAACCTGTTGCAGCCAGGGGTAGGGCGTATTCACCAGGAAGCGGGCGTTGATCAGGGCATTCAACTGCGCCCGCATGTCGGCCAGCGGTTCATTCCAGGCGGGAACCTTGGTCTTATCCAGCGTGATCTTGATTTTGTGATACTGCTCAAACAGCGTCGGCAACAGTGCCGCCAGATCCTGTGCGGCGACCGGAATCTGGTTCCGCCATTCCTTGATCAACTGACGATACTCGGCCTCGGTCCGTGGCTGGCGTTCTTTCTGTCCGCACAGCACCCGCTCCGCCAGCAGTTCGACCAGTTGTTCCCGCAGATTGATCCCGCCGATCCCCGCGGCATACAGTGAGATCCGTTCCAGGCCCGGGATATTTTCCACCTGTGATTTCAATCGCCGATGTTCGGCCAGCACAAACAGCCGCCGCAATCCGAACCGCGTCTCATAGGCGGCCCGCTCGGGCGCATCCCGCAGGCAGAGCATCACCGACTTCCCTTCATCGACCAGGCTCGGAAACCCGGTGAGTGACAGATTATCATGATCGATCTGCACCTCGGCTGGAAAATCTCCGAACGTCCAGTCAGTCAACCCGCTCTGGCTCCAGTGATCATCCGAGAGTGCCGAGAAGCTGCTGGCCGCTTTCGAACCATATTCCTGTCGCAGCTGCGTCAGGTTCCGGTTGACGGCGATCGCATCGCCCCCCTGGTCCAGCACACGGATATTCATCTGCAGATGCTGAGGCAGCCGCTCCGTTTCAAACATCTCCTTCGTGATCCGCTCTCCCGAAATCTGGGACAGCAGTGTCGCGACTTTCTCTTCAAACGAACCCTTGCCGAACTCCAGCTGCTTCACGACCTGCTTCGCCGTTTCCGGTGCCGGCACCAGCATCCGCCGGACCGACTTGGGCAGCGCCTTGATCATCGCCGCCACCTTTTCTTCCAGCAGCCCCGGCACCAGCCAGCCCAGTCGCTGGGGTGACAACTGATTGAGACTCTCCTGCGGAATTGAAATGGTCACGCCGTCTTCCGCGGCTCCCGGCTCGAGGTGATACTCCAGCGGAAACTGCATCTTCCCCATCTTGAGTGCGTTCGGGAATTCGGTCTCGTCGACCTCCTCCGCCTGTGCGTCGAAGAAGTCCTCCAGCCGCATGTTGAGCAGTGTCGGCGTCTTCCGTTTGGCGACCTTCCACCACTTCTTCAGGCTCACGCCGTCATAGACGTCTTCCGGAATCCGTGCATCATAAAACGCGAAGAGCTGCTCCTGCGAAGGAATCAGGTCGTACCGCCGCGACTTCGCCTGCTGCTGTTCGAGGTCACTCATGAACTTCTGATTGTGTGCCAGGAAGTCGACGTTGAGCGTAATGTCCCCCTCGACCAGGCCATACTGCAGCATCAGGGTCCGCGACTGTTCGGGATCGATCTTGCCGTAATGCACCGAGCGTCCCGGCACGATGGTCAGACCAAACAGCGTTACCTTTTCTGTGGCCATCGCAGACGCTGCATCCCCGTTCCAGCGGGGATCGCTCCAGGTCTTTTTCACCAGGTGCGGTGCCGCGGGCTCGATCCAGTTCGGCGAAATTTTCGCAACTGTGCGGGCATACCGCTTACTCGTTTCGATCAGCTCCGCCGAGATGACCCACTTTGGCTTCTTCTCAAAAATCCCCGACCCGGGCCAGAGGAAATACTTCTGCCCGCCGGAGCCCGTGTACTCGTGCGTGTCCGACCGCATGGCAATGTTCGACAGTAACCCCGGCAGCAGTGCCCGGTGAATCGCCGCCGAGTCATCTTTCCGAGGATGCAGTTTCAGCCCCGTCTCTTCGACCAGCTGACGCAGCTGCCGAAAGATGTCCGCCCATTCCCGCAGCCGATTGTACGACAGGTAATTCTGCACGCAGGCCCGCCGCAACCGGCTCTGTGACAGATCTTCTTTCAGCTTGTGATAAAAGTCCCACAGCTTGAGGAAGCTCAGAAAGTCCGAATCGGGATCGCGAAACTGTTCCTGGGCTTCGTCGGCTGCCTGCTGTTTATCGATCGGTCGCTCGCGTGGATCCTGCAGTTCCAGGGCCGACGCAATCACCAGAATCTCATGCAGACAGTTTTCATCGTGGGCCGCCAGAATCATGCGTGCAATCCGCGGGTCGACCGGCAGCCGACTGATCTGCCGTCCGATGTCGGTCAGCCGGTTCTGTTCATCTATCGCCCCCAGTTCAAACAGCGTGCTGTAACCATCGCGAATCGCCGCCGGCTTCGGAGGATCGATAAACGGAAAGTCTTCAATCGCGCCCAGCTTCATATTCAGCGTCTGCAGAATCACCGAGGCCAGGTTGGTTCGCTGAATTTCCGGCGACGTGAATTCATCGCGGCTGTTGAAATCCGCTTCGCTGTAGAGCCGGATACAGATCCCCGGCGCGACACGTCCACAACGACCGGCCCGCTGATTGGCAGACGCCTGCGAGACCGCTTCGATCGGCAAACGCTGCACCTGCGACCGACTCGAATACCGGCTGATGCGGGCCAGCCCCGTATCAACCACATAGCGAATACCCGGCACCGTGATCGACGATTCGGCCACGTTCGTCGCAATCACAATTCGACGATAGGTGGACGGGCGAAAGACCTTATTCTGTTCCGCCGTCGAGAGTCGCCCGTAGAGCGGCACAATCTCCGTCTGTCTTCCGCCGTCATCACCGATGATCGAGCGACCGCGCAACAGCTTCGCCGTCTCGCGAATATCCCACTCTGTCGCCACGAAGATCAGGATGTCCCCATCGTCGATCGCCGCGAGTTCATTCACCGCGTCCGCCAGCTGGGACTGTTCATCGCGGTTACTGTTTTTCCCTTTGCCCTGTCCCTTATCGTCCGGCTCTGCATCAAAGGGCCGGTAACGAATCTCTACCGGATACGTCCGCCCCGAGACATTCAGAATCGGCGCCGGCCCTTCACGGTTCGCAAAGTGTTCGCTGAAACGTTCGGCGTCGATCGTGGCCGATGTGATGATTACCCGCAGATCAGGCCGCTGCGCGAGCAGGCGTTTGAGATAGCCTAAGAGGAAGTCGATGTTCAGCGAGCGTTCGTGTGCTTCGTCGACAATGATCGTGTCGTACTGATTCAGAAAGCGGTCGTTCTGCGTTTCGGCCAGCAGAATCCCGTCGGTCATCAGCTTAATGTAAGTGTTCGGGTTCGTCGTGTCGGTGAAGCGGATTTTAAAACCGCAGGCGGTTCCCTGTTCGCGTCCCAGCTCTTCGGAGATGCGGGCCGCCACTGATCGGGCGGCAATTCGTCGTGGCTGGGTGTGACCGATAATGCCATTGATGCCTCGTCCCATCGACAGCAGCAGCTTGGGTAACTGCGTCGATTTCCCCGAGCCGGTCTCCCCGCAGATAATCACCACCTGGTTGTCGGCGATCGTCTGCTTGATGTGATCCAGTTCGTCATGGATCGGCAGGCTGCCGTCAAACTTGACCTCGGGCCGCAGCTTGAGCCGCTCCTCCCGTCGGGCCAGCGACTTCTTGAGTTCTTCCTGCAGCCGCTGCAGATTTTTATCGAACGGCTTTTTGTTCTTCTTTGCCTGCCGGATCGACCGCAGCCGTTGGGAGAACCGAAACTGGTCAACAACCATCGCCTGTGAGATCAGCCCGGGCAGCTCTTTCAGCGCAGCGTTCAGATCCTCACTGGCAGCACCAGCGTCAGCAGCAGCCGAATTCGCATCACCACGGGACATCACACATCAACAGACAAAAGAGGTAAACGCACAATAGTAAGCAGAAGGACCCGCATTATGCAGCGAAAGTTCGGCAGCGCGAAGGGTTTCCACCGGGATTTGTGGGAATAGTTGACCGGAAGTGCAGAGTTTTAGAACCACGTAAGGCACAAAAAACACGAAAAGTCTGTGACAGGAAACAGCTCTGAGGGTGGTCTCGGATGAAATCCGAGATTGCCGCAAGCAACAGGAGGTCGCAGAGAAATTAAACTGTCTTGTTTTGGTGTTCCCCACCAGTACCAACTACTGGGCCAGTCTCTATGGAATCGATGAAAGTCACTCAATTTCAAAGCAATCCTAACATATCCAGCACGTGCCCTTCTGATTACCTGCCTGTAACTTCTTCCTTGCACTGGCCTGGATTCACATATACCATATTACTGATGCAAGGTTGCTGAGAGTCCCACCTGATTTTCCTGCCTTCTACGTTGCTGTCGTAATGTTTCTCGCCCGTATTACTCCATTTGAAGTGGAACAGCGCTATGAGTCTATCTGCACCCACCGTCCGCAAACGCGGCTTCACCCTGATCGAACTGCTGGTGGTGATTGCCATCATCGCGATTCTGATCGCCCTCTTACTGCCCGCCGTCCAGCAGGCACGCGAAGCGGCCCGTCGCAGTCAGTGTAAAAACAATCTCAAGCAGATTGGCCTCGCGCTGCACAACTACAACGAAACACATCGTGTCTTCCCACCCGGATTCATTAACGATCACGGCTGGTTGTGCAACCTGTTTATCCTCCCTTTCATGGATCAGGCTCCTCTCTACAATAAAATCAGCCCCAACAGGCCCATGGATCTGACCAACACCACCGTACTCGCCGATGTGCGTACGGTTCTGCCCGCCTACCTCTGTCCGTCCAGCGCCGATCCCAACCCGGCTCAGAACGCAGACAACAGAGTGAGTGGCGTGGCCATCGGTCTGTCCAACTATCTCGGCTTCAACGGCAACGGCGACTATCGTTGTAACTCCTCCGCGAAGCCGAACGGTATGTTCTATCACAATAGTAAAACCCAGATCCGCGACATTACCGACGGTCTCTCCAACACGTTTGCGTTCACAGAAAGAACCACCGTGAACGACGCTGCCGGCACGAACCACATCGGTTCGATCTGGGCAGGAGTTACACCCTGTGCTGCGACTCCCAACAAATTCGAAAACATTCGTTACGGTCTGGTGCAGGCACGTGTCGGCTGGTCCATGATCAACGGAACCGGTTACCAGTTTGGTCCCAGCAGTCTGCATGAGGGGGGCGTGCATGTGCTCATGGCAGACGGTGCTGTTCGCTTCGCCAGCGAAAATATGGATGCTTCCAATAACCCAGGCACCATTTCCTCCGCAACCAGCACTTACTTCCGACTGGCCGTCATCAACGATGGTCAGGTCATCGGTGAATGGTAAGCCGAAGTAACTTCTGCTTACCTGTAACATAAAAAGAGCTCCCTGGTGCTCAGGCGCCAGGGAGCTCTTATCGTTTCATCTTAGTTGGGAACTGTTACATCAGTGCTTCAGTTCTCAACTCATTCCTTGTCCAGCTTAAAGGGGAAATCGTTTTCCCCGGGTTTGACTTCCACCGTCAGACTAGAGCTCTCATTGTACTTGGCAGGAATGACCTCTTTCATTTCGGTCGTGGTTCCGTCAGGATTTTCGACGTAGCGTGCTGTCGAGATGCGAACCGTATGCTTGCCGATCTTGGCTCCCTTGGTTGTCGGGTTATAAGCCAGTTCAAAGATCCCCTGGCTGTTTGTGATACCCGTCGAAGGCCGCCCCGCTTCAGGAGCAAACGTCACGACTGCTCCCTCGATCGGTTCCCCTTCCATGACCACCAGACCCTTCACCGATGCGGTATCAGGCTGATCCTCAGGTGTGCCGGAACAACCTGCCAGCAGAGTGCATACCGTAAAAACCAGTCCCGTGCAGCGTAACGAACGCGTAGATAAAAAATACATTGTGTTCCTGTATCCAAAAGGGGCGCGCTTAAGAAACTTCAGCCGCGGCACAGACTGGAAACAATCTGTCCACAGACTGCTGAAACAGATTCCATTCTCAGGAATCGTCGCGCAGGTGTAAAGCCAGACGGAAATCTGATTTCCCGTACGCAGGAAAGATCAGTTACCGGCTTTCTGCCGGGGAGCCTGCTTCACATGCTGATCGAGGAACTTCACGATGCGGTCGTTGGTCTCAGGAGTATTGAATTCCCGACCACCATGTCCGGCGCCTTTGACGACGATCAACTGCACGGGCACCTTCGCTTTTTTGAGTGCGGCGTCGAGTAGCTGACTCTGATGCACGGGCACCAGCGGGTCTTTCGAACCGTGAATGATCAGGAACGGGGGATCCTGTTTGTCGATGTAGGTGATCGGGTTGGCCTGTGCGACTTTGTCTTTGTTCTCCAGCACCGGTCCGCCCAGCAGCAAAGATTCCGGCGAACGGGGGTCGTTGTGTTTGAAGCGGGCGTCGGGCAGGGCATGCGCATCCATCTGCAGAAAATCGGTCGGTCCCCACATGTCGAGCACCGCCTGAACCTGACTCGATTGATCCGCATGTTTGCCGACGGTCCCTTCCAGCTGTTTGTCACCCCCACTGGTTCCCAGCAGGGCCACCAGGTGACCGCCGGCGGATGATCCACCTACGCCGATGCGGGACGCGTCGTATCCGTACTCTTTGGCATGGGCTCTCAGCCAGCGGATGGCGGCTTTACAGTCGTGAATCTGCGCAGGGAATGTTGCCTCGCCACTCAGGCGGTAATTGATGCTCGCACAGGCATAGCCGTTCTGCAGACCCAGGGGAACCAGTATCCCACCCCGGCCTTTGTCGCCACTTCGCCAGCCACCGCCGTGAATCCAGACGAGCAGGGGAGGCTGTTTGACATCTTTCGGAAGATACAAATCCAGCAACAAAGGCTTCCCATCCACTTCCGCGTATTCCAGGTTCCGATGCACTTCCGCATTTTCGCGAACCCAGCGAGGCGCACCACGGCGGGGCTGCTGGGCCGAAGCGGATTCGTTCAGGACGACGGTCAAGGTAAGTAGAATCGCGATGAAAGTCAGGCGGTTTCGGTGCATCTGGTTCTCCAGTGGTTCATGGGATGTGAGTCCCGTTGCAGGCTCAAGTCAGTTTAGGTCAGCGCAGTTCCCCATGAAACCCATTTCAGGCCCAACAGTTTCGCGGCAGCTCTCGATATTAGAGAAATCATCCCCGCCATCTGAAGCGGATGCGTATCCGCATGTTTCGCTATGTGAAGTTAATAATGGGAGATATGCGATGTATGGGGTGATATGGTGGTGGTGAACCGAAAGTGGCGATCAGCCTCATTTTGAGAAAGGTGTACATTTAGGCATGCAGAACGCAAATATCAATGAATAAACATGTTGCGATGCGTATGTTCGATAAAAAACACCATCAGAATGTCGGATTTTGAATAAATAAAGATTGAATTGTTAAAAAACATTATTAATATCGAGTTAGATATCTTAATAATTCTTAATAATGACAGCTGGAGTTCTTCCGGCTGATACGAATCACTTCCCCCGCTCAAGGGAATGTTGTTTCCTCGGCGATTTTGAAAATCGTACTTTTCTTTTTTTATCTTCTACCCAACGCGAGAGAATTTCATGCAAGTATCCACAACCCGCAGGCGTGCTTTCACGCTCATTGAACTTTTGGTCGTCATCGCCATCATTGCGATTTTGATTGCCCTGTTACTGCCCGCTGTCCAGCAGGCCCGTGAAGCCGCCCGGCGATCCCAGTGTAAAAACAATATGAAACAGCTGGGACTGGCCTTTCATAACTACCACGACAACTTCACCATGTTCCCCACGGGGTACTTCCATAGCTCAGGCTATCTGACCGGCTGGGCTGCTCGTATTCTACCCTATATCGATCAGGCGCCCCGCTACAACCAGATGACCGCACTGGGAGAGCTGACGCAACTGATGCCTTACCGGTTTACCACTGCACCTCACAATGGTGACAATAACCTGTTTACCGATCCGATCGCGGTCTTCTGCTGTCCCTCTTCGGAAATTGGTGAACGGGCTACCGACTACTCAACCGGCTGGGGGGGGAACCCCGGGAATGACGGCTCGCTGCACTACCGCGGCAATGGCGGTTCCGTCGATGTCGGCTTCGTCAACGGTTCCAATTCGAGTCGGCACTATGGAACATCAGGGGTCCTCTATCCCGGTTGTAAAACCCGGATGCGCGACATTACCGACGGGACCACCAACACCTTCCTGCTGGGCGAGCTGTCCAGCTACATCGGCTGGAGTGGTTCCAAGGGAGGCTGGGATGACATTGCACCCTGGACCTGGGCTACCTACTACTACGGTTCTGCCGGTTATCTGATGATCGACACCAAGCTGATGCAGTATCCCATCGGTTCGGGAAGTCACAGTCAGTATGGTGTCGGCTGGCGCAGTCAGCACGTCGGCGGCGCGCACATGCTGCTCTGTGATGGCAGTGTCCGTTTCCTGTCTGAAAGCACCAGTCTGGATCTGTTGAAAGGCCTTTCCACCCGTGCCACCGGCGAAGTGATCGGCGAGTTTTAATCGCGCAGCTTTGCTGTTGTCAGATTCAGAAATGTTTATCAGACTCTACAGGAACAGGATATAAATGAACGCATCGTATTCTTTCAAGCAATTCACACTTCCCGCGCTCTGCCTCTTGATGCTCACGCAGGCAGGCTGCTTCGGCGGTTCAGACCAGCTGGAGACGGCAGAAGTGCATGGCAAAGTGACTTATAAGGGCGAGCCTCTCGAAATGGGGACCGTGACCTTTATTCCAGAAGGTCCAGGGAAATCCGCCGCGGGCGAAATCCAGAAGGACGGCACCTATACCCTGACGACCTACACGAAAGGGGATGGCGCTACCATCGGCAAGCACGGAGTCATGGTGATCTCGGAACGGGATACCTCCAACCTGCCGGCCGAATCGGCGGAAGCGAACGTGGATCTTTCCCTGATCCCGGAAAAGTACAGCATGAGCCCCAAGACTTCCGGTCTCACCGCCGAAGTCAAAGAGGGGGATAATGAAATCAATTTTGATCTGGAAGAGTAATCTATCAGACCGCAGTGACAGGCAATCGTTGTCCGGGCGCATGCGTCCCGATTCAGGCAATGGGTCTCTGCAGGTTTGACACGATAGAAGTTGACAGTTCCAGAACAAATTGAAGGCGAGAGGCGATCTCTTTCTGCAGAGGGAGATCGCCTTTTTTATTTCACTCGTGTGACAGAAAATCAGATCAGCGAGTCAATCGTCAGCATAACCAGGATCACCACACCGATCGCCAGCTTACCTACCACACCCAGCAATCGCCCCACAAACGCGGCCCGGCTGATTTCCATGCGGTCCACATCCAGGTTCCCTTTCCAGGCTTCTCCCAGGTAAGCGCCCAGATAAGCACCTACGGCGCCGCCGAGAATTGCCCCCACGACCGTGCCCACAGGCGGAAACACGGGAGTCGCCACCGTCGCGCCCATCACGCTTAACAGGAACGTGCCCAGTAGCGCCAGAATCATCGCCCGCCGACTGGCCCCTTTTTTCGCAGCCCCCGCAGAACTGCCCAGCGCTTCAACCAGTTCTCCCAGCCCCGCCAGCAGAATTGCGATCACCAGTACTGTCAGCGAAATTCCCTTGCCGCTTTCCTCAGGCATGAACAGGTAAAACAGCGCTGAGAGAAAGACCATGATCCAGTTGCCCGGAATCAGAAACAGAATCGAGGCCCAGGCAGCGAAATTCGCCAGGAACAGCAGCAGCGCCATCAGGTAGTAAAACGTGAAGGGCAGCCACTCGGTCAACCACTCAAAGGACATAGGTGTTACCAGATCTGAGTCAGAATAGTGTGTTTAACGGCCCCGGATTCATAAAACGGGAGTTGCAGGGGGCACTCTTATAGTTCGTCAATCGACTTAAATTATTGCAGAATGCAAAAATAAAGACGAATGTAAAGCCTGGTTTTGAGGTTAATCTGGTAGCATGTAATGGGTACGACGTGCAGGAATGTGTACTTATGGATATGTTTCTGTGCGGTCTGGAAGGACAATGATTGTATTTGTCTCTCTTCAGGGGTAAAATCTGACATTTGACGCACCATTGATGGACGGATTTTCTTATAATCATCAATGATATCCGATGTCAGTTGCGGGCGGCGATCTCCGTGCGGCCTGTGAGTGACACCGTTTCCCGTGCAGACGTACAAAAGCGCGTGCTTGAATTACAGTCTCATCCCAAGGAGCAGACCGTGAGTATTGCCAATTCCACCAGAGACGTTCATGTCGAAGAAATTGTGGACGTCGAACAACGCAACTGGCTCAACATGAAGGAAGTTCCCGCCTGGTTTATCAGTCTCGGGGTCCACCTGCTGATTCTGTTTGTCCTGGCAAGCATCACCCGCATTACGCTCCTCGATTCGGAACATGCGATTATCTCGTCCATCGAAGAACTGGACGACAATGTTTTCAAACTTGATCCCACCATCCAGGATGTCGTCGGTTCGTCCGGCGATACCGAGATTCTGGCCCCCTCCATGGCGGCCGCTCCTGTTTCAGCTAAAGAGCAGCAGGAAGCACTCAAGGATCAGCTGGAAAATGATATTGAAACTCCCGAACCGGTCTTTGATGACAACCTGACTCAGCCCGCTCAGGAAGAACTGACGGCTGCCGTAGAGGTCACCGGCGAAACCGACCGTCCGGGCGGAGTAGCAGGTGCCATCGATCGTCTGACCCTCGAAATCGCTGCCGCTGTCAAAGAGAAAAAACTGCTGGTGGTCTGGCTGTTCGACGTCTCTCCTTCAGTCAGCAAACGCCGTAACGAAATCGCCGATCGTTTTGAAAACGTCTACAAACAGTTGGGTATCCTTGAAGCTGCCGAAAATGAAGCCTCACTCAAAACCGCTGTGGCTGCCTTCGGTTCAACAACACAGTTCGTGACCAAAGATCCGGTCAGCGATGTCAAAGAAGTCGTTTCCCAGATCCGTTCGATCAAAGAAGATACATCCGGCGATGAAAACGTCTTCGCCGCTGTGAACCAGGTTTCCAAACGCTGGTTGTCTTACAAACGCTCCAGCCGTCGCAACATGATGGTCATCGTGGTAACCGATGAAGCAGGCACCGATGCCGTTCAGAACCTGGAAGAAACCATTCTGCTTACCAAGCGTAACGGCATTAAATGCTACGTCGTGGGGAACGCATCCCCCTTTGGTCAGCAGGAAGTCATCACCCAGTTCGAAATTGAGCCGGGTGTCGAAGTACCTGCCGTCTCCGAATCCGGTCCGGAAACTGTATTGCCCGAACGCATCAAACTGCCGTTCTGGGGCCAGTCCGATTACGACATTCGCCAGATCAGTTCGGGCTACGGTCCTTATGCTCTGACGCGGCTTTGTGCGGAAACCAACGGGATCTACTTCATCACCGAAGATACCACTCCCAACTTTGACGCTGCCGATATGCGGGACTACCATCCCGATTATATCTCCATTCGCGATTACGAGCGAATGCTCACACAAAACATGGCTAAGCAGGCGCTCGTCCGAACAGCCGCAGCAACTCGACTTTCTGACCGTCGACTGCCGCAGCCCACCCTGGAATTTCCTGCCAATAATGATAACGTTCTCAGGCAGGCGATTACTGAAGCCCAGAAGCCGGTCTCGCAGCTCAGCTACGGCTTGAATGAACTGCAGGTCATGCTGGAACAGGGACTCAAAGATCGTAAGAAAATCACAGAACCCCGCTGGCGTGCCAACTACGATCTGGCATTGGGACGCGTCCTGGCCAACCAGGCACGTGCTCACGGATACAACACGATCCTGGCCGAAATGAAAAGTAATCCCAAGGTCTTCGAGACAAAAGGCAACAACGCCTGGAGACTGGTGGCCGCCAAAGACGCACGTTCCAGCCCAACTGTCCGGAAACTGGAAAAGCAGGCCATGGAACTCCTGAATGGCGTGATTGACGAACATCCTGGAACTCCCTGGTCCTACCTGGCTGCCAAAGAACTGGAAAAACCGCTGGGCTGGAAGTGGCAGGAAATGAAGATGAACCTCGACAACAGCGGTAACCGGGTCCGAACACCGAACCCACGTTTTGAAGAAGAACAGCGTAAGAGAAGAGAAGCGCTGAAGAAACGCGGTATCACCGGAAACAAACCGCTGAAGATCTGATTTACCTAACTGAATACACCGACAATACTTGAGTTTTATACCGAGGCTCCTGAGATTGCAGGAGCCTCGGGTTTCTGACATATCATTTCAACTGATTTTTCAAGACTCGTTTCTGCAACATCCAACGCCGAAACAAAGCAGGCACAACACTTTGAAAGCAGTTCGCTGAGAAAGTGCCGGGGGGATTATTACTGATGGCTCAAGCGCGAGACTATTCAGCCTTTTTTACGTCTTTGATCGTTCACGCTGTGATTCTGGTCGGCATGGGACTGATTCATCATCAGCTCACCGACAGTCAGCCCGAAGTCGCCATCGAAACCATCTTCGATGACGAACGCGATCAGGCGGAATTCGAACAGGTTCTGGAAACCAATCTTGAAGTCTCTGAAAATCTGAGTGTGACCTCCGGTGGCATGGTCTCGACGAACGTCGGTGCCTCAACGTCAACCGCCGTCTCCTCTCAGAAAATTGAAACCTCCGAGAGTCTCAAAGAGCCGGAAATCAAAATCAACGCCGGCGAAATCACAGCCCCCGGCGATGACATCCTGGGCGAAGACCTCGGCGTCGGTGAAGTCACCGGTGAAGTCGGTGCTGTCGTCGAAGGTTATGGCACCGCCATGAGTCGTATCTCCAAAGAGCTGATCCGCATCATGCGGGAAGAAAAAATTCTGGTGGTCTGGCTCTTCGATGAATCGGGCAGTATGAAAGACGACCAGAAAGAAATCTCTGAGAACTTCAATAAGATCTACAGCGAGCTGGGTATCGCCGCCAAACAGGAAAAGAAAACCCGCGAACGGGACCAGACCCTGCTGACGGCCATTCTCAGTTACGGGGCCACCGTGCATGTGCATACCCCTAAACCTACCGTGGACGTCAAAGAAGTTCAGGACGCCATCGGCAAAATTCCCATCGATGAAACCGGTCTGGAAAACATGTGCCAGACCGTCGCGGCCACGATCGACAAATACAGTACCATGGCCCGTAAAACCGACCGCCGTCTCTGTATCGTCTGTGTGACCGACGAGTCCGGCGATGACGGTGCCGCCGTTGAAGAAGTCATCACCCGTGCCAAACGGATGAAGTCTCCCATCTACATCCTGGGACGTGAATCGGTCTTCGGCTATCCCTATGCCCGTCAGCTCTGGCGCGATCCGGTTTACAATCTGCCGCACTGGATTCAAATCAATCGGGGACCGGAAACCGCGTTCCCCGAGTCCCTGCAATACGACGGTCTGCACGGTCGCTGGGATTCCTTCTCAGCCGGGTTCGGACCTTACGAACAGGTTCGTATCGCCCGTGAAACCGGCGGTATCTTCTTTGTTCTGCCCGGTAAAGAACAGCGTCTGGCTGGTGCCGGCAGCAACCAGGAGCGGCAGTTCCGCTTCCAGGATATGAAAGAGTATCAGCCTCTGTTGCTCTCGCGGCGCGATTACGATGCCTCGCGCTCAGCCAGTAAGTTCCGTTCTTCCATCTGGAAGGTGATCGTCACGCTGAATCCACACCTGGATAAGCAGTTGAATATCAAGGAACTTTACTATCCACTGCAGAAGAAAGAATTTTACGAAGCCGGCAGTAAGGAAGTTCCCAAGGCCATCCGTGCCATGGGTCTCCTGCAGAAAGCTGTCGACATTCTGGAAGACATCGAACCGCTGCGGGCTCAGGAAAAATCCTCCCGCTGGCGTGCTGCTTACGACCTGACACTGGCGCAGTGTCTGGCCTACCGCGTTCGTCTGTTCCAGTACTGCCTGGCCATGGACTCGCATGCCAAAAACATGCCTGCTCCCAAGGATCAGAAGAGCAACACCTGGAATGTGAGACGTGGTAAAAAGTTATTGCCCCCCGATCCGGTTCAGGTCAAACTTACCAAGGTCAGCCCGGAAGAGCTGGATAAGCAGCTGAAGAAATCGGAAAGCCAGTATAAGTTCGTAATCAAAGAGCATCCCGGTACCCCCTGGGCACAACGGGCGCAATACGAACTCAATCAGGGGTTCGGCATGTATTTCGAAGAACACTTCCGTGATCCACGCTACGACAAAGTCGGTAAGGAAATCAAAGTTCCTAAGCTGTAAGCAGGCTTGAATTACTAAAGATACTTAACACAGGCAGAGCACTTTTCGGAAAAATAGCCGGGAAGTGCTCTGTTTCCTTTTAACGGGTGCAACGCCTGCGTAGCATATAGAAACTGAGCAGAGAACCGTCTCTTATTTCTGATCCGCTTCCAGGAGTGATACCCACAATGAACAAATACCGCTCGCAGTCTTACTTCAATGTCTTCACCGGTCTGATGGCAGCCCTGGTGATCTCCTCCGTTCTGGGCAGCACAACTGCCTGCTCCGGTGATAACAACGCAGCTTCCTCTGATGGCTGGGTTGACCTCTTCAACGGTAAAGATCTCACCGGCTGGAAGATTGCAGAAGGGGGCCCTTTTGAAGTCAAAGATGGCGTGATCGTCGTCACCGGGAAGCGTTCGCATCTCTTCACCGAAGAAGAGTTCAAGAACTTTGAATTCAAAGCAGACGTCAAAACCACCCCGGGCAGTAACTCCGGCATCTTCTTCCACACCAAATTCCAGGAAGAAGGCTGGCCGACTCAGGGGTACGAATCGCAGGTCAATGTGAGTCACAAAGACCCGGTCAAAACCGGCAGCCTCTACAACCGCGTCAAACTCTTTAAGACACCTGCCAAAGATAACGAATGGTGGACGCAGCACATTATCGTCAAAGGTCGTCACGTGATTGTCAAAATCAACGACGAAACCGTGATCGATTACACCGAACCCGAAGGAGCCACCGGATCACCCTCACTGGGAGACAAGGGAAGCTTCGCTATCCAGGCACACGATCCCAAGAGCGTGGTTTACTACAAGAACATCAAGGTGAAGCCACTGGCTGACTGAACCTGATCGCGTTATATTGAAAGTCTGTTATCGGCCCTCGTTACATAACGAGGGCCGTTTGCATTCGACTGACATCCGCTGCGGAGAACTGAGACGTGAAACCGGGATTTAACACCAACGGTCTGGCCTTCCATCGCTGGGATGATGCCCTCCGCCTGATTGCCGAGACCGGTTATACCTCCGCAGCGATCACCGTCGATCATTACACGCTCAATCCGTTTGCTCCCGAACTGTCCCGGCAGATCGCAGCGATGCAGCAGCTGCTGCAGGAATGTCAGCTCTCCACTGTCATCGAAACCGGTGCCCGCTTCCTGCTGGATCCCCGCGTCAAACACGAGCCGACACTCGTCAGTCCGTCTCCGGAAGAGCGGGACCGCCGCATCGACTTTCTCAAACGCTGTGTCGATCTGGCCGCCGCTCTGCAGTCTGACGCCGTCTCATTCTGGGCCGGTCAGTTGAAAGCAGACCTGCCCCGCGTCGAAGCACTCAACAGGTTAGCCGCCGGCTGTCAGGAGGTCATCGACTACGCTGCTGACAAAGAGGTCCGTCTGGCTTTCGAACCGGAGCCGGGTATGCTCATCGAGACGCTGGCTGATTTCGAGGAACTGCTCACGCTCGTTGACCATCCCTGCTTTGGACTGACTGTCGACATCGGTCATCTGCAATGCATGGGAGAGCTGCCCATCAGTGAATATCTCAAACCCTGGCGTGAGCGCATCTTTAACATCCACATCGAAGACATGCGACAGGGCGTGCACGATCACCTACGCTTCGGAGAAGGGGAGATCGACTTCGAAGACGTATTCGCCGGCCTCAGACAGATTGACTATCAGGGAGGACTGCACGTCGAACTCAGCCGCCACAGTCACATGGCCCCTGATGTACTGCGCGAGTCTTTTGCCTTCCTCCAGCAGCATCTGCAGACAGGTTGACGGATCGACACCTTTTTCTGTGTTGCTGCCTGTTTTTTGAGGCCTTCCTGCCGCAAGTGTAACGGTTATGCCGCATAGCAGGGTTAAAACACTCTGGTTGCAGCAGACCGCCTCTGATTCTCGATATTGAAAGATAGCGGGCAGGAAATGCGCAGTTGCTGCGCCGGTGACGGGCAGGGGACAAACTCCTGGCTCTTAATCCCGGATTTGCGCTGCGTTGGCAGATCCAGGCACTTAATTCGATCTCAAGTCAGCATGGCCTCCTCAATTACTAAAACCTTTGACTTGTTGGCGCAGAGCAGAAATTCGCATGCGATCAACGCCTTGATCCTGGCACTCGACGTCGAAGACGAGTTGATCCAGGAACAGGCTGTCTTTGCGCTGCTCCAGCAGCAGAGTGCCCGTGGTCTGGTCGAAGTCATCCGGCGGTACGCTACTCACTCGCCGTCTGTCCGCAAGCTTTTGGAAACACATACCAAAGCCCTTGATGCCGCCATCCGTCAATGTCTGCTGCACGGCAACCGGGAGCTGCAGTACTGTGGCCTGGAGTTCGTCCGTGTGAACCACGATTTCAGGCAGATCCCCGCGCTGATCGATCTGTTTGAAAACAAGCGGTTGGTCAACCATCAACCCGACCTGGCCACGCAGACGCTCCGCCATCTGATCGGTCTGTTGTACGAGCATTTTCTCGATCGCTCCGTCGACTCCGCTTACTCCCGTTCGTTTCTGAAGAACGCCAAAGAGATCCGCCGCGAGATCCTCAGTTCGCTGATGAAAGCCTCCGAAAATCTCCCCGAATTCGATCGTCCCGAAGAGATCATGGAGAGCCTGCTGATCCTCGGCAATGTCGATGACGCCGCCATTCGTAAGATTCTCTGGCACTCCGATCCGGAGACGCGACGACTGGCAGAAGAAGTCCTCCACGAGAGCAAGCACGTCGGCGTGATGCAGCTTATCTGTGATTTCACCGGCGTAAGCTATCCCAACACTAAAGCCCTGGAGGCACTCGCGAATCGCGAAGATCCCGAGTTCATCGCACACCTGCTCCGCTGGCTGCCCGAACATCCGTCGGAACTGCAGCAGACCAACTTCCGACAGATCGGCAAGCTGGCCTGGCTCGAAGCCGATCACCAGGACTTCACTCGCATTCCGCCTGTGTTACAGACCAGCGTCATTCGGTTGATCAGTCTGCTCGACCTGGATCTGCCCAGTAAGAAGCAGGCACAGCGCTGGATGCTGCAGTATGGAACCCCGGCCGCCAAGGAAGCCGCGATCTCGATTCTCCGTAATCCCGACCGCGCCGAGGTTGCTGAAATGGTTCTGGAAAACCTCGACTCCGAAGATCCGGTGCAACAGGCCTGGGCGACCTGCCAGCTCCGTGCGCAGCATGTCCCGGATGCCATGAATCTGCTGGTCGAAAAAATCGACAGCCCCATCGAAGAAGTTCGGGAAGCCGCCCGCCGCGAACTCGCGAGTTTCGACGTCGATTTTGTGCTGGAACACTTTGAAGAATTCAGTCCCCAGGTCTGTCCCTCTGTCGGCAGACTGTTGCTCAAACTCGATCCCCGTTGTCTGATCGATTTGAGTCGGGCCATGGCACATCCGTTGAAGAAACGCCGGATTCAGGCTGCCCGCTGTGCACAGGTCTTACAGTTGCACGGAGAAGTGATTCCCGCTCTGAAAGCCCTCACCGAAGATTCGGATGAACTGGTCCGCCGTACCAGTGCCGAGATCCTGGGCACGCTTTCCACCCCCGAAGCCCGACAGGCGCTGCTGCACCTGGTAAGTGATGAGAAAACACGTGTCCGCGAAGTCGCCATCAAAGCCCTCCGGGTTCCGGAAAAGTCAAAAGAAGTACCCGCTGACCAATCAGCAACTGAGAAGGGAGAGTAATCGATGTCCTATGATTTCTTTCTGACCCTCGCCGGTCACACCGATGATGTTTCGCGTGCCTTTCGTAATCGCGGAGTCCTGCAGGAAAACTGGTTGCTGATTACCGCGACGATTGTCATCAGTTCCATCTGGCTCGGACTCTATCTCTGGGAAAACCTGCAGATTCAGCGGAAGGCCAGCGCCGATACTCCGCAGGGACTGTTTTACGATCTGTGTAAAACGCATCGATTGAGTCGTACGGATATCAGCTACCTGCTAAAAGCCTCGGAAGAACACGCACACGAACAGCCCGCGCTGGTGTTTATCGATCCCGGCATCCTGCACCTGCATGCCTCGGATGGCGGGACCGATGCCCGCTATTACGAAGAGCTTTCTAAAAAGCTGTTTCAGCGCTAAGCGACGTTTCCGCAGCCACACCAGGTCGCGCGATATAATACTCGTGCAGTACATCCTCGGGCAGCAGGCGATATTCCAGATTTCCCAACCCTGCTGCTGTCAGACTGCTACACAACGCTTCTCTGCCGCGTTCGTTACCCGCTGCTGGACGCTCGACTCCGGTCAGATTCCGCAGACTGCAGATGGATAAGAGCAAAGCCGATAGCGGGTGCTGCAGATTTTCTTCCCGGCTGCGCGAACAGGCCAGTTCTCTCAGCAGCAACGTACCATCGGGTCTGAGTGCCATCTGGACGGCTTGCAGCATCTCTTCCCGTTCCTGCGGCGCCACGGTGACGTCAAACACGGTGATCAGATCGAAGGCATTGATCGCATGAATGGCTGTCAGTTCCCGCTCGATAAACGCGACATTCTCCAGCCCCTGCGCTGCGGCACTTTCGCGTGCCTGTGCAATCAACTCGGCCGAAGGATCATAACCCACAAACCGACTCTCTGGAAACGCGGTCGCCAGTTCCAGCAGCAATCTACCATCGCCACAACCCAGGTCCAGTACATCCAGGCCTTCGCAGAGTTGCATGATCAAACCGGGAATCAAAGGCAGGATCTGTTGAAACAACTGATTCGTAAATGACGTCGAACGCTCTGCACTCTGTGCCTGCAGGATCTGTTCGCGGGTTTCGTCTGATAGCGGTGCTCCCGCGCGCAGACTCTCTGCCAGCTCGTCCTCCAGTTTCCCCAGCAGTGTCAACCAGCGCAGGCTCTCCTCGTATTGGGCGGAGCCGGTCAGAACTTCCGCATGTTCGCGTGGCAGTCGGTATGTCTGAAAGATTGGATCATACTCCACCAGCCCGCCTCCCTGCATGGCCGTCAGCCAGTCGGCGACATACACTTGTTTGAGACCAGCTTCTGCTGCAATTTCACTGCTCGTGGCATGCTCCAGCAGACTCATGACTTTCCAGAGTCCCGTCCGGTAACCCAATGCGACCAGTAACGCCAGGCTTCCCTGGTTAATCTTATTTTGCAGCTGGTTTTCAAAAGCGACGGTCCGATCTTCAGAAATGGTCAGTGTGGTATAGCTGGTTGTCATTCAAAGTCTCCCCTCAAAGAAAATGAATTTGTGTCCTCTACTGACTACCAGGCGCAAAACCACAGCAGCTGTTACAGGGTTTTTCAAAAAAAGCTGATATGGGAAAGGAGGGGAATACCTCGCGGCGGGTTTTGCTGATGGGTCATTTGTAAATCCTTGATTTTGAACAGGATACGATTTCTCTTGTGCTCTCAGGACATCTGTGTGAAAAAATCTTTAAACTCTGGGCGGACAACAACTGTTTTGCTGTGTACAATCAGTTAGTGAAATGAAGTAATTTGAGAAGACATTTTTAATTGACGGGCTCCTGCAACGGAGCGGTTCAAAACGGTGCCGGAACTATCTGAGACAGGATTCAGAAGCAGGCAGAGGGAGAGCGGGCTATGTTTCGACAATTGACTTTAGTATCAACGATCGTGGTAATTGCGCTGGCAGGGATCGGTTGTTTTCTGTTGAGTTCTGATTCAACACAAAATGCCGTCGCCGACAAGCAGCAGGGTTCTCCTGCGCCGCCTCTCAAATTGCAGTCCGATCCTCGTGTGCTGGAACGGACCAGGAAACTCGAAGAGATCAATCAGATACTTGCGAGCCGGGTCCCGCATATCACGGAGACCGCTGGTACCTCACATACCCATGAAACAGAAACCTGGCAGGACCCTGCGCTGGAACGGATCTATCAGCAGATCCGCAATCAGAAACTGACAATCTGGTTGCCCCGGAATGGTGAGCCATTCTCGATCTGGGTCGGCAATCCACAGAAGACCGTCGACGGCAAGAAAGTCTTTAACCACACCGAAGCACTCACCAACGCGATTCCTCACATTAATCAGCTTCCGTTCCCGGTACGTATCTGGTTCTATGGAACCCGGGATCAATCTAATCCGGAACTGGGAGCCTGTGTGGAGACGCTGACAAAGATTGAAAAGCTGCACAGCGTGAAATTTTCCTACTGTCGCATCAGTCAACGCGGGTACGAGGCTCTTCATGATCTCCCCCAATTGACCGATCTGGAAATCCTGCATTCGCATCTCGATGAAGCAGCCCTGAAACACATCGCTGAGCTCGCGCAGCTTCGTCGCCTGCATCTCAGTTTTGGCGATCAGAAGATATCCACCATCGCTGCAGAGCAACTGCTCGATATCTCTGAACTGGAAGACTTCAAACTGCAGATCCACCTGGAGCCCAAAGAGGTCGGACGCTTCTGGAAAAAACTGGCCGGCTGTGAATCGCTGGTCAAACTGGAAGTCGACTGTGGAAAAGTCAGCCAGGACATGATGTATAACTTCCTCACAAAAGGGGATCACCAGCGACTGAAGAACTGGACCATCCGGGAACACATTCCCCGCCAGAAACTCGCCGACGCACTGGCCCTGGCCCCCAACCTGGAAGTGCTCAAGGTCCCTTCCGGCACTCCGGATGAGATGGAATATCTGCTTGAGCGTCTCGCAGAGCAGAATACGAAGCTCCGCTCGCTGACCATCGGCTGGGACTCAGGAGAGCATCTCAAAGGCAGACAGGCCCGCAAAGCACTGCAGTTGCTCTCCGCCTTCCCCAATCTCCAGCAGGTACACATACCTGTCAAGTTGCCTGACGTCAATGCACTGGAACCGCTCACGCGTCTGCATCAGCTCGAATCTTTTTACTGTCGTAATCTGAATCTCCATCAGTCGACTCTGATTTACCTCGCCCGCATGCCCGCACTCAAGCATCTCACCGTGCGAACTCTCTCATTCTCTGATGAATCAGCGCATCTGCTGCCCTGGCTCTCCCATGTGGAGACCCTCGAAATCGAATATCCGCAGTCACTGACCAATAAACGACTCATGCTCCTGGCCACCATGCCCGAGTTACGCGAACTCAAATGGTGTGATATTGGTTCAGAACAATCCGCTTCGCTGAGTGATGATGTCAAAGCCCGGTACCCGTTTATCAAATACAGTGTCTGCGGTAAGTAGCATCAGCCGGTCGTGAGACCAATGAGTCAACGCGTATTGAAGTTCCCGGGAGCCCCGTCTTCTCTGAATAAACGGGAACCTGCGTCTTTACGGGGCGCACTCCGGAAGGGACTGCCTTGTATGCAATCAACCTGACTAAACCGGGACCACCGCGCAGGCTGAAACCCCGACAGCAGGATCAGAAACTGCTCAGTCTGTCGATGTCACCCGACGGACGTTTCGTCCTGTTCTGCAGTGATCGACCTTTAGAGGAAGACTAAAGAGCAGTTAAAAAGAGTAACTCGCTCAGGCCTGAATTGACTTCACAGAAAATTCATGCAGCGATTCCGGCCAGATAGCCCGAAATGTATTATCGGTCACATTACGATAGCCGGCACGCACACGTTCCATCAGTGGATGTTCAATCTTTCCACGAATGCGGCTTAAGACGTTTTCCGGATCATCCACGGTCAGAAACAGATTCATCTGCGAGCTGCCGAAATCGTGTCCGTCCACGGTCGCCTTGCCATCTTCCTGAATTTGTTCAATCAGCACCGACTCCAGGTCTACCAGTGAATCATAGTCAGGAATTACAGTTCCCGTGAATTGCAGAACGAGTTGATACTTCATAAGAGAGCCCCCTGTTCAAAAGAAAGAAACGGCGGGTCACAGAACATTGGACCGATGTGCCTCACGGAATTGAGGCTTAAGACTGGTGTTAATATATTATAACGGTGAGACGACGAGTCTTCACACAAGGTTCGATGAATTTCCTGTGATTATCCCAAAGCGGATTTCTCTGTCAAAATAGGCAGTTCTATCCGCTTGAATCACAAGTATGATGACAACAACAGGTTCAGATGAAAATGATTTAATTCGGGAAGCTTACAAAATGCTCAATCGGAGTTCATTTATTTGTCATAAAAATCTGTTGGCTTGCATTCTGGCCTGTCTGATCGCAGTTTCAGCGCTCTTTTTTCTGGTTCCGCCGCCGCAACAGACAGAAATCGCCTGGCAGGAATATTCCCTGCCGCACATCCAGCGTGACATGGATCAAGGCAAAGTCATCCTGATCAGCGCCATATCAAGCAAAGATCTTTTGATCCTCTTTTATGAGGCGCGCTACTCACGCGATCCTGCCATGCTGCAGTTCCTGCGCACGCATCCGGTTTCCTGTTATCGCATCGATCTCGCCAGCCTCTCCGAGGAACAGTTCCAGGCCTGGCAGGGATATTATGATTCGCTCTCCCCACTGGGCGTCGTGCTACTGGTTCAGACGCCGGAGAATGACGCGGTGATGGAAACCATCGAAGTCGACGGCGATCAACTCTCTCCACAGCATCTGATTTCACGTCTGGAAAAACTGCTCGTCCGCCGGAACACGCAGGGCGGTGCAGGCGTCTAAAACGTGCGCTCCATCAGGTATTTCTTCCAGTTCTCTTTTTCCAGCCGCTTGAACTCGCCCTCGATGTCAGTCCCGGTATAAAACGTGAGAATACCGTAAACCCGTTTGATTTCTCCCGGCGGACAGTCAGGAAAAATCGGATCCGAGTGCAGGCAGGGACACTTCTGATTCCCCCACGCTTTGAAGCAGGGAGTCCACCCCATGATCACCCAGTGGTTGCCCTTTGCAGACCGACAGGCAGCATACGGTGCGCGAAATACCTTGTTGTCATTGCTCTGTTGGGTGAAACCGTCCATCATCTTCAGCATCGCACAGTTCTGCACCCGCAACTTGGAAAGAGGCTCATCGGTGCCGTTCTTTAGCCACATCTCCATCAGCACCGCTTTCTGAAGAGGCAACACGATCGTTCCAAATTCGATGCCATTGGGCAGTCGACGCCGTGCTGTCATGGATCCGTCTTGATGGACTGACCATTCCCGCGGGGGCAGTTCCTTATTCTGCTGCGTCCAGATGGTAGGCACATGCGTGTGCGCGAGGTACGTCAGACCCAGGTTCGACCAGATCGCTTCCGGGATATCCAGCACGACATAGCTGTCTGGATCCCAGGGGGCAAACACGGAGATCTTCGTCTCCCGCTGAGGGTTGATCGCCCCTTCCAGAAAACCGATCCGCGGATGCCGACCACCCGGATACGGCTTCACCGTCAAGATATCCGCAGGCTTACGCTCCGGTGCGAGTCGCTCCTGCAGTTCAAACCGTTTCAGTGCCGACTTGATCTCCGGCTTCGAAAGCCCGGTCGCCTGCTGCATTTCATCCAGTGAATAGTGATGATACAGCGACATGTTCTCCAGCCAGTATTTCAGCTCCTCATCCGTCGCCGGCTTCCGTGCATTCGGAAAAGATTCCTCTGCACTGAGGGGCACAGCCAAACAGCAGCAGATCAAACTGAAAACAGCAACGCGACAAATCCACAACATCGGAGCACCTCGTGTTCTGCAAGATCGGTTCGGGTTCACATTTCTTATCCCGATTATAATACACTATTCTGCTCATCTCACCCTCATAGTAAAAAACGGTGGCAATGCTGGCTCGCCAACATTGATCGTGAAAACACATCAATAAACATAAAAAAATAGATGGGCTCGGATGTAGTCCGAGCCTAGCGCAGCGAGCAGGAGGTCTCAGAGGGTTCAGCCATTCCAGCAGCAACGCACCTCACCAGAAAATGCAGGGTGCGGACCCATGTGTCCGCCCGCCGGGCGAGGCCCTGATCAGCTCAGACATGACAGGAGCCGCCACGAACCTCACGAACGACACACATGAGAAATAATCCCATCGATTACAGAAAGAACCTGCTCAAAAACGTCACAAAACCAGCACGAATCACAGAAAAACTGAGCAGACGTTACCCCCTGCGGGTGATTTCCTCCCATCAAACCCCATCACTATAGACACGATTGCCCAATCCCCCTAGAATCGGCCGGTTTTTTATTGGTACTCCACACTCTGACAGCATCGGTCTTATTGAATGAATTCCCAGCAGACACTCGTGCCCCCTCCGGAAACGGATCCTCTTGTTCCTGAAAACACGTCTGCTAAGATGCCTGAGTCGGGCCGTTATGCAACACCTGACTGGGCGAATATCGGTTGGGTCGTCGCCATTCATCTGGGCGTCCTCGCAGCACCGTTCTGCTTCACCTGGACCGGTCTCTTCACCTGTATGTTCCTGGGCTGGCTCACCGGCGGCATCGGTATCTGCCTGGGCTATCATCGTCTGCTCACGCATGGCAGCTTCCAGACCTATCCGTTCATGAATCGGCTGATTGGATTGATCGGCTTGCTGGCAGGGCAAGGGCCTCCAATCCAGTGGGTCGCCAATCATCGTAAACATCACCTGCACAGCGACCAGCCCGGCGATCCGCATTCGCCCCGCGATGGTCGCTGGTGGAGTCACATCCTCTGGCTCGTTCCTTTTCACAGTGCAGAGGAAATTCAGGCGACCCATCAGCGGTTCGCCCCCGATCTGCTGAAAGACCCGTTCATGCGTCTGCTGCAGCGAACCTTCCTGTACTGGCACCTGGGTCTCGGCGCACTCCTCTACGGCATCGGCTACTGGGCCGGCGGTACAGAACTGGGCCTCAGCCTGCTCGTCTACGGCATGTTCGTGCGTCTGTTCTACGTCCTGCACGCAACCTGGTTCGTGAACTCAGCCACGCACATCTGGGGCTATCGCAACTATGAAACCACCGACGACAGCCGCAATCTCTGGTGGGTGGCTCTGCTGACCTACGGCGAAGGCTGGCACAACAATCACCACAAATACCAGCGGATGGCAAAGAACGGCCACAAGTGGTGGGAACTCGACATGACCTACGGCGCAATCCTCGTTCTCGAAAAACTGGGTCTCGCCTGGAAGGTCGTCAAAACCATTCCCCCAACGACAAAGCGACTGCCGTCAAACCACCCAAATTCGCTACACAACAGCAGGCAGTCCAGGCACAGGTCGACTGAAGTCACTCTTAACGTGTGCGCTCGGACGTAATCCGAGCCGAGCGCAGCGAGCAGGAAACTGTCAGGGGAAGCGTACAACCCAGAACGAAGCAGCCACCTCAATCGTTCTACAGGTGAGCTTTACCCACACTCAGAAACTGGATTCCGGACGAAAGCTCACTCTGTCCCCAACTGCTCCAGAGCCGCGGGCATCCGCTGAATATTGCCTTCCCGGTCCACGCACGCAATCACCGATTGGGCCACCGCCACGCTTTGACCATCGCGAAACAGCTCGTACTTGTGTACCAGTTTGGCCCCGGTCACTTTTTCCAGGGTCGTTCGCAGCGTCAGCACATCATCGTAGCGGGCCGGCAGCCGGTATTTGCATTCGATCTTAGCCACCACCAGCAGGTAGCCTTTCTCTTCCATCTCGCGGTAGTTACCACCCTGGGAACGGAAGAGCTCGGTGCGGCCCATTTCGAAGTACGTGAAGTAATTGCCATGATGCAGAAATCCCATGGCGTCCGTTTCGTTATAACGGACCCGGATTTCGATCTCATGCGAGTTAGACATCAGTCAAAACCATCCTTTGTCGAAATCAGAAGGCGTCTCAGGAGCGAACCGGACTGCTGGAGAGAGTCACATCGTAGGTCCGGTGTGCTTCTTCGCCGTTATCGTTCAGCGAATTCTCTACCGCGATCTGATACAGCTGACGACCCGACTCGGTCGGGTAAGTCGTATCGATACAGGCCTGGCAGAGAGAACTGCCGGGCAGACCTACGGCACGCGCGATCGAAGCCTTGGGCAGATACTTCAGCGTATCGGCACCAATCGCCTCGGCCATCGCTTCTTCCACTTCGGGGCTCATTTCGCCACCGTTCAGGAATTTGGGGGCGAACAGCTCGTTGATCGTCGACATGTCGATGCCGTAAAAACAGGGAGCAATGATCGGTGGACAGGCTACGCGGACGTGTACTTCCTTGGCCCGGCCCCGTTCCTTCAGCTGGCTGATCAATGCCTTCATTGTGGTCGAACGGACGATGGTGTCTTCCACCAGCAGTACCCGCTTCCCTTCCAGAACTTCTGGCAGCGGCGTGTATTTCGCCCGTACTTTGTCTTTACGGTTGGCCCCTTCGATAAAGGTTCGCCCGATGTAACGGTTACGGATCAAGCCTTCCAGACAGGGCACCCGCAGGGTATACGCCATACTGTCGGCGGCTGCTTTCGCGGTGTCCGGCACAGGTACGACGATGGTGTCTTCATCGATGGGCACGGTTTCCTGCTCGGCCAGTTCTTCACCCAGGCGTTTACGGGTGATATACACACTCTGGTCGTCCAGGGTACTGCAGACATTCGCGAAGTAGATCCATTCGAAGAAGCAGTGTGCCTTCTGTGTTGGCTTCGCATATTCGCGGATCTTCAGTTCGCCATCCTGAATCACAATCGCACAACCGGGGGCCAGGCTCTTGATCTGCTCGGCTTCGAAGCCCATGTTGGCCAGTGCCACACTTTCAGATGCAGCTGCGAACAGCGAACCATCAAAGGCATAGCACAACGGACGCAGTCCCACCGGATCGCGGGAAACGAACATGTTCCCCAACGCATCCAGGAAGACAATATTGTAAGCACCGTCCAGACGTTTGCTGAGCGTGGTCAGCATGTCGAACAGCTCGGCAGGATTCTCTTTGGAAAGCTCCTGCGAAATCAAATGCATCAGAATTTCGGTATCGGTTTCCCGGGCCAGATGGAAGTCGGACTCGGTCAGGATTTCCTTGCAGAGTTCCTGGTAGTTGGCCAGCTGACCGTTAAAACCAAAGGCGAACCATTTGGATTTCTGAATATGATGCCGTTCGAACGGCTGTGCGTAACTGCGGTCATCTTTACCACAGGTCGCGTACCGCACGTGGCCGATCGCCGCGGGGCCCTCATACTTCTTCATCAGGCTGTTGAAGGTCTGCTGATGATTCAGCTGGAAGACCTCGGTGACGGTTCCCACATCTTTGTGAGTATCGATCAACTGATTCCGGCCAGGGTTAAACGTAGTCATTCCCGCAGCCAGCTGGCCGCGATTCTGAATATCCAGCAGTAACCGGGAGATAAGTTGCGATGTCTTTTCAGGATCGCCCATGGGAGCCAGAGGACTGGGATCTCGGTTGGGAAGATGGTAGACGGCTGCAATTCCACATTCGTGGTATAGTTCCGACATAAATTGCCTTAGTTCGTGAAATAGAGTTTCGAAATCAGTGTGAACCGGGTGAACTATGCGGTAAATTGTTCCCGAGCCCTGCTTGAGCGTCAAACAGAATCAGCAAATTGAGAGAGAAAAACGTCGTTTTACAGGAAATCCCTTTGATTTACGACATGCTCGCGCTGATGATTAACTATGCTCCGGCCCCGGACTTCTATATTATATAAATATTAAGAAATAGGGACCCGGTGGCGAGTACCTCTTTGAAATTTTTTTGTGATTCCCGGAAAAAGTGCAGACTGTGAGTCTAACCCGTCGCGAAGTCATCGACTCAGCGGAAACGCTGGTAATTAAAATTGGAACAAACGTTCTCTCCTGCCCGGACGATACACTCGACCCCGCACGGATCGAAACGCTGGCCGAACAGATTCACCGTGTCAAAATGACCGGCCGCAAAGTCGTCGTCGTTTCCAGTGGTGCCATCGGTGCCGGCATGGGTTTACTGGGGCTCAAAGAACGCCCCCGCGATCTGGGGCACCTGCAGGCCTCCGCCGCTGTCGGACAGGCGCACCTCATCCGTCGCTATGACCGCTACTTACGCAAACACGGCTATCATGCCGCCCAGCTGCTCGTCACCGCCAACGATTTCAAAAACCGGACGCGCTACCTCAATGTACGTAACACCATCCATACGCTGTTTGAGTATGGTGCCGTCCCGATTGTGAATGAAAACGACACCGTCAGCATCCAGGAAATCAAGTTCGGCGATAACGATCACCTGGCCGCTATGGTCACCAGCCTGGTCAAAAAGCCGCTGCTGGTGATCCTCTCCGTCGTCGACGGTCTTTATAATGGCGATCCGAAATCTCCCGACAGTACCCGCATCTCTTCAGTGCAGGACTGGACACCCGAATTACTCGCGCTGGCGACCGACGACAGCAGCTCGCGGGGCACCGGGGGCATGAAATCAAAACTGCAGGCAGTCCGCTCGGCGACCGCCGTCGGTGAGAATGTCATTATCGCCAACGGAACTCAGGAAGGGATTCTGGATCGCATCCTGCAGGGCGAGGATGTCGGTACGCTGTTTCACGCCCAGGGTGCCTCGGTTTCTGCCTGGAAACGCTGGATCGGCTATACCATCCGCCCCAAGGGACGCTTTCATCTTGATGAAGGCGCCACCCGCGCCATTCGCGAAGGGGGCAAGTCGCTCCTGGCGATCGGCATCCGCTCGATTGATGGCACTTTCGAAAGCGGCGAAGCAGTCACCCTCGTCAGTCCCAGCGGAGAAGAATTTGCTCGGGGGCTGACCAATTACAATTCCGCCGATCTGGCAAAAATCATCATGCACCGTTCCGATCAGATCGCTTCCATCCTGGGATCAGTTCCTTATTCGGAAGTGATTCACCGCGACAACCTGGCCGTCCTGGAAAATCATCCTGCAGTCTAGGAGACAATTCAATGTGGTTTACCGAAACAGCCATTCCCCCCATTGCCATCTGCTCCGTGATTGCAGCCATCCTGTTTATCCAGTGGTATCTGAGGAGACAGTCAAAATACCTCGTGGGCATGGCAATTGCCCTGGTCATGCTGGGGGTTTCCTATCTGGTTGAAATCAGCATCGTGACGCCTCGCGAACGTGTCGAAGCCGACCTGTATGCACTGGCCGATGCATTTCAGCACAAACAAGTAGATGCGACAATGGGCTACATCAGCCCCCGCGCAATTCCGCTGCAAACCCTGGTCATGCTGGCGCTGAATACAGTCACCATCGACGGAGATCTGCGGATTACCGACGTCGAAACAGAAATGCTGGCCGATGACTCGATCGCCAAAACGCATTTTCGTGCCAATGGCGCGGCCACCTTTCGGGGCATCAGCGGTCGCGCCCCCACCCGCTGGGAACTGACCTGGCAGCAGATCGGGGGCGAATGGAAGGTCACTGAGGCCCGGCGACTGAACCCGATCACCGGCGACGAACTGCAGCCAATGGCCGTTCGCTGAGCAGACCGAAGATTATCTCTGGGCCACTTTGTAACCCTTGGGGTAACCCAGGGTCCGGGCAAAAAACTCTTCCATCATCGGAAATGTCTGGGTCTGGTCTCTCAAAAAGACCGCGTGGCCGGCACTGTCACTGCGATAGTAAGTCACATCCCGGGCACCGGCAGATTTCAACGCAGCCACGAACTGGTCTGCCTGGCTTACATCCACGAAGGGATCCAGTACGCCATGCATCACAAGCATCGGCGGGGCATCCGCACGGACGTAAGTGATCGGCGAGATTTTCGCGACTTCCGTTTTCAATTCGTCTTCGTTCTTCCATGTCAAATGGATCATCCGCGGGAGATGCTCGATGCCATCTGCCCAGCTCAGGTAGTCTGTCGGCGTCGCGGTCACACAGAATGCATTCAGTTGGCTGGACTGGTCGCGCCAGGGGGCACTTGAGTCTACCTGCTGACCCTGTTTCATCAATCCGACCAGGCAGACCATGGAACCGCCGTTCGCATTTCCAAAGGCGCCAATTCGTTCCGGATCAATCTGGTATTTATCTGCATGTGCCCGCATCCAGCGAATGGCGCACTTCAGATCTTCCAGGCAGTCAGCAAAGGGGGTGTCATCTGAATGACGATGATAAAGGCTGACGCAGACATACCCTTTGCGGGCGTAATGCAGGGGACCTGTCCGAGAGTGTCGAGTCGTATTGTTTCCGCCTGAACCACCCCCGGCATAAACAAAGACCAGGGCCGGACGTGGTTGAGTTTCCGCCTGCTGAGGCAGTACCAGGTTCATCCGCCAGCGGGTCTTTTTGCCGGGGTGATAGACAACATCATCGATGACTTTTAAGTCTTTGGGCAGGGGCACAATATTCGAACGGGGAATGGAACTCAGCTGGCGCGCCGGTTCTTTCTCCTGCTTTTTTTCCCCGTCCGGGATCAGGCAGGCTACGATTCCCAGAAAAACGATTCCCAAAACGACACGTGTTACGAAAACCGGCATTGCGCCCCTCAACACTTCCTATGAAATTGAAACTGAAAAACAGTACTCAAACAAACCCCAGATCCGGCCAAAAGTGTTCCTCACTTTTTTGAAAATGGGAAATAAATTTTCTGCCCTGCTCCCAATCTGCCTCAGAAATTCGATTTTTGATTTGCAAGATTATATATAATCTGACAGAATAATAGATTATCTGGGCTTGCCAGGACCTCCCGCACAGGGACCATAATGAGTGTATTCGTCTCCCGCCTGAGTCTCTGAATCAATTAACACAAAGAAGATCTGCCATGTTAGCGCGTACATGTCTGCTCTGTCTGATTCCTCTGGTATTGGTATCACCCCTCGGTGCTGCGGAAGCGCCGCCCGAAGCGAAACAAAAGGTCGATTTTGAGAAACAGGTTTTCCCCCTGTTGCAGTCGAAGTGCTTCGATTGTCACAACGCCGACACCCAGGAAAGCAAGTTCCGTCTCGACCGCAAAGCAGGCCTGCTCCGAGGGGGCGATTCGGGTGAACCAGCTATCATTCCCGGCCAGAGCGCGAAGAGTCACCTGCTCAAACTGGTACGGGGAGAAGAGGCCGGCCTGCTGATGCCCCCCGACGAATCCGAACGACTCACCGCAGAACAGATCCAGCTCCTGGCGGACTGGATCGATCAGGGAGCACCGTGGCCCGGACCAGACGGCGTCGTCAAACAGGAAAAACGGACGACCGATCACTGGTCCTTTCAGCCTCTGGCCAAAGTCACGCCCCCGGATACCAAAAACGCCTGGGTCCGTTCCGGCATCGACGCCTTCATTCTGGATCGTCTTCAGCAGAAACAGTTGACCCATAATCCCCGCGCCGATCGCAGAACACTCATCCGTCGGCTCTACCTGGACCTCCTCGGTCTCCCGCCAACGCCCGCTGAAGTCGAACGCTTCGTGAACGACGATAGCCCCGACGCCTGGGAGAAACTGGTCAACGCCACACTCAACAACCCCCACTACGGAGAACGCTGGGCCCGCTACTGGCTCGATCTCGTCCGCTTCGCCGAAACGCATGGCTTCGAAACCAACCGCGAACGACCGCATGCCTGGCCTTACCGCGACTATGTCATTCAATCACTCAACGCAGACAAGCCCTACAACCAGTTCATCAAAGAACAGATTGCCGGCGACATTTTGGGTGACCCGACCGGCACCGCTTATCTCGTCGCGGGCCCCTACGATCAGGTCAAAAGCCCCGACATCAACCTGACCCTCATGCAGCGTCAGAACGAACTCGACGACATGATCAATACCACGGGAACCGCTTTCCTGGGCCTCACCCTGGGGTGTGCCCGCTGTCACAATCATAAGTTCGATCCTGTGACCCAGGCCGACTACTATTCGATGCAGGCCATCTTCGCCGGCGTCAGGCACGGCGACCGCAGTCTGCCGATACCCGCATCACAACAGAAGGAAATCCGCCAGAAACAGACGCGTATCGCGAAGCTCAAATCCGAACTGGAACCCTATCGCCGCCGAACCGAGTCCCACCGCTTCGTTTCCATCGACGATCAACTTTCGCCGGAAAACACGTCTCCTCGTCTCGAAGTCCTGCAGACGCGTGCCGGTTTCGGCGCCAATCCCGCAGGCACCGATCCAGGCGCAAAGGACGATCCCGGCAGCCCCACTCGCTCGCCCAACCTGAGTGGCGGTAAATACAGCTGGTGGAAAAACGAGCCGGGCAAACCCCTGGTCGCCTGGAAGCCCGGGCAAACCGGCGACTATCGCCTCTGGCTCTCCTGGGGCTGTGGATACGAGTCGCACAGCACCGATGTCCGATATGTTCTGGACCGCGATGGAAACCCGCAGACCACAGATGACTGGCAGGAAGTCGCCCAGGTCGATCAGCAACGCTTTGCCGATGGAACGAAACCAGCCCGTAGAGCAGCCCTCTGGAGTGGTTTCCACGATGCAGGGATCGTCACGCTCGAACCGCAGAATGCACTGCTCCTGGTGGGCGGCAAACACGGCACCGCTGTGACCGCGGACCTCATCCTCTGGGAGTCAGTGACTCTCTCCCCCTCCGATCAGAGCCTGCCCAAACCAGCCTTCCGGAAACCGGTGCAACCGACCCACAATGTGGAACGCATCAGCCCTGTCGAAACCCGCTTCGTACGTTTTACGGTTCACGCCACTAACAGCAGTGCTCCCTGTCTGGATGAACTGGAAATCTTCTCCGGCGGGCAGAACGTCGCCCTCGCTTCCGCAGGCGCAAAAGCCACCTGTTCCAGTGCGTTGCCCGGATATCCGATTCACAAGCTGGAACACATCAACGACGGCAAATACGGCAACAGCCGCAGCTGGATTTCCCACGAGAACGGCGGCGGCTGGATTCAAATTGAACTCCCGCAGACCACAACCATCGATCGCATCGAATGGGGCCGTGATCGCGAAGGCAGATACAGCGACCGCGTCCCCGTCGACTATGTCATCGAGGTCTCAGAGACCGGCACTGACTGGCAGACGATCGCCGGCTCCAGTGACCGACTTCCCCTCACGCTGCCTGCAGATACACTCCAGGCCGCCAGCACCACCTACCATTTCGACCACCTGCCCGCCAAAGAAGCTCAGGCTGGGAAACAGCTACTCGCTGAACTGAAGCAACAACAGGGCGACCTCAAACGCCTGCAGAAATCAGACATCGTCTATGCAGGTAAATTCATGCCACCTGGACCGACCCACCGCCTCTATCGAGGCGAACCCCTGGCCAAACGGGAACAGGTTCCGCCCAATGCCCCCGAGATCTTTACCGATCTGAAACTGAGTACCACTGCTCCCGAAAACGAACGCCGCAAACGGCTGGCCGAGTGGATCGCTTCTCCAGAGAATCCACTGACCGCCCGCGTCATCGTGAACCGCCTCTGGCAGTTCCACTTCGGTAAGGGACTGGTGACAACACCCAGCGACTTCGGAGCCGGCGGCGTACCACCCACGCACCCCGAACTGCTCGACTGGCTCGCGCAGGAACTGATCGCACATGACTGGTCCCTCAAACACATTCATCGCCTGATTCTTAACTCCGCCACGTATCAGCAGTCAGGGCAACCCAATCCCCGGGCACTCAAAGTTGATGCCGCCTCCCAGCTCTGGTGGCGTTTCCCGCCACGCCGTCTTGAAGCCGAACCGATCCGCGATTCGATCCTCGCGGTGACCGGCGTATTGGATCTGAAAATGGGCGGACCCGGTTTCAGTGCTTTCGAAGTCGAAGCAGAGAACGTGCGGCACTATCACCCCAAGAAAAACTACGGTCCCGCTGACTGGCGCCGCATGATCTACATGACCAAAGTCCGTATGGAACAGGATTCCGTCTTCGGTCTGTTCGACTGTCCCGACGCCGCCACCTCCGTCGCCAAACGCAGTCGCTCCACAACGCCGCTGCAGGCTTTGAATCTGTTCAACAGCCGGTTCCTGCTGCAACAGGCCGACCTGTTCGCCCAGCGTCTGGAACGCGAACATCCCGGCGATCAACGGGCCCAGGTTAAACGGGCTTTCGAACTCTGTTATTCGCGTCCCCCTACCGAGTCCGAACTGAGCGACTCCGTCCAGTTCATCCAGGCGGAAAAACTGCCCGCCTTCTGTCGGGCTCTGCTCAACAGTAACGAGCTTCTGTTTATTCAATAGGTCAACTTCACCAGGCATTGAGAGTCACACATGAGCGCTCCTCAAAACCCGTTTCCCGCGAATCGTCATCTGCTTAACCGCAGAAACTTCCTCGGTCAGACAGTCAGCGGTTTGAGCAGTATCGCCTTCTCCGCGATGCTCGCCGAACAGCATCTGCTTGCCGCGGAGAAGGAACCCCGGTTGACCGTGGGTGGCAAAGCACCCATCCGGCCCGAAATCGATCCCGGTAAACCCTTCGCCCCCCGCGATGCCCACTTCCCGGCGGCAGCGAAAAATGTCATCGTCATTTTCTGCTCCGGCGCCTGCAGTCATCTGGACACCTTCGACTACAAACCGTCGCTCGTCAAAATGCATGGCAAGCCGATGCCTGGCGGCGACAAACTCGTCACCTTCCAGGGGCAGCAGGGGAATCTCACTCAGAGTCCGTGGAAGTTCAAACCGCGGGGCGAATCGGGCAAGATGATTTCCGACCTGGTGCCCCACCTCGGGGAACTGGCCGACGACATCTGCTTCCTGCATTCCATCAAAGGCAAGACCAACACACACGGCCCGGGCGAAAACTACATGTCGACTGGCTTCACCCTCGACGGTTTCCCCAGTATGGGCGCCTGGACCAGCTACGCTCTGGGGAGCGAAAATCAGGACCTCCCGTCCTACGTCGCGATTCCCGATCCCCGCGGCACGCCGCAGGCTTCCGTCAATAACTGGGGGCCCGGATTCCTCCCCGCGGCTTTCCAGGGAACCGATTTCAACGCCGCCCAGCCCATTCGTAACCTCGATCGCCCCGTGTCTATCGATGCAAAAACCGATCGCGCCACCCGCAGTTTTCTGCAAAGGCTCAATGAACAACATCTGGCCCGTTTCCCCGGCGATTCCGAACTCGCGGCCCGCATCTCCAGCTACGAACTGGCTGCCCGCATGCAGCTCAGTGTCCCCGAGATCAGCGATCTCTCGCAGGAATCAGACAGCATACTGCACATGTACGGCATCGATGACAGCGAAAACCAGCTCAAAGCGGCTTATGCGAAAAACTGTCTCCTCGCCCGCCGCTTAATTGAGAAAGGCGTCCGCTTCGTTCAGCTCTTCAACGGTGCCTACCAGACAGGCGGGGAAGGGGTCAGCAACTGGGACGGACACAAAAAGATCAAGGATCAGTACAGCATCCACGGTCCGGTCCTCGACCAGCCCACCGCAGCCCTCATCAAAGACCTCAAACAGCGCGGCCTGCTCGAAGACACGCTGGTCGTCTGGTGTACCGAATTCGGTCGCATGCCCACCTTCCAGAAAGGGGCCAGCGGTCGCGACCACAATCCCGAAGGCTTCACCTGCTGGCTCGCCGGTGCCGGCGTCAAAGCCCCCTTTACCTACGGAGCCACGGACGAGTTCGGCTACAAGGCCGTCGACAATGTCGTCACCGTCCACGACTTCCACGCGACGATTCTCCACCTGCTCGGACTGGATCACGAACGCCTGACCTTCTATCACAACGGCCTCGAACGCCGACTCACCGATGTAGAAGGGACCGTCGTGAAAGAGATCCTGGCCTGAAAAGTGTGAGTGAGTTGAGTTACACGACCGAAAAGTAAATTTAATTTCAAAGAGTAAAAGTGAATGGCTGCAGTTGTTTCAAAAGAGTTAATGCACGGATCCCGTCGCCAGACCCTGGTTCAGCAGGTCCTGCTCAAGTTTTTTCAGGGTGAATACCAGCCCAACCAGCGGATGACCGTCCAGTCCCTCGCCCGCGAATGGAACGTCAGTGCCACCCCGGTGCGCGAGGCACTCGTCGAACTGGAAGGCATCGGCATCGTCGATATCTATCCCAACCGGGGCGCCGTCCTGCGGAACTTCGGTGCCAGGGAACTTCGCGAAATCTGTCAGGTCCGCCGCATCCTCGAAAGTGAAGCCGCCCGCTGTGCCTGCGGCCACATCACACCCCACGAACTCGCCCAGCTGGAACAGATCTTCACCGAGCTTTCTACTGCCAAGCGGACCGTGGTCTGGTCGGAAAAGACCCAGGAATGGGACGACTACCTGCATGAACTCATTTACCGCGCCTGCGACAGCGAACGGCTGGTGCTCGAAATCAGCCGCTACAAAGCCCTGCATCGCACACTCAGACAGGTCCGTCACAACAAACGGCAGAACGTCAAAGACTACGACCGCATGGAAGAAAACGCAGAGCACCTGCGCATCGTCCAGGCCCTCGCCTCCGGAGATCCGGAAGCAGCCGCCCAGGCAATGAACGATCATCTCGCCCAGACCCCCATCGGCCTGGTGCGCGATCTGTTCGAACAAGAGGCATAAAGGGTGGGAAACCCTGTTCCAACCCATTTATCAGGCGAAAAGGGGCTCCATTTGGTGTTCGCGGGAATTTCATTAAAGATCTGCCCGCTGAATGCTGATCTAGTCTTAAATATTCGTGTCATTTCCGTTGGAATCCTTCCAACCGATTCAGCCGGCCTATTTTATGAAGAGAATAGTGAGAACCATTGACGGCTTCTCCGTGTCTCTCTAAACTGTGCCACTAACAAGTCACGGGGCGTAGCTCAGCTTGGCTAGAGCGCTTGCTTTGGGAGCAAGAGGTCGCACGTTCGAATCGTGTCGCCCCGACTTTTAAACCCCCTCTGGTAATGGACTTACGAGATTCTGTCTCGCACACTGCCATCAGAAACCGGGACAAAAAAAATCGCGATTCACTCGCGATTTTTTTATGCGCGGTGCCTGACGCAGGCCGCAGCTGGTCATAATATCATCTCCAGGTGTTAGTATCACATGCTCAGTTTCTGGGACACCTGGCTTTTACCTGAATTTTCTTGCGTGATTCAGTTCTCAACAGACTTTCGGGAGAATGACTTTCATGGGCGTCTATTATTACTACGTCAACGAAACCAGATCTCAATATTTCTGTATCGATCCATCGGGACGAGACATCAAGCAATATGCGGTGGGGCATAATATTGGTTCCCGGGCATTCAGCTATCTGCTACTCGACAAAAACGAATACGCAACCGGCGTGAAAGACCATCCGCTGGTAGGCAGTTGGATGGGCGATCGCTGCTATATTACCGGAGATGATTACTGCACCAGCTTCGCAGGAATTCAGACCGAGTATGAGGATATTGGCCAGCAGGTTATCGAGTTAATGGTCCACAACGATCCCTGGGAACTGCTGCAGTATGGAGGCGTCGACTGGCTACTGGATCTCATCCAGCAAAGCGGGCAATTCGTCACGATTACCAACGAAATGCGCAAGCGGATGTCCCATGTATTCCGCTGCGCCCGCCAAGAGTCACCAAGTGAAGATCTGGACCGAATCTGTGAAGCATTGAAACGCTGAATGGGCTTAAAAAAGGACGGCTTGATTTTCGAGACTTTCGTGATTTATCATTTCGGCAAATCGTGGCAGTTTTTGAAACCACACAAAAAGATTGCTAACCTGAACCAGGCAGGCCACTCTTCCCCGTCAGAAGCCAAAGGAACTCTCATGAGTTTTGATATTTTCTTCCAGACGTCTCGCCTCAGTGATCAGACCGAGGAAGCCGTGAATCCTTTTACTGGCGAAGTCATGCAGAAGCCGGTGGGGGAGTCCCTTTCACCGGCCGACCGTGATGCGTTACGCGAATTGCTGACGTCTCATGGAGCGACCTTGCCACTGGACTCCAACTGTTACCAGTTTAATTTCTCCGATGGTTCCGGATTTGAACTTTTCATGGATCACCTGGACTCCGATGCAGATGTCTCGGGAGGCATGGCTGCCTTGCGTGGACTGAGCACGGAAATTCTCAACGTGCTTTATGCTCTAGCCGAGGCGGGAAACATGGTAATGCTCCCCGCGATGGAAGAGACGCGCCCGCTGGTCACCTCGCGCGAAGTGGCAGATCGGGTTGCTTCCCGCTGGCCTGATGTGCTTGTTCTTACATCTGCTGAAGACCTGGGCGCCTTTTTGCAGCAAGGTTTCGCAGGCTGGAAAGCGTACCGGGATCGTGTCACAGGTGAAGACTGAGAGACATCCATTCGAATTCACTCAGTCGACTTGAACCGGGTAGGGCACCGGGTCGATGTAAGGCTTATTCTGTCGCTCCGGATCCGTCAGACGGGAATTCAACTCAAACACCCGTTTCTTCTTTTCCGGGTTTTTGATCCAGTCAATATCCTGGGTCAGTTCAATCAGTTCGCGTGTCACCGGCCCCATTCCCCGAATGTTCTTATTCGCCGGTATGAGTGTGACCCCTTCTGCATCGACAAAAATCAGGTGATTTAACAACAGCAGCAGCCCCGTCAGGAACGCGAATAAAAACACACATAATCCTGATGGTCCGTGTAAAATCGACCCTGACAAACGTAACAAACGCGAAAGCATAGCGCACCCTCTTTCAGAATTGGCAGGACCTGCCAAAACTGTTCGTAAAGTTTAGGAAGAAATGTATTGTGCCTGTTTTTTAGAGCTTTTGTTCTCGTTGTGAATCACATCGAACGTGTTGGGGTGAAGGGTGCCAGACACGGAGAAGACCATGTCTGAGATTAGTATGTGAATTTGTGTATTAGTGGTCAACCTGATTATTCGTTTAATCCCATTAATTATTAATAATGTTTAATATTGAGGTCTGCTGCCAAATTTGATTTGAATCCGCACGATTCCCGTTATCTTTCAGAGACATGCTATGATCGCTGGTGTTCAATCAGTAAGCCGCTTACTTTTGCCAGGTAGATGTTGTTTCCGTCGAAAGAGAAGAGCATGAAAGTCTTACGATCCTCTCTGTGGTTGCTTTATTCAGGGCTCCTGTTTTCACTGATCTCTGTCACGCAGGCGGCACAGTACGATCCCCTAAAAACTGAGTCGGGCAAATCCGCGGCTCCCATTGATCTCACCATGCAGGATCAAAGTCGAAATCGCGATATTCCCCTGCGGGTTTATTTCCCCCGGAAGAAACAGCCGGCTCCCGTTCTGTTATTCAGTCACGGTCTGGGAGGCGCCCGTACCGGCTCACAATATCTGGGAGAGCACTGGTCGGCCCGCGGCTATGTCGTGGTCTACCTGCAGCACGCCGGCAGTGATGAAGCGGTCTGGAAAGACGTCCCCGCATTGCAGCGGCTGCGGGCACTCAAGTCCGCGACCACTCTGCAGAATACCGTCGACCGTTACCAGGATGTGAGTGCCGTCCTCGATCAGCTCGCCCGCTGGAATGGTGATTCACAACATCAGTTTCATCAGCGAATGGACCTCAACCGCGTCGGCATGTCGGGCCACTCTTATGGAGCAGTGACCACGCAGGGCGTCAGCGGTCAGTCCTGGCGGCTGTTGGGAAAACGTTATACCGATCCCCGCATCAAAGCCGCTGTCATGTTCAGCCCCAGCATTCACGGTCGGGCGGAACCTGCAGACTCCTTCGGACAGGTTTCGATACCCTGGATGTTACTCACTGGCACCAAAGATACCTCACCCATTAACGACACTACCGTCGCCGACCGCCGCGAAGTCTATCAGGGCCTGCCGGACAGCATCGACAAATACGAACTCGTCCTGTTCGACGCGCAACACTCCGCGTTTTCAGACGGACGACAGCGCCGCGGTCTGGCGCGCCGGAATCCCAACCACCACAAATCGATTCTCGCCGTCACCACTGCTTTCTGGGATACCTACCTCCTCGACAGCAAACAGGCTCGCCAGTGGCTGCAGGGCAAAGCCTGTCGCGAGCAACTCGATCCCGAGGACGAATGGCAGTTAGAGGTATCGAAAAACCAGATCCGGTAAAATTAATGGGTCTGGTTTACTGATCATTCGACTGTTTTTTCGTTTTCCGTTTAAACGGATCCAGCAGAACACCTTTACCGTGCTTAAATCTGTTTTTGGGGTCGGACAACACTTTGGTCCAGAGCTTGAATAGTTTTTCTCGGTCTGCCTCGTCATAGCGTATTTCACCGGAGGCCTGCAGTTCTGCCGTCAGTCCGTACCAGGCGGAGAGTGAGTGCTTGATCTCACCCTCTGCGGCAGGTGGTCCCCAGTACTCGATCAGCAGCAGATGACAGATTGCAGTCCGGTCTTTATGTTTCAGATTCTTCAGCAGCCAGTTTTTATCTTCCGGGGAAATGTTTTTCGCAAACCGCGTCGCCCGCCGGGAAATGCGTGGATAGAACCCAAAGAAATTGCCTTCCCATTCCACGTCCGAATTATCCAGCTGGGGCTCGGTGATCTTCAGCTCAAGTTCAGATTTCTTCTCCGCATCTGCCATTACAGCAGCGTTGTCTACCAGCAGGATCATCAGCATCGTTAAGAACACAGAACGGAAATGAATCATGAGGAGCCCGTTGAATAGGAGAATCTGGGTTTGAAACTGAGAGTTCCCGTTTGAGCACTTAAGGGAAAGGTACATTTATCATACCGGGTCAAGCTGCAGATCCTAAGAGAATTCTTCTCGATTCCCGGGCAACTCTTCTTTGAGAATGAGCAGACACAGGGGATGTCCACAGCTATAATAAAGGCTATTCTCAAACACCTGTGAACGTTCTTCAGAGTCCTCACTAATGGAGATTCCCGTGCTCAAGCCAATTTCCACCGCGCGTCGCCCCTTTGTTTGTTTAACACTGGTCTTCAGTCTGTTGACCCTGATCTCTTTGACGTCTCTCACTCACGCAGCTGAACCCGCATCACCACAATGGCAGTTCTCAGAGGAACTGCTCGAACCGGTCTGGAAAGGCGATACCGTTCGCGGCGAATCGGTGCTGTTTATTCGTGATTTGAGAACGGGTCAAACCAAAGCTTCGCTACTGTTCCCAGCACAGAAAGTGCTCAAGATTACGAACAGCGCGGGAGACATTACTTACGAAGAAGGTCGCGACTACCATTGGAAACCCGGTTCGCGCGAAATCACACTCCCCGAAAACACACGGATCGTCTGGAAGTTTCCTACCCAGATGCGGCGCCCTGCGAACTCACAACGGCATAAGCTGACGCACCGCGATGGCCACGGCGAAATCTTCTTCGGCGGACAACTCGAATACCACGACCTGCAGACCTGCATCACTTATACCCACGCACCCGTCGACTGGAGTAAGATCGCACCGGTCTTTAATACTAAAGCGCTGCCCCGTACGATCAAGAAACTGCAGAAACACGACACGACCTCCATCGTCCTGCTGGGCGACAGCATCTCCACCGGCTGCAATGCCTCGGGCTGGGCCGGGGGAGCTCCCTTCCAGCCGGCATTCTTTGGACTGCTTCAGGAGAATCTGCAGCACCACTATCAGAACCGGATCGCATTGACCAATTTGTCCGTCGGCGGCAAAGACACAAAGTGGGGGCTGACACAAGTTGACGAAGTCGTCAAAGCCGACCCCGACCTGGTCATCATCGCTTTTGGGATGAATGACTCAGCCGGTCGTTCCGCGGAAGAATTTAAAGCCAACACCAAAGCGCTGATCGAACAGATTCAGAAAAAACAGCCCCGGGCAGAATTCATTCTGGTGGCACCCATGCTGGGGAACCGGGACTGGATCCGACTCAAACACGAACTGTTTCCCCAGTATCGCGACGCATTGGCGGAACTTACAAAAAGGGGAGTCGCTCTGGCCGACATGACCTCCCTCTGGACCGAGTTCTTCAAACACAAACAGGACTGGGACCTGACCGGTAACGGCGTGAATCATCCCAACGATTTCGGGCACCGCGTCTATGCCCAGGTACTCTCAACGCTGCTCATTCCCGACGACGAAACCAATGCCGCCTCAGAGACCAGTCTGCCCCCCGAAGTCTTCTCCCTCTGGGACGGCAAGGCCCCGGTTGGTGCTGAACAGTTCGAAGAGGCAGACGTGAAACTCACGCTGCATCGCCCCGTAAAACCGAACGGTGCTGCCATTGTCATCTGTCCCGGCGGCGGATATCAGCGCGTCGTCACCGGCGGAGAAGGGCACGGCATCGCTGCCTGGCTCAACAGGCATGGCGTGACGGGGATCGTCCTCGAGTATCGCATGCCCGACGGTCGCTCCTTTGTGCCACTGATGGATGCCCAGCGGGCGATTCGCATGGCTCGCGCGCATGCGAAAGACTGGGGCATCGATCCTGCGAAGGTCGGCATTATGGGCTTCTCCGCAGGTGGTCACCTCGCCTCCACTGCCGCCACACACTTTGATGCCGGCGATTCCCAGGCTCAGGATCCGATCAACCGACAAAGCTCCCGTCCCGACTTCGCGATTCTCGTCTATCCCGTCGTCACCATGGGAGAAACCACACATGGCGGCTCGAAAAACAACCTGCTCGGTCCCGAACCCACAGCTGAGATGATCGAACTCTTCTCGAATGAAAAACAGGTTACCGACCAGACACCGCCAATCTTTCTGGCCCACGCGGTCGACGACAAACCGGTGCCCATCAAAAACAGCCAGGCACTGTATGCAGCCCTGCAGGAAAAACAGATTCCATCCAAACTGCTCGAACTCCCCGATGGCGGACACGGCCTCAACGGCTACAAAGGTCCCTCCTGGGATGCCTGGCAGAAACAGTCCCTGGAATGGCTCGCAGAACTGAAATTCATTCCGCAACAGTGACGAACGGCGTGGGTAGTTTGCTCAGCAGGCGATCCGACTGCAATCCCAGTGAAAGATTCATAGTATGACTACCCTCGTTGTCGGCGCTACCGGTGCCACCGGACGGCTGCTCGTGGAGCAGTTACTCAAACGGAACGAACCCGTGAAAGCACTCGTGCGCCGGACCGGTATGTTCAATAAGTTCATCACCACACATCCCGACTTCACCGAAATCCAGGCCAGCGTGCTTGACTTGAGTCCCGATGAACTGGCGCGTCATGTCGCAGACTGTACCGCGCTCGCTTCCTGCCTGGGGCATAACATGACCTTCAAAGGAATCTTCGGCAAACCGAGGCTGCTCGTCACCGATACAATCCGCAGGCTGTGCGCAGCAGTTCCTGACACAGGTACCACGCAGCCTGTCCGCGTGGTGCTCATGAATACCGCGGGCAACAGTAACCGCGATCTCGTGGAGCCGGTCTCGTTCGCCCAGCGCTGCGTGGTGAGTCTCATCCGCACTCTGGTCCCTCCGCATCGGGATAACGAACAGGCCGCCGACTACCTGCGCACGCAGATCGGTCAGAACCATGATCGTATTCAGTGGTCCGCCGTCCGCCCCGATTCCCTGATCAATCTGGATGAAGTCACTGCGTATGACCTTTTCCCTTCACCAACGCGCAGTGCAATCTTCAACCCCGGCAAGACCAGCCGTATCAACGTAGCGCATTTTATGGCAGAACTGGTGACCCACGACGAAACCTGGCAACAGTGGCAGGGGCAGATGCCTGTGATCTATAACCAGTGAGATAGACTCGGGTTAGATGCTTTACATTCCGTAACCCGAGGAACGCATCTCACACTTGGAAAAATGTATTCGCTAAAAAATTAGCTTTTCGTATTGACGCCGCTTTACAGAAACGCTAAAAAATTAGCGTAACAATTGCTGCCATGCACAGGGAACAGCCCATGTCACAACAGGCCCAACTCAGTCGGCGGGAACGCCAGATCATGGATTCGCTTTATTCGCGCGGGGAAGCGACCGTGCTGGAGATCCAGAGTGATCTGCCCAGTCCGCCCACCCCCACTGCAATTCGCACCATGCTCCGCATCCTGATGGACAAGTCGCTGATCCAGCGGCACAAGCAGGGCCGTGAATTTGTTTACGCCCCCACGTCTCCCCGACGTCCGGAAGGCACCAAAGCCCTCAAACATGTCGTTCAGACTTTCTTTGATGGTTCCTTTAAGCAGGCCCTGGCAGCACAGCTCGCCAGTGATGACGAAGCCCTCTCGGACGACGAATTACGCGAAATGGTCAAACTGATTAAAGCAGCTCGAGAAAAAGGAAACTAAGCGATGCAAACGATTCTGCAATACATTCCGTTCATCGGGCAGCCTGATTTCCTGCTGGACCTGATTATCAAGTCGACTGTTATCTTGCTCGTCGCACTGGTCGCCACTCGACTGTTGCGACAGGCCAGTGCAGCCGTTCGTCACACTGTCTGGAGCGGCGCCCTGCTGGCGGTGCTCGCCTTAATCTTCGTCAACGGAAGTATGCCCAAGCTGACGCGACCAACTCTCGCGACTCAGGAAACAGCAGCGTCCTTCTCCACACCCGTGACCAGCAACACACAACAGACAATACCCGGATCATTACCCGAAGTCACAGCACAGCCTGCCGACTATATGACGCTTCCAGCGGCCGGTAATACACAACTTCAGAACGCACAAGACAGCGCAGCATCCCTCCCGCGTGTCGGCATTCACTGGAATGCCATCTGGCTGACGGGAGTTCTGGTGATGCTGGTTCGACTGGCGCTGCTGCAGTTTCGTCTCCACGCTTTCAGCAGACAATGTAACATCATCACAGAGGGGCCGCTCTTCGATCTGCTGCAACAATGTCGCGGTGAACTGAACTGCTCTCAGCCGGTCACTCTGTTTAAGACCGATCAACGTTCGCTCCCCATGACGTGGGGTGTAAGGCGTCCATCGATTCTGTTGCCCCGCGAAGCTCAGAACTGGACGGAACAGGAAGTCCGCTGTGCCCTGCTGCACGAACTGGCACACGTGGCCCGACGCGACTGTCTCTGGCAGCTGCTCGTGCAACTGACACATGCCTGCTACTGGTTTCATCCCCTGGTCTGGTTCGCCTCGCGGAAACTCTATCTCGAACGCGAACATGCCTGCGATGACATCGTCCTGCAGCACGGCACCCGGGCGTCTGACTATGCAGATCAACTGCTGCAGGTGGTCTCCGCGTTTCGATCCAGTCGCAGCTTGAAACTGACAACCGCCTCGCTGGCCGCAGAGAGTGGGTTTTCCCGCCGCCTGAAGTCCATTCTGCAGGAGACCCGGGACCGACGTCCGGTCAGCTTCCGCACGCGGCTGGCACTCAGCTTCACCTTTGTCGCGCTGACGGGTCTACTGGCTGGCTTTCCGATTGTCTTCACCGCTTCCGTCCAGGCGCAAAACTCCAGTCCGCAACCGCCACAGGTCGAGTCGCGTGCGGAATCGCTGGTGCCTCCCATGCAGACAGAGGCGAAAACTACTGCTCCCGAGAAATCCGTTCCGGGCGGGCCAGCGGATGTCCTTCCGAAGGTCCCTGTCCAACAACAGTCCCCGGCGAAGGTCAGCATTCAGGAAGCACTTCCTGAGCCTCCCGGCAAGGTCATGCTCAGAAACGGAAAACAGGAACCCCGGGTGTTCGAAGAGAACCGTCCCGCGGTCCGTTCACTGAATATCGTCTTCGCCCACGATCCGGGAATCGGAAACTACGATGGCGTCGTGGGGCGTCCACAGGATATCTGGAACATGGTTGACCTCGGCACAACCGCGGTTGACTACACACGGTACAGCGATGCCACACCCAGTACCGTTCGCCTGCGTGTCACCCGGCACGATGGTGAGTGGGGCATCAAGGGCCAGTCCGGCATCTTTCAGGGCTACATCTATCACAACTGCCGCTGTGTCGATCTGCAGACCAGGGTACTCGATCTGCCGGGCGGGAAATACAAAATCTATGTCTTCGCGCACGGCGATGCACCAAACCAGAACGCGAAAATCGAACTCAAAGTCGGTGATCGCGTCATCGGTCAGAAAGCAACCGCCAGTGACGGCACCTGGAACTATCGCAATCAGCCGTACCGTGAAGGCGTGCAGTACGTCAGCTTCGATTTTGACATCAAGACGGGCCAGGAACTGACCCTGACCAGTTTCCGTGCGGACAGCGATTATTCCATGTTCAACGCGATTCAGATTGTACCGCAGACCAATTTACCGCCCGCTCCTCAGGCCCGGTAAGCTGTTGGCAGATTACGGTTTATCGAAAGCTGCAATTAGCCATGGTTGATTTTTCTGGAAACCCGGACAGGGACTGCCTAAAATAGAAGGACGCCAACTCAATCGTACAAATGTAATTCATACGCGAATTCTGTTTGCTGCAGAGAGGGAGGTCCTGTCATGTCGAAACTCACAGTCAAACGTGAACCCGGTTGTGCCGACAAGATGCGCAAGTTTTCAATTCTGGTGGACGGCGTTTCTATCGGCTCCATCGCGGAGGGTGAAACACTTCACTCTGAAATCAATCCACAGAAACATCGGATCGAAGCCCGCGTCGATCTGTGCGGCAGTCGCACCCTCGAAATCGATGGCACCCACGATCAATGTCTGACGGTCCGCAGCGGACTCCCCAGCTGGCACGGCGCCCACAGCCTCTACAAAGTCTTCATCGACCGCAAAGGCTATCTCGAACTGGAAGTGAATAACGAGAACTGACGCGGGACGGAAGTAGATTAAAGTCTGATGGCTTATTTCACTCGTTCCAGAACACAGGAACATACTTGACCTCCTGCGCATTGTAAGCGGCGACAACACCACTGTGTGCTTTTCCGCTCACACGGATCGACTGAATGGCATATTGATAGTCTGGTCCCAGTTTCTGTCGCGCCAGTTCCACAGCTTTGGTTCCTGCAGAACCTTTAAGCAGGACATTGAACAGCACGCCTACGAGTACAACCAATAGAAAACCTGCCAGAAACGCGGACTGCGGTCTGCCGGTACGACGACCACTTTCCCGACGTGCTTCCAGTACCGGCATTGAACGCATCTGCCGATAAGTCCAGATCATCAAGCCAACCATCGTTGCATAATAGACTCCCAACAGGAGACACTGTCCGGGGTGCAGGCGAATCAGGCTGACCAGCAGTCCCACGGGTTGCAACAGGGGTGCCAGCAGCAGTCCGCCGGCAAACAGCATCAGCATGAACGCGGAGAACCAGGTGACCAGCGTAGTTGCTCCCAGGCTCCCTCGATATAAAAACAGACCCAGGATGACAGCAAAGAGATTGAAGCTGGATGAATAGTTCTGGCGCTGCATCAGGCAGTAGATCATCAACCCGATATCAAGCAGACCAAAGCCAATCCAGGCCAGCCCCACGCGTCTTAAGATGACACGATAATCCATCATACGGATGTAATCACTTTCCGCCAGGCTTCCCGTCGCGACCTTTAATCTGGTTTAACTGTTTCGACAGCGTTTGACTCTCGTCGGTTCGTTTCTCCGCCACATTCTGGTTTTCCAGTGGATCGGAACTGTGATCGTAGAGCATGCGTGACGTCCGTTTCCCTTTGGGGTTGGTGTATTCGGTATAACGCAGCGCATCAGTGCGAATCGTGTCCCCGTTGCGGAAGCGGCTCACAGCAGCCTCTTTCCATTTCGTATCCGGATTCCGCATCAGTTCGACAAAGCTCTGTCCCGCCAGATGTTCGGGTAGCGGAATTCCCGCCAGCGTGCAGAGGGAAGGATAGACGTCAATCGTTTCGATCAACGCCGACCGCCGCTGTCCACCCTGGATGCCCGGCGCCCGGACGAGCAGGGGAATCTGCAGCGAACTTTCGTAACAACTGTGTTTGCACCACAGTGTATGATCGCCCAGGTTCCAGCCATGATCGCCCCAGAGTACGACGATTGTATTGTCGCTCAGTTCCAGTCGATCGAGTTCCGCCAGCAGCTTACCGATCTGGGCGTCGGTGTAACTCACACAGGCATAGTAGCCGTGAATCAGGTTGCGGGCGGTCTCTTCGGACACGGGTCCCTTGCGGGGAATACCCGCGTAAGCCCGCAGCTCGCCCGAATTATGAATCGATTCCTCCGGTGCGTCCTGTGGAACTTTATAATTCTCGGGCAGCTGAATCTTATCGTGATCGTACAGGTCCCAGTATTTCTGCGGCGCGATAAAGGGGAGGTGTGGCTTGAAGAAACCGACGGCCAGGAAGAAGGGTTGCTCCTGCTTTTTCAACTGCTGCAGTTTCGAAATCGCCTGTTCGGCGAGCACGCCATCCGCGTAAGCGTTATCGGGGACGTCGGCTGATTCCCATGCGGGCCCCTTGGCCTTTCGTTTGCCCTGTTTCTGTCGCTCCTCGTGCCGTTTCTGATTTTCGGGCCGCTGATACCAGGCAACGCCTTTGGGACGCCAGGCCGGCTCCGACCAGCCCTGTGCACTGTCCTGGGGGTGATGGAAGATCTTCCCCATGGAAACCGTGTAATAGCCGTTCTGTTTGAACTGCGTGTTCATGGTTGTGATGCCCGGCGCATCGCGGTCGGCCCAGGTCAGAAAGTTGACGAACCGCTTACGGGCCGGGCGAATTCCGGTCATCAGACTCGCCCGCGAAGCCCCGCAGGTAGGGACCATGCAGTAGGTTCGCTCAAATAGCGTACTGCTTTCCGCCAGCTTGTCGATGTTCGGCGAATGAATGTGCTGCTTCCCATAACAGGCCAGTTCGGGCCGCAAATCGTCGACCGCAATAAACAGCACATTCGGCTTGTCTGCAGCGAAAGCAGGAACAGCGAAACAGAGTACAAACAGGAACAGCAGCGAGCGTCTTTTCATTTTGAATTCCTGAATCGAAAAACGGGATCAATGTTGTGGGGGACGGTGTGGACCGTCAATCTATTTATTTCTGCTGATTACTCAGTGTATCAGGTGCCAGTGGTAGTGTCTTCCATCTCCTCTAGACTCAAGTCATGAAGATCGAAATGGAATCGGTGGGATTATCACTCTACCGGTTGCCTCTCTGTTCGCACACACCAGCGATTGTAACTGTTTCGATTGGAGATCCGTCGATAGTATTCTGTCTGGGGGTACAACCCGGGTGCCACATCACTGATTCCAATCGACGCATGAAATTGGGTGTAATTGTAATCCTTGATTCTGTTAAGTGAATGCTGGGAAGCGAAACCCACCACAGTCAGCCCGAGCAATGCCCCCTTCTCAGCAGGCAGAATCTCGCCATGGAAGTTCCCGCCGGCGTAAATCTCAGTGTGAGGCGCGCCGGTTTTTAGAATCCCATCGAAGTCGGATTCAATCCAGACTTTCAGGGAGTCAATAGAATGAAGTCTGCCGGTGAAACGCCCTCCGATAAAAATGTGGCAGCTTCCATCCGCTCTGATTTCCGCCTGTGGTCCTGCATCACCGGTGATAATGATCTCCGAAATGCCTTTGACTTCAATAGTCGCATTCAGGTTCCCGTAGATATGGATCAGGCCCCCCTCATCTGCCTCCAGGTCCTCATTACAGTCCCCTTCAATGACCATCATAGGGACTCCTCTGAAACTGGTAGTGTCGTGGCGGCCTGGAGTTGTCTGAACCGAATGATCCTCCCGATTCTGGCGTTGCCAATGATCCAGGGATTGAGAGAAGAGCATATCCTTCATCACGCTTGCATGTGCAATGCGTATCAGGGTCTCGTTGGAAACAGGCATGGAATTCACAGCCGATCTACAGTGAAGTGGAAATGAAACAGCAGTTCGTCAGGAACAGCTGCGAATGTTGCCTCTTGCCTGTCAACCCAGGAACTTCACGGGAATAATCTCTGCCCAGAAACAATACCCGACCAGACTGAGGGCACTCACCACAAACAGGTAGAAAGTTACTTTCTCCAGTTTAAGAATGGCTACCTCCGATAAGCCGGCCGGCAACCTCCCCGCAACTCTGAAGATCCCATACAGCGCGAACGTGATCGCCAGAATCAGCCAGGCATCTTTTCGGAACAGGGCGGCGAAATAGATCACAGCGACGCCGATGACGAAGAAGACGCCATACATCACGCGTGCGAACGGTTTGTCAGAACTCGAATGCGGAATCATGACAGACTTTCACGGAGTCGGGGCCTTAAATGCAGACAACAGCAACATCAATACTGTCATCATAAAGCAGAGTGGGCCAAATACCAGATGAAAGTAGATCTTCTTCCTGATGACCGCATCGACTTGCGCACGCTGTTTCCAGAAATGCGCGATACTCCCGTGAAATCCCCAGTTATAGATTTTAAAGCCAAATGCCTTCACCGGCTGCCAGCAGTTAGCCTGTTTCAACAGAATCAAGAGTCGAATACTTGAAGCACCGGCGATGAACAGCAAAACGAGAAAAACCGTTTGTAGAATTTCCAGGGAGATCATGTGACAACTCGCCGGCAGGAGGCATGTATCATGTCATCAGCGTTGACGAAATATGAGACTGGTTGTGACAGCCACTGTCTGATGCCACTCTGCTGTATTATAAAAGACAGCGTTGCTTCGACCAAGCAGAGAATCTGAAAACCATGATGCGCAGCGAGTATTGTGATACAAAGTCTATCTAAGCAGCAGCCGGCGTGCGTAATTGTGGATGAGTGGCCAGCAGCAGGGAGGCCGCCGATGCCGTCCAGACGGAGAACGAGAGCGGCCCTTCGGGGCCGGTGCCGAATGTCATGCACAACGCAAAGGTTAACAGTAACAGGCAACTGCTCAGGGCAACCGCGCGGAGCTGGATACCTGTAATCAGGCCAACCGCGTCGGTATGGAAATCATGCCGTCCGCATGTATGCGCGGGAACCGGAGCAGGTCCCAGGCATGGTCCTCGGCTTCGCCGCCTTCGATCAGAAGCAAATCAGAAAAGCCGTCCGCAACTGGGCCCAGGAATTCAACCAGCGCTGAGTGGCGCTGGTGAATGCGGTCACTCTGAGGGCAAACAAAAAAGTGCCAGGCTCCACACGGGAACCTGGCACCAGTTATTAAATCAGTTTCTTACTGCCGGCTGCTCTTTTTCGAGCCGGAAGATTCCTTCGCCCCCTTTGACGGTTTCGACGCAGTAGTACAGATTACCGTCTGCGTCTGTGCCGAAAGCCATCACGGGAACCGTGCTGGTGGAGAGACGCAGGTTCTTGGTCACTTCGCCTGCTTGCTCATCATATTTGAGCGCCCAGATTTTGCCCGAGACGAAGTCGGCGTAAACGTACATGCCGTCCAGTTCAGGCAGCTTCTTGCCGCGGTACACGGTACCGCCTGTGACAGAGCGACCGATACCATGATCGTATTCCCAGATCGGGGCAATCGGTTTCTCCTGCGCGGTCTCGGCGCTATTACCAAAGTTGTGTGTGCCTTCACGCACACTCCAACCATAGTTACCACCCTTTTTGATAATGTTGATCTCTTCCCACAGTTCTTGTCCGACCTCACCAGCGTAAAGCGTTCCGGTCTTGGGATCGAAATTCAGCCGCCAGACATTCCGCAGTCCGTAAGCGTAAATTTCCGGGCGGGCCTTGGCACGATCGACGAACGGGTTGTCCGCGGGGATCGCATAGTTTTTGCCGTCCTCCTGGTGATCGACGTCGATTCGCAAAATAGAACCGAGCAGGGTTTCCAGGTTCTGGCCGTTACCCAGCGGATCGTTCCCGGAACCGCCGTCACCCAGACCGATGTAGAGATATCCATCGGGGCCGAATTCAATCGAACCGCCGTTATGGTTTCCGAACGGCTGATCGATTTCCATGATCACGGTTTCGCTCTTCGGATCGGCCTTGTTAGGATCACTGGCGGAAACCTGGAAGCGGGAGATCTTCGATTTCCGCGGCATTCCTTCAGCCGTGTAGTAGACGAAGAACTGTCCGTTCCTGGCAAAGTCGGGATGGAACGCCAGGCCGAGCAGCCCCTCTTCGTTATTTTTCTTCCAGGGGGCGACTGCCTCGCGAATGTCGAGGAACAGCTTCGCCTGTTTAGGTGACTTGGGATCGATGGTGTGGATCATGCCCCGCTGAGTAGCGACGAAGAGGCGGTCGGTGCCATCACCGGCACTCTTGACGACCATGGGCCGTAGTGGAACAACCTTACCGGTCTCTTCATTGACGGCTTCCCAGCCTTCCCATTTCAGATCGGGAAACGCGGGAACCCCTTTGATTGCCAGTTCGCCATCACTTGGGTCCGGCGCGGAACCGTCGTCGGCAAGCTTCCGGATTTTAATGTTACGGAAGGAGACGAGGTCGTTATGGTCCTGCAGGCAGATGTGTCCTTTCTCTGCTTTGCCGAACTTCGGGAACTTGGAAAACTTGCTGTCAGCCACCCGTTTGTCCCAGTCGGCACTCCCTTTGTTGAAGCGGAAGTAGCGAATGCCGTTCATCACGACTTCGGAACGATCGGGGCCGATTCGCAGGAACAGGTTGTTCCACTCACCGGCCGGACGTGTGGCATCGGCTGGCTTACTTTTTTCCTCTTCGGTACCTGTCCGGGGAGGAGCCGGTTTGTACAACTGATAGAGCCACCCCGCTTTCTGAGGGTCGTGTCCGTCAACGTTATCCTGGATCTGCACTTCGGGACCGGTCCGCCAGGGAGTTTTTTCTTCTTCGGTGACGTGGAACATCAGTCCGCTGTTCCCCTCTGGGGAGATCTTGTAATCCAGTGAGAGTTCAAAGTACTTGAACTCATCATCAGTGATGATGTCGCCGGCCCCTTTTTCAGCGCGGGTCAGCACACCGTCCTTGACCTTCCAGCCATCACTGACGCTGTCTTTCTGATAATTTCTCCAGCCGTCGGTGGACTTGCCGTCAAACAGCAGCTTCCAGCCACTTTTCTTTTCCGCGGTGGAAAGTTTATTTGCGTCGTCAGAGTTTTCCGCCGCCGAGACTGTCGACAGTGACAGACAGGCAGACAACATGAGCGTCAGCTTGGTCTTTAAGTTTAGCATCACAGGTGCGCTTCCTTTATGAATCAGCAATTTAATGGAGGGAATGAAGTTGCAGAACTTCAGGCGAGAATGTTTGAGTTACCCCTGTTATCCAATATTTCACGGGCAGAATCAACAATAAACGGACGCCTGAGGCAGATTGGTAGCGTATTTCAGCATCGCAACAACAAGCTTCACAGCAGATCAGTATCGCAGGATATTTAATAAGTTGACCGTCCTGCTTAAAGTTGAAACCGAACCTTACCCTGTCGGGGGCAGAGGGTGTGGCAGGACCAGATCGTCGGGGCTTCCCGGCAGACTGCGACCGCAACGAGCCATCGCATAACCCACCATCTGCTCTGAGGTGAGCTCAGACCCGGGACGAAAGGCACCACCCGGATCCCGGAACAGCGACGCATCCCCGAACCATTCGTCGGGCCAGAATATCAGATCGCTGATGTTACTCTCAGGGAATTGAGTCTCTAGCCAGTTCAGATAGTAATCGGTTTCATGCTCTGACAGCTCGCCTGTCTTGAAGACATCAATCACGGCGCAGGCCTCTGAGAACTGCAATTCCTGATCTACCGTTGGCTCTGGATTCAAGGCGGTCAGCACGAAATCTTCTTCAGAAGTCGATTTCCAGTAGTTCAGGAAAGCATCTGTAGTATATCTGTGATTCGCATGCTGGTGCCATTGCTGCAGCAGAGCCTCTGCATCGCCTCCCGCCTCCAGTTCCTCTTCGATATCGGGTAACAACTCCAGCATGCGGGCTACCACGTTTTCGTCTACCGGTCTGATTTTCAGTCGATCAGGAATAGACATGATCACATCTTGTCCTTCGAAAAGAAACTGTCAGTCACGCCACGCAACAGGCAAACAATACAGAATTAATGGGGGATCCGACTGAGAAGACGGTTCCTGTTCCAGCCGGTCCAGCAGTTCCACTTCGACCAGGCATCTGAGTGTGCGGTAGACCGTGGACAGGGAAACCCGCCGCGGTGTAGCGACCTTGATCGATTCCGCGACATCAACGCCGGTAAAGCTTTCCCGCTGGCGGTACTGCTCATGGATGTGACGGACAATCAGCAGCCGTTCCCTGGTTGCCTTGAACAGGTTATGTTCGCGAATCCGGATGGCGAATTCTTCGAGGTAACTTCGATTGCGGCGGATCATGTTTCCACAGGCCTCTGGTACGATTGGGCTGTCTCAAGTATGTCCTGATATCAGACGGCTCTCAATCGTAGCGTGATCTGACGCGTGGTTCCAGCAGAAGCGACAATCGAATTCACGGTTATCTGGACTGGGGACGCTGTTGAGATGGCATGCCTTTGTGGGGCACTTTCATCAGGATATCCCCGGTGTCCGGCGCATAGGCTTTCACTTCGAAGGTCAGATTCCGTACCTGCTCGCTTTTAAAGCGGCGTTGGCAATCCTGATCGACGAGGTACAATTCGAGGTCGACAATCTTATGATCGACGACTGAGTAACGGGCTGTCAGATGCCCCTCACTCACGGGCCAGCCGGTTAATCGCTCCGTTTTTTTAGCAGAGGCGATCTGCAAAGGTAGATATTCTTTGAGCCCGGCCCGTTCCATGACCTGGATCGCTTCCTGGATATTCTGACCGACCCGGATCGCACGGGGAGTTTGACGGACGGCCTGTTTCTGTATGGCAAACAGTGTTGTGACCACCGAAAGTACAACAACCACAGCCGTCAGCAGAGTCGTTTTAAAGTTCATGACGGTTCCCCCATATTGATTTCAGAAACGCAAACAGGCCGGGACTTTGTAAAAAAGTCCCGGCCTGTTCGATGTTATTATTTTACGCCCCGCTTTAGTAGGTCGTTGCATTCTCTTTGGAGGCATAGTAGATGCAGAGCAGACTGTTGCGAATACCCGATTCCCCTTCCAGAGGTTCGCGGCCGTGCCAGCTCTTTTTACGAACTGAATTGATCACGGAAAATGCGAAAGCACTGTTTGGTTCGAACGGATACTGATTCACCTTTTCGAAGCCGCGAAATCCCTTGGGACGGTTGAGCAGAAACTTAGGTGACAGGTTGCGTTTGTAGATCATGGTTCCCAGGTCCAGCTGCGAGCGATCGCGGGGCAGGGCGATCTGAAACGTGACCAGTTTTTTACGGGTGTCAGGGTGAGGCGTAATGAAGTAGCCCGGCTTTTCCCGCATCAGGCTCAGACGGGGAAACGCTTCTACCTGGTTGACATCTTTGGGATCGATACCAAACCGGTAACCGATGCCTGCACTCAGACGATTAAAGACCGCCTTTTTCAGTTCGGGGGCATTCAACGCATTCCGGATGCCGGTCCAGAGTGTGTGACGGCTGTCAGTCAGGTTCGCGTCGATGTTCTCCGCAGACAGCTGAAATTCAAAACGATTCGATTCCCCGTTTTCCATGATATGCCGCTTCCCCATGGTGGTGTAAACGGAATCTTCCGGCAGCAGATCAATCAGATCGGCATAGACGTCCTGCGGGAAAATATCGCGAACGCTGATGTGGGGATAAGGATCTTCACACGGATCGACTGCACTTAAGCGGTTGATCATATGCGATAACACGTGCTGGGTAATCTGTGAACTGGCGGACGGGGATGCAAGCTCCATCGGTGACTCTGCTTTCTGACGCTGATCCAGAAGGACCAGTAGTATTGTGGGTTTAACACGATCAGATCCGGGAGTAGAGAGCAGTCCGGTGAATGCAGACCAGAGATCGATTTAAAAATCGCCTCCAGGGAAGGTGAATCCATTCACTGTGTCGTTACAGAATCAACTGGAACGAGCGCTCGCCATCGGGGACTGACTTGAATCAGGGCCGCGATATTAAGTCATTTGCCCAAAATCACAAATAGCAATTCCTCACAAAATGAGACAAACAGGTCGAGAGGATTCGGGGTCTTGGATTCAGATTGCAAAAGAGCCTTGAAACAGGCTTCAAAAGGGAAATATCAAACCCTTTTTATGGGACGCGTGAGTCCATTCACTGAAAGATTCAGTCGTCAGACTGGGGCGGCTCTGTTGTCATCTTCTTACAGAGAAAGATCCGCTCCTGTCCGGTGGGGAAATCTCCCAGGTTTCCAAACGGAGCATAACCCAGTTGCGTGTAAAACGCGGGGGCCTGAAAAGTGAAGGTATCGACCCAGGCTGCGTGGCACTTTCTGTCGCGGGCGATCCGTTCCGCCTCGAGCACCAGCTGGCGTCCCAGCCCCTGTCCCCGCAAATCCGCTTCGACTGCCAGCGTCTGAATATACAGCCATTCCCAGAGCGTGAACCCAACCAGTCCCGCGACCAGCTTTCCTTCCTGCTCAATTTTGAGTTTCAGTGGTTTCGGCGCGTAGGGAAATCCCGTTGTCTCAGCATTCGCAGACAGGATCCGGCTGACCTCGGTTTCAATCGACTCGGCATGGGCTTCTCTGATTTGCGCATCCATGGTCAGACCTTCTTGTTCAGGACTCAAACAAAATATCGTTCATTTCCCGAGCATGGTATCAGATCAAGGCACATTACAGTATCGAGAATTCTCGCTGGATTCGGAGACCCCTTATTGTCCCAGACGGAATTGGCCTGGGTCATCCAACCCTGGTTCAACTCGCGTTACGGCGGTCGAGATGTTTTTTCAGTAACCGGGAATTACGGCGGTTCGATTTAAAGAACACATCAAAAATATCGCCAGCGACTGGAATCGAACCCAGCAGAAAGTCCAGACCCGTATTCCCGACCATCCGGGCCAGCACCCAGTTGGAAGCGCCGAGTTGCTTTGCCTGGTAGATCAGATAACCCGATAAAACCGTGGAGATCATATCGCCCAGCCCTGGCACAATGCCGATGATCGAGTCCCAGCCAACGCGGATACTGGTCCCCGGGATGGTAAACGAATCGTCGAGCAGACGGGTCAGCTTTTCAAACCGGGCAAAACGATCGACGCGTTCCGCGCGATATGCACCCTGATCGACGGACGGAGGGAAAAGATATTCGGCCAGGGAACGGTTCTGTTTTATTTTCTGAATCATGGGACTCGCCTTTCAGTTCGGTAAGTCGTGTTATGATGGAGTAAGAGACGGAGTTAACTTTTATAGGACAGATTCTTTGGTTCATTTCGGTGATAGATTTTCTCTGCAGTCACCAGTACGGCTCCGGGTGCTGGTTTCGGGCCGTCACCAAATTCGATGGACCAGCTTTGAGTGAATTCGGCTCCCAGTAAAATGATCAGGGACGAGTAATAGACCCAGATCAGGATCCCGATCATGGATGTCGCTGCACTTCCCCAACTGGAACCCGCCTCAGAGAATTGCAGATACCAGGCAATGCCACTTTTACCAATCGTGAATAGTATAGCTGTCACTGCCGCTCCCATGAATACATCTCGCCACCTGATATTCGCGTCGGGCAGGACTTTAAAAGTCGCAGCAAACAAGAGTGTCGCCAGACCCAGCGTCAGCAGAGTATTCACAATCATGACTGCAGACAGGATTCCCACATCCAGATATCCGTAGTCCAGCCAGCGCGTAAATTCATCGACAAAGGTGGTCAGCACCAGTGAGATCAACAACAACAGACCGACAACGATCAGAAACGCCAGTGAGATCAATCGTTTTTTGATAAAAGCCATGATGCCACCCTGTTCCGGATCCGGTTCGACATTCCAGGCTTTATTCAACGCGGACTGCAACTGGGCCAGCATACCGCTGGCTGAAAAAATCAGTACGGCAGCTCCCAGAAGTCGGGACCACAGGGGCCGCTCAGGTGTCTGACCTGACTGTACACGCTCCGCAACACTGGTCAGGTCGAATCCTGCAGAAGTATCAGCGTCATCCTCCGCTTCTACACTCTGTTCGACAGGGAGTCCCAACTGGGAATTGATCACTGAAGAGACTTGTTCCGCAGACCAGAATTGTGTGGTCAAAGCGAAGACGATTGCCAGCAGAGGCGGCAGCGAAAAAATGGTGTAGTACGCAATCGCAGCGCCGCTGGACATGCATTCGTCGTCAAGGAAGTCAGAACCGGCTCGTTTCAGAACATTACGTAATTTTTGATAATCCATGGGTCATCGCTCCTGTATGAGATACGGAGGTACGTCTCTTATCAATCGCAATTCATATGCCAGAGTTTTTGAGGTGGTGTTTTAGTGAAAATGATACTGAACATGGGTGTCTCAGCCTGCGGTCTGGTCTGTGGGCTGCCAGTGGCGTATATGCCCTGATCTTGGTTTAAGCCACGATCAGGGGCGTCAGTCTTTGAGAGCCGGTCCCCCCAGAGAGGTTGTTGTGGCTTAAGTTGAAGAAAAGGAAAGCAAGCATCGATGAATCATCTGTGCTCTATACGTTTCTTCTATATTCTGCGAGCGTTATCATGAAATACATGCGATTGATTTGATTTGTTTCCAGGTTCAGTTGAACATCTCCCCGATCAGAGGAACTTCCATGGTCCGTCTGCTGCAACGTGTTTGCTGTTTCAGTGTCGTGCTGCTCATCACTCTTGGTAGCTGGACTCCAGACCTCACCGCAGCCGAGCGTCCATGGAATGTGGTTTTCTTTCTCGTCGACGATCTCGGCTGGACCGATCTGGCCTGTTATGGCAGTGACTACTATCAGACGCCGAATATCGATCGTCTCGCTTCAGAAGGGATGAAGTTCACGCAGAACTATGCGGCCTGCAATGCCTGTTCGCCGACCCGCGGTGCCCTGATGACCGGTATGTATCCCGCCCGCACTCACCTGACCGACTGGATTCCCGGCTGGGCGAAGCAGTACCGCGACTTTCCACTCAAACCACCCGAGTGGCAGCAGCACCTCGCACAGAAATACACAACGCTTCCTGAAGCGTTACACGGGGCCGGGTACAAAACTCTGCACGTCGGCAAATGGCATCTCGGCGGGCCAGGCAACCTGCCAGAAGATCACGGCTTTGATGTCAACATCAGCGGCACGAACCGGGGGTTGCCCCGCAGCTATCACTTTCCCTACGGCGGTGATGCATTAAAGTGGGACAGTCGACTGACCGAGGAACAGCGCGCGGGACGTTATCTCACCGATCGGCTCACCGACGAGGCGGTGACACTCATCCGTGAGCAGCAGGATAATCCCTTCTTCCTCTACTTTGCCTTCTATTCGGTACATGCGCCGATTCAGGGGCGACCCGACCTGGTGCAGAAATTCAAAGAACGGCCTCGAGGTGCACATCATCATAACCCCGAGTATGCAGCCATGGTCCACTCCGTCGATACTGCCGTCGGTCGTGTCCGCGCTCAACTGGAACAGAGTGGCATCGCAGATCGCACGTTGATCGTCTTCACTTCTGACAATGGCGGCGTCTGTCGCAAGACCAGCAGCAACCTTCCCCTGCGTGGTGAAAAAGGCCAGCACTGGGAAGGGGGAACCCGTGTGCCTGCGATCGTCCTCTGGCCTGGTGTCACTCGTCCCGGGTCAGTCTGCCAGACTCCCACGATCACGATGGACTTCTATCCCACCATTCTTGAAATCACTGGCGTTCAGGGAAACACCGCCCACAACCAAAACGTGGATGGCATCTCGCTGGTTCCCGTTCTCAAAGACCCGCAGGCTGCACTCAACCGCGATGCTCTCTTCTGGCACTACCCGCATTACAACGTCTTTATCGGAGTCCCTTACAGTGCCGTCCGTGTTGGCGATCATAAGCTGATCCATTACTACGAAGACGATCGCAACGAACTCTACAATCTGACTGAAGATCTGGGCGAAACGCGGGATCTGTCAGCCGAACAGCCTGAGTTGACCGCTCGCCTCAACCAGCGGCTGCAGACTCACCTCAAACAGGTGGGAGCTCAGATGCCTGTTCCAAATCCGACTTTCAAAGTGAACCGTCAGTAAATCGCGGTTAGCCCGTACATCGGGAAAATCCCTATTGGAAAGCAGTGGTTCTGCTGCTTGACCACTCGATATGTGTAACTGATAATAATCGGAAGTTTTGGTGTGATTTATCGCTACCCGCCAGGCTCTGAAGTCGCCATGGAATGCGGTTTGCCTATGCTGCGGTGCACTTTTCATGAGGCCATTCTGACACCTGAGGATTAACTGCCATGCGTTTCCAGCGATTCGTATTTGCGTTGTTGTTTCTCCTGTTTATTCCTACTCTTGCTCTGGCGCAGGCGCCTCGGAATGTCTTTGAATGGACACCCGAAAAAGTACTCCAGTATGCCTGGTTATCGGAACGCGACCACCTGGCTGCGAATGTCTATGTGCATTCGCCTGAGCGTGGTTATGTTCAGACTGGCCGGGGGAATTACTGCCTGCCCAATATCGATTTCGTCATTCCCGTTGAGACAACTGAACTCCGCATCGAACGTCTCTATGCCAGTGATTCCCAATTTCGCGGTCGCTTTGGCTTGGGATGGCACAGCAGTCTTGATGCCGCGTTGAGCGTGGGAAAAAATAATATCACGACGGTCAGTGTCGGTGGTGTCCCCTACCGGTTTCAGACCGATCCTGCGAATCCCGGTATTTTTAAGCCGCTGCAGTCTTCCACAGCCAACTTGACGAAAGTCGCTGATGGGTCATCTCTTTTCAGCACTGCAGAAGGTACATGGAATTTTAACGCGGGCGGACAGCTCAGAAGCTGGCAGAAACTGGGGACGACCTTCTCTTTCCAATACCAGGGGCAACTGCTGACCCAGATTCTTGCTGGCAATAAGCCGATATTCCAGGTCAAAAGTAATTCGCAAGGGATGGTTGAGCAATTGACTGACAATACCGGTCGCACCTCACAGTACCAATATGATTCTGCAGGGCATCTCCAACAGGTGAATCACTTCGATCGCACCTCCGAGAGCTATCGCTTTAATACGGCCGGCCAGCTCTCTGAAGTACGATTCCGCAACGGCAGTCGGCTCGCTCTGGCCTGGGACTCACAGGGGCATCTGCTGGAACTGAAGGGGCCTGGCCTGAAACGCTCCTCGTTTGCGTTTCGTCAGTCAAAGACCAGCCGTGAAATGGTCGTGACTCTTCCGGGAGAAGTAACACCCCCGCAAATCACAGAGCCCGCGCAACCGGAGCCTGTTCCAGCGATCCCTGAGCCTCCGCGTTCACTGCCCGAACCGAGCCCTGTTCCGGAACCTGTCGCACAGCCGCAGCTGGAAGAGACGAAAGAAGAAACGATATTTTACAACGCGAATGATCAAGGCGTTTTACCGCAGCCCACCCGGTCAACAGAGTTCACACTGAAAACGCCGATCCGACTTACCTATATGATGAATTATCATTGGACTCAGAATAACGAAGGAACTCCAGGTACCATTGCGCTGAAACACGAGAATGGCACCACGTATGGCCCCTGGCAGACTCACGCCGCCCGTAACGGAGGACATGTCAATAATGCTATCTGGGAGTGTATGCCCGATGTATTGCTGATCAAGGGGACCTATACGGTACTCGACAGTCAGCCGGAAACCTGGGCACAAAATCAGGGAACCGGCGGGAGAGGGATTACCGAAATTCGCGGTATTAAACTCAAGGCAACGCGACTGGTACCAGCGACCGATCCGAACGGAATATTTTATCAGCATGGTGAAAATGACTATCGCTTCCGGTTACCTCCCGGCTGGCATGTGGAAGAAAACAGACGGAATACAGTCGCTGATGAGACCTTCGATACGGTAGTCAACCGGGATCGTTCGTTAGTTCTCATCTGCTGGAAAGGACACGAAGCGGTTACAGACGCCCAGGCGGCACTCAAGCAGTTCGTCAAAGAGAAGGAACAGGAAGTTAAACAGAATCCGCAGATCGCCCCCACTGTGGGGTCGCGTTTCTATCAACTCGTCAGTGCCCCTGCAGCACGCGTTGGCTATTACCTGCCCGGACGTAAAAGTGCCGTCTTCCGCATCTCATTTGTCACAAACAACAGGCGACATGTGATTAACGTCATCAAAACGGGATCGGCCCGTCTGGATGAACCTTCTCCCGAGCTGGCAACACTGTTTAACTCAATCGAGTTTGATCACAAGCAACAGGTCAAGCCAGCACCTCCAGTGTCACCACAGCCATCTCCTCCCGCAGTGGACCCGGTACCACAGCCAGATCTGACTCCCCCGCCGGTTTCACCAGCCCCACCCACTCAACCACCGGCCTTGGCCGCAGCTACGCTCACCTGGAAATTTAATGACCAGAATCAATCAGTGGAGATCATCGACTTCGAAGACAATGTTTCTAAGAAGTATTACGATTCTGCTGGTCGTCTTGTTCGACATGTCCGTCCTGATCAGTCACAGATGACATTCGCTTACGACCCACAGGGCCGGCTCATCAGCAAAACCCGTTTTGATCAGACCCGGGAACAATACTCCTATGACGGGCAGAGCGATCGCCTGGCATCTGTTTCTGGTCAACTGGGGAAAGTTGATATTCGTTATAATTCCCAAGGCCTGATCCAGGAATTCATTGACGCCCATGGCGTCAGTTCTCGATATGACTATGATGCTCGGAATAATCTCACCGGCATCCAGAATTCTGATGGAGAATCGGTGGCCTTTGCGTATGACAACCAGGGGGACCTGCAGCAAATGACCTTCGATGGAACAGAGACGCTGCAGTTACTGACCTCCGACAAGGGGCTTAAGAAAACACTTCGTGAACCGAATGGTGCTACGGAATCTCTGGAATTCACTACGCGGGGGCAGTTGCGTCGTCAGACAGACGCCCTGGGGCAGACCACTTCCTTTCAGTATGGTCCAGGGGGGCAGATGACATCCCATACCAATGCCCTGGGACAGACCACGCGCTATGCCCATGATAGTGCTGGTAACCTTCGTGTTGTCAGCTATCCGGGTGAACGAGGCAAGCTGCTGTTCAGCTATAACCGGGCAGGGCAGCCTGAATCCATGACTCTGCCGGGAGGTCAGAAATACCTGTTCGAGTTCAATCCGGTTGGTCGGATGACGAAAGCCACCGATCCGCTGGGGCGCAGTTTCGGCTATGAATTTAACCAGCTGCAGCAGCTCTCGAAAATGAGCTTCCCGGACGGCACTTCTCGTAATCTGGTCTATGATGCCGCTGGTCGGCTGGTCTCGGATCAACGGAGCAGCGACCCCGCTGTCAAGTATCGCTATGACGAACGTGATCGTCTGGTTGAGATGACCTCCGGTTCAGGGGCCCTGCGTTATGAATACGATGCTGATGACCAACTGGTGCGGGTTGTCGATCTCTGGTCAGGTCAATTGACGGCCCTCCGCTACGATCAGCGCGGTCGACTGATTGAACTCAATGATTCCTTCCACGGGCAAATCAGCTACCAGTACGATGCTTCCGGCCGTTTGATTGCAGTACAGAATTCCGAGGGGCAGCAGGCTGAATTTGCTTATAAAGATACGGAGCTGCCCACCGAACTTCGCCAGATCGGCGGGGAAACGGTTCGCTTTGAATATGATCTCGCCGGGCAGCTAAAGCGGGAAGATTCCACGGTTACTGGAATCAGACGCTATGACTATGATGCTTTGAATCGTCCAAAAGAAATCATCTCTCCCACTCGAGGCGCCAGGCGCTATGAATACGATATCGCCGGGAATCTGTCACTGGTACAGACAGGCCAGAGCGAATATCGCTATGAATACGACACGGCGGACAACCTCAAGGTCATTTATTCCCCGGGAGGAGGACAGACCCGCTTTGAATACGACGATGTCGGTCGCGTCTTAAGCCGAACCAATGCCCTGGGGCAGCGTCGCCAGTATCGCTGGAACACCGCCGACCAACTGGAAGAACTGACACGCGAAGACGGAAAACGGCTTTCATACAAATATGATAAGACCAGGCAACCGGTGGAGATCAAAGATGGAGAAACCGTGATTCGCTCCCATGAATACAATTCGCAGGGGTTGCCTGTCACCAGTGCTGTCAAAGATCAGACTTATCGCAATCTATATGATCGCGGGGGCAAACTGCTCGAAGTGCGAAATGATACGCAACACACTGCGGTTGGCTACACCTACGGAAACGGCGAGCGTGTTTCATCGGTTCTGTTACCGGAAGGGAAATCGATCAATTATCGCTACGATCAGAAGGCCCGGCTGACCGGCGTGTCTGGTCCTTCAGGGGCAGAGGTTGGCATTGAATATGACGAGTTCGGTAGACGCCAGGCTTTAATCACAGGTCAGTCAGCCCGCATCGAATACGCCTATCATCCCAATGGGCTGTTACAACGAATTGAATGCAGACAGAATAGCGGCAAGGTGATCTACCAGGCCACCTATGATTATGACTCCGCTGGCCGCATCATTCGGGCGGTCCTGCAGGGTAACACCTTTTCTTATGCCTATGATAACCAGGGACGACTGAGTGAAACCGTTTATCCTGATGGGCGACGCGAATCATATGAGTATGATCTGGCTGGTAATCTGAAAAAACGGGATAGCCATGAACGCAAATTTAACGCTCTCAATCAACTGCTGAGTACGGGGGAGACTTCCCTGCAGTACAGCACTACAGGCAACCTCATCAGTCGCGCCAACCAGCAGGGCACAACCCGCTATGATTATGATGCGCTCGATTTGCTGCAACGCGTCGATCTGCAGGGCAGCAAATCCATCGAGTATGCTTACGATCCCGATGGTCTGCTCGCCTCGCGAAGTGAAGGTGGTCAGGCCAGACAGTTCCTGCAGGACCGGAAAAATATTGTCGGTGAACTGATTGACGGCAAACTGGACCGCGTTTATCTCAACGGAGAGAACCTGGATCAACGGTTCGGCCAGGTGATTGGCAAGGAACAATACTATTTCATCACCGCTCCCGATCAATCCGTACTCGCATTGATCAACCAGCAGGGAGAGCTGGTCAATAGCTATAACTATTCCCCTTATGGTGAAGTCAACGTTATCGAGGAGCAGGTTCCCAATCGTTTCTATGCCAAGGGACGCTATTTAGATCGAGAGACCGGTCTCTACCACTACCGCAGCCGTTGGTATGATGCCGCTTTGTCTCTCTTTATTTCTGCGGATACAGAGTCAGGCACACTCGAAGATCCAATCACTCAAAATGCCTATCTCTACCTGAACGGTGAACCTGTCAACCAATTTGACCCGGAAGGCACGACAGGTATTCCGGCCCCAGGTTCGGCTGGAGCCATCTGGTTGGAAAATTTACCATCTCAACCCTTTAATCCGACACCTCCACCCGTGGTCATGCCCAAGATGCCGGTCAATCAGTGGATACCCCCCGGGATGAGACATCCATTCGAGCAGATGGAAGCGGCGCGTCAGGCTGCGAGGGCGGCGCCTGTCGAATCGGGAGGGACGGCTGCGATGAACGCAGAACAGCAGGCAGCATTCCAGTCTCTGAAATCGTCGGGCCTCCCCAGCCGGATGACCAGATTCGGCAAGTTGCGAATTCTCGGCAGTAAGGCGGCTCCCTGGTTGGGACGCGGACTGATTATCTATGGAGTCTACAACAGCGCAAAAAACATCTATACCGCTAAAGATAGAGTCGATCAGACCAAAAGAGAAGTCAGTGTCTGGGGAGCAGTCTGGCTCGGTGCTAAGCTGGGTGGTGCCTGGGGGGCCACTGCCGGGGGGATCGGTGCAGTGCCCGGTTCCATCATTGGTGCCATCACTGGTTATCTCGGTTCCAAACTGGTGACCGACCCTGAGATTCTGTTTGATGATGATCCCCCCCTGACAGGCGTGAATCTGATTTATTCCATTCCCATTCAGAGTAAAGAAGGTGAGAAGCCTAAAACGGTCTTAATGGAATTCATGTTGACCGGTGAAGAGCAGAAGATGGCAGCCAAAGTCACCCTGCACCTGCCTCTGAATGCGGAAGAGAGAGCCGATTTCAAGAAACACTTTGGTCTCGACAGTAAGCTCACATTCTTTGCTGAAAAAGGAGAAGATGGATCGTATGTGATCGCCGACGAACGATTGAAAGAAATTGTCAGTAAGTTCTACAAAGCAGTCACTTCAATGGCAGTCGCCATGGGTATGGGGTTTGCCGAAGGTTTTAAGGGATTCGGTGGTATTGCTCCTGGAGCAGGTGGAAGGCCATCTAAAGAAGAGAGTCAAAAGAAAATTGAGGAGACTATCGCTGGGATACGCGTGACGGTTCATGAAGCCGAGATCTGGATCAAACCTGGCCAAAAGGGAGTTACCGGAGATATCAGGCTGGATGTCGAAGTGGAAATCCCCGGCCAGAAGGGGTCGCGTAAGTCGGTAGATGGAACATTCGCTGGAAAAATTGCGATTCCTAAATAGACACCTGACAGGCATTTCCAACTGAAGTCGCGGGATCAAATAATCTCGCGACTTTTTTTAAGTCCTTACCAGAAAAATGGTTATTCTGTCGGGATGATTTCGTTTCCCGATTTTTCAAAAAATACAGTAACATACCCCCTGTATTACCGCTCTGTCTTTTAGATGGAAGGACAGCGGGCCTGTGTTTGTCCCCCAATACAAATTGCTGTCACATTACTGCAAAGGAGTATGAGCGACCATGTGTAATAACTGTAACCTGAATATTGATGCCGAGCGGACAGACGAGTTCGGGCAGAAACTGCTGCAGATCGTCAATCACAGCGGACTCTCCTTCATGATTTCCATCGGGCACCGCGCTCGACTGTTTGACATCATGAGCGAAATGGAACATGCCACCAGCAGTCAGATCGCCGAACAGTCAGGCCTGAATGAACGCTATGTGCGCGAATGGCTGGGGGCCATGGTGACCGGAGGCATTGTGGAGTACGATTCGGTGCTGAAGACGTACTTCCTGCCGGCAGAACATGCGGCCCTCTTGACGCGGGCTGCCGGCTCTAACAATTTCGCGACGACGATGCAGTGGTTCTCGGTGCTGGGGAGTGTCGAAGATCAAATCGTCGACTGCTTCCGGGAAGGGGGCGGGGTACCCTATTCCGAATTTGCCCGCTTCCATGAAGTGATGGCGGAGGAGAGTTATAACTCGGTGGTCTGCGGACTCTTCGAGCATATTCTGCCCCTCGTCCCCGGACTGGAGGAAAAACTGCAGACTGGTATCGAAGTACTGGACATCGGTTGTGGCAGCGGGATGGCACTGATCGAAATGGCAACCGCATTTCCGAACAGCCGCTTCTCTGGCTATGACATCTCGGAAGAATCAATTGGCCGGGCGCAGGCCTCTGCGGCGGAACGCGGCTTGACGAATATCACCTTTCGAGTGCAGGACGTGGCCCGCATGGACCAGCCGGAAACCTTTGATCTGATTACTGCTTTCGATGTAATTCACGATCAGGCCCAGCCAGCAGTGGTACTCAGCCAGGTCAATGCTTCACTGAAACCGGGAGGCACTTTCCTGATGCAGGATATCGCCGCTTCGAGCAATGTAGAACAGAACATCAGCAATCCGCTGGGGCCCATGTTCTATACGATCTCTACTATGCACTGCATGACCGTTTCGCTTGCCCAGGGGGGCGCAGGGCTCGGAACCTGCTGGGGGAAAGAGCTCGCCTGCGAGATGCTCCAGACCGCCGGCTTTGAGAAAGTGGATGTACAGGAATTGCCCCATGATATCATGAATTATTTCTATACGACCACCAAGGCAGCCTGAGCCTTTTGAGCCAGTGATGTGTCCTCTCCGACAGCAGAACTGATGATGTTTCTGCTGTCGGTTTTTTATGGCACTTCCCTGAATCCGTTGATTTAACTGAGCTTAAAGTAATCCAGCCAACAAAATGGACATAAAGATACGCTTTGGTTTGGATCTGTAACGGTTATGACTATAATTCCGACAGGGGAAGTCGCTTGAGTACATTCTCATGGAAATTCTCAAGAAACACGCAAGAATGTGCTATTTCAAGGCTTTCCCTGTGGTGAATTTGGTGTAAAAATGCCGATTATAAGGAATAATTCTATTTCATTGGGTTTGCCGTTTGATGGAGCGATGGTGAACGGTCAATGAGGAATATATGGAAGTCTGAAGCCGAACTTCATTCCCTGACGGGGATTGAATCGATTTCGCTTGCCAGACGGAATGATTCATCAAATTGTGAAATCAAGTGTGAAATACTCCTGCGTCTTTCCCTCCTCATCAGGGTCATGCTCAACCGGGCCCGTGTCATGTCTGAGAGACCACTTCGCGTTTTCCCTGGTTTCATTCATTCAGTGATGGACAGTCTGGTTTTTGCGTTATCAGAAACAGGGCCAGACCAGAGGAACGGACATCCCTGAGACGGGCTGCTGTCGAATAGACAGGCTGCTGTCAGGAATAAAAACGCAGCAAAAACTAACAATACAATTTTCTTTCAACTGAAACAGTCTGAACTGGCAACAGAACAGACTGCCAGGGAGTAACAATCAGAATGGCGACCACAGACGTGCCTGGTGCTAACGGCAAAATCAGCGAACAACTGGATGCTGTTGTTATCCGTTTTTGTGGAGATAGTGGAGACGGGATGCAGCTGGCTGGCACGCAGTTTACCAACGTGTCAGCCGTCTTCGGTAATGATGTCAGCACATTGCCGGATTTCCCCGCAGAAATTCGCGCACCCGCCGGTACGCTCGGTGGCGTGAGTGGTTTCCAGATCTGCTTCTCCAGTTCCGACATCTACACGCCGGGCGATGAAGTCGACACCCTGGTTGCCATGAACCCCGCTGCTCTCAAGACGAACGTTGCCGACCTCAAGCGGGGCGGAACCCTGATCGTTAACGAAGATGCGTTCGAGAAGAGCAATCTCTCCAAAGCCGGCTACGAGAGCAACCCGCTGGACGATGAAGAAGCACTCGCTGCCTACCAGGTCCAGAAAGTGCCAATGACCAGCCTCACTCGTGACGCTGTCGCGGAACTGGGACTGTCACCTCGTGAAGCAGAACGTTGCAAAAACTTCTTCGCCATGGGCCTGGTCTACTGGCTCTACCAGCGGGATGCGACACCGACCGAAGAATGGGTCAAGAGCAAGTTTGCCAAGAAACCCGAACTGGTTGAAGCAAACCTCAAGGCACTGCATGCCGGCTATAACTTCGGAATAACCACCGAAGCGATGACCGTGCACTATCGCGTTGATCCTGCGGAACTGCCACCAGGTAAATATCGCAAAGTCACCGGTAATGAAGCGATCGCCTTCGGTTTCGTCACCGCAGCCACTCTGGCCGGTAAGAAGCTGTTTTACGGCGGTTACCCGATTACACCTGCCAGCGATATTCTGCACGAGCTGTCCAAACTGAAAAACTTCAACGTGGTCACCTTCCAGGCGGAAGACGAAATCGCCGCCATCACCAGTGTGGTGGGAGCCTCCTATGCCGGCGACCTGGCGATTACCGCCAGCAGTGGTCCCGGGATTGCCCTCAAAGGGGAAGGCATGGGACTGGGCGCCATCATGGAGCTGCCAATGGTCATCGTAGATGTCCAGCGCGGCGGACCCAGTACTGGTCTGCCAACCAAAACAGAGCAGTCCGACCTTTATATGTGCATGTTCGGACGTAACGGCGACTGCCCGCTGCCTCTGGTTGCTCCTGCTTCTCCCGCAGACTGCTTCCACATGGCACAGGAAGCGATGCGGATTGCTGTGGAATTCATGACCCCCGTCATGCTGCTCAGCGACGGTTACATCGCCAACGGTGCCGAACCCTGGCAGATTCCGGAAATGTCCTCGCTTAAGCCGATCAAAGTCTCACACGAGAAGAGACAGAAGGATGGCGAGCAGTTCATGCCATACCTGCGGGATGAAAAGAAGGCCCGTCCCTGGGTTGTGCCCGGCACTCCCGGTTGTGAACACCGCGTGGGCGGCCTGGAAAAATCGGATGTCACTGGTAACGTCGATTACTCTCCGCAGAACCATCAGTACATGACGACTCTGCGAGCCAATAAAATCGCCGGCATCGCCGACTTCATTCCCGAACAGGAAGTCGAAGGCCCGGAATCTGGCGAACTGCTTGTGATCAGTTGGGGCGGAACTTACGGTGCTGTCCGTACCGCCGTCAAACATTCGATCAAAGAAGGACTTTCGGTGGCACACGCTCACCTGCGGTATCTGAATCCGTTCCCCAAAAATCTGGGCGACGTGATCAAGAACTACAAGAAGGTCCTGATTCCGGAACTCAATACCGGGCAGTTGCGAATGATCATTCGCGGCACCTATCTGGCAGACGCCGTTGGTTTGAACAAGGTCCAGGGGAAACCGTTCCTGATCAGCGAAGTCAAGCAGAAGATCAGAGAAGTGATCGAAGACAAATAAACCATCGTTTTCACAGACCAACAGCTAAACTATTTTAGAAACGATTGATTGCGTTTAAGGATAATAAAATGAGTGTAGACACCTCGCTACCTGTCCTCTCGCCAAAAGATTTTGCCAGTGACCAGGAAATCCGCTGGTGCCCCCGCTGCGGCGACTATTCCATTCTCGCCCAGATGAAAAAAGTTCTGCCCACCCTGGGAATTCCCAAGGAAAAATTTGTATTCGTGTCCGGTATCGGCTGCTCCAGCCGGTTCCCGTACTACATGGATACCTACGGCATGCACAGTATTCACGGTCGTGCACCGGCAGTCGCGACAGGCGTAAAACTCGCCAACCCCGATCTGCAGGTCTGGGTGATTACCGGTGATGGCGATTCGCTCTCCATCGGCGGGAACCACTTCATGCACGTCCTGCGGCGGAATGTGGATGTCAAAGTTATTCTGTTCAACAACCAGATTTATGGTCTGACCAAAGGACAATACTCACCGACCAGCCCCACGGGTACTAAAACTAAAAGTACGCCGTTCGGTTCGGTGGACCGTCCGCTGAACCCGCTGTCCGTCGCCATCGGCGCACGTGCTACCTTCGCAGCCCGCTCGGTCGATGTCGATATCAAGCACCTCTGTAACGTGCTCGAACGGGCTGCCAACCACAAGGGAACCGCCTTCGTCGAGGTCTACCAGGACTGTAACGTCTTCAACAGCGGTGCCTTTGCATTTGCCTCGAAGAAGGGCGAAAAGGAAGAAAACGTTATTTACCTCGAACACGGCAAGCCGCTGATTTTCGGTAAAGATCGTGACAAAGGGATTCGGCTCAACAGCCATGATCAGCCCGAAGTCGTCGAACTGGGTAAAGGCATTACCGAAGACGATCTGCTGTTCCACGACGAAAAATCGGAAGACATGAATCTCGCATTCCTGCTGGCCAGCATGCGATATCCGGAAATGCCCGAACCCATGGGCGTCTTCCGTTGTGTCGAACATCCGACCTATAACGAAGCCGTCTACGATCAGGTTAAATCCGCTACTGAACGTAACGGAGAAGGAAACCTGGAAGCCCTGTTCAATACCGGGGATACCTGGACCGTGTAAACGGCTCGCATCATTCCATCAAAAAAGGCGTTACAGTTTCTGCTGTAACGCCTTTTTCATTGAGTGAATTATTTCTGACGTCTAGTCCGACGTTTTCTCTTCGCCGAAAGAGAGTCGCATCTGGCGATTCTCGTTGGGATTCAGCTCTTTGAACAGCAGGCTGGGTTGAATGCCTTTGTTGTTCTGGTACTTGTCACTGTTGTATTCGACGATCTCGCCTTCCACTGTGTGGTAAATAATCTGGCAGATCGGAATGCCTGCATAAATACGGACCGGCTGAGCCACGGTAATTTCCAGAGTCCAGTAGCCACAGAATCCGATGTCGCCTACCCCGGCGGTGGCGTGAACAGAAATTCCCAGTCGTCCGATGGAAGAGCGGCCCTCCAGCAGAGGGGCCAGGTTGTGAGTTTCAGTCCGTTCGACGGTTCGTCCCAGATAGAGTTGCCCGGGGTAAAGAACCATCCCTTCTTCCGGGATGACATATTTCCCCAGCCGGTTCGGACGGGCCATGTCCAGCACGATTTCCTCGTAGACCATCAACTCATTGTGGAGACAGAGGTTATAGCTGTTGGGATTCAGATACTTTGCATTATACGGCTCAATGACAATATCAGTTCCCAGGCGTTTTTCGATTTCTTTCCCGGTCAGGATCATCGGCGACTCATTATTGTGAAGGTTGAAGGAAGACTTCGCATACTGGAACCATAAACCGCGGCGAACAGGCTTTCAACAGTTCGGGCGGACGTTTTCAGAATCGGGAACAAGTCGTTAACCAACAGGCAATTACTGGTCGAGGGGTTTTAAACCGATCCGCGGACAGATTTTCAGCAGAGCACATTCCCGGCAGCGCGGCTTGCGGGCGACACAGGTTGCCCGACCGTGCAAAATGACCCGATGCGAAAAGGCGATCCATTCCTTCTTCGGCAGGACCTCCATCAGATCCCGCTCGATGATCTCCGGGTTCTTGCTTGTCGTCAGTCCGAAGAGATTACAGATCCGTTTCACATGCGTATCAACGACCACGCCGCTGGGAATATCAAAGGCCGTTCCCAGAACCACGTTGGCGGTCTTGCGGCCGACGCCGGGCAGTGCGACCAGTTCTTTGAGCGTCTTCGGGACTTCCCCCTCGTGATCGTCCATCAAAGCCTGGGCCATCTTGCGGATGTTTGTCGCTTTCGCGCGGAAAAAGCCCAGCGGGTACACGATCTTTTCTACATCAGCCTGCTTGCTGGTCGCAAGTTTCGCAGCCGTGGGATATTTTTTGAACAAGGTCGGCGTCGTGGCATTCACGCGTTCGTCGGTGCACTGTGCTGAGAGGATCGTGGCGACCAGCAGTTGAAACGGTGAATCGTGAATCAGGGCACACTCGGGTTCAGGGAACAGGCGAGCCAGTCCGCGCGCGATTTTGCGGGCATGTTTCTTTTTATCATCAAGTGAGTCGGCATAACTGGAACCTGACACAACGGGTTTCGTTTTTTTGGCCATATTCTGAATGACATTTCCCAAACTGGAGTGCTACTCTGAGTGACATCGCTGGTTTTCACCGGCGAGCATGTGAACTGGTCTCAGTATGGGAGACCCCGGATTCTTTTTCAATGAATCGACAGGAATTAGCAGATGGTATCTGATTCGGAAATGATTGAGCAGCGGCTGGAAGCCAGCGCAGGTGTTGTACCGGTTTTGAGTCTGGAGAACACGGTTCTGCTGCCCCACTCGCTGCAGTTATTGAGAATCACTGCCCCCCTCGATTGCCAACTCGTCTCGGATGTGCTCGCTTCCGGATCTCTCATCGCCATCGATTCGCAACAGGTCTGCTCCCGTACCGGATCAATTCTCTCTATCGGAACAGACATTCGTCCCGTCTGTCTGGCTTCGATCGTTTCACCAGCTCAGCTGGAAGCGGGGCACTATTCGCTGCTGGTTCAGGGGCATTGTCGAGCGCGTTCCGTCACGCTGCTCAATACGGATACGCCTTATCGCACCGCGCTGTTGGATCTCAAACCCGATTACTATCCCGAGGAACCGGTGATTCACCGGGAGCATCGTCAACTGGAACTGATCGAACATTTCTCGCGGATCTTTACCGATCACATTTCTGAACCCACATACTTTCATCAACTGCATCGCGATATTGAGCTGGGCATTCTCTGTGACACGCTCGCTGGCTCGCTGCCGCTCGAATCTCCACTGCAGCAACTGATCCTGGCAGAACAGGATGTCGATCAGCGGAGCGATTTACTGCTGAGTTTTCTGAAGAGCATTGTTCGCCAGCAGCAGCGCGATCCCGCCGCCGCGATCCCTTCCAACGGATTCAGCTTGAACTGAAGTGCTCATACATTCCTGTGTGCCTTCCCGGATAAGCAAAATTGCTTGTGACTTCTGACTCTCTCGCCTAAGATAAAGTCAACTGTTTGATTCTTTATCCCCAGTCTCTTCTCCGGGAATCGGCTTCGATGAAATTGCGCTTCACAAACTTCTGGCAGGTGATCTGTGTCTGTCTGCTGCTCGCTGGGTTACTGACCAACCAGATACAGGCTGCCGAGAACAGTCGCCCCAATATTCTGTTCTGTATCGCCGATGACGCCTCTTATCCGCACATGGGCGCGTATGGTTGTTCCTGGGTCAAGACGCCCGCCTTCGACCGGGTGGCTCGCGAAGGTCTGCTCTTTACGAACGCATATACGCCGAATGCCAAGTGTGCTCCTTCGCGTGCCTGCATCCTGACTGGACGCAATTCCTGGCAACTCAAAGAGGCCGGCAATCACATGGCGTTCTTTCCGCCGGAATTCAAAACTTATGTTGAAGCCCTGGCAGAGCACGGCTATGTCGTCGGTAAAACAGCGAAAGGCTGGGCACCAGGTGTCGCCGTCGATGCACAAGGCAAACGCCGAAACCTGGCCGGTCCCGCCTTTAACAGCAAAAAACTCAAACCGCCTGCTACAGGCATTTCGTCCATCGACTATGCCGGGAACTTCGGTGAATTTCTCCAGACCTGTCCCGAACAGAAATCCTGGTGTTTCTGGTACGGCGGTTTCGAACCGCATCGACGTTATGAATACGGCTCGGGGGCGAAGAACGCCGGCAAGAAAATTGCAGACATCGATCGCGTTCCCGCTTACTGGCCCGATAACGAAGTCATTCGCAACGACATGCTCGACTATGCGTACGAAATCGAACACTTCGATCAGCACCTGGGGCGCATGTTGAAAATGCTGGAAGAGCGGGGTGAACTGGACAATACCCTGATCGTGGTGACTGCGGATAACGGAATGCCTTTTCCTCGCATCAAGGGACAGGAATACGAACTCTCCAACCATCTTCCCCTGGCCATCATGTGGCCGGATGGCATTAAAGCCCCGGGACGCGTCATCAAGGATTACGTGAGTTTCATCGACTTCGCGCCCACGTTCATCGAAGTTGCCGGGCTCAAATGGAACCAGACCGGAATGCAGCCTGCAACCGGTCAGAGCCTGACCGATATTTTTCAGTCTACCAAATCGGGGCAGGTCAATCCGGACCGCGACCATGTTCTCATCGGCAAAGAACGCCACGATATCGGCCGCCCTCATGATCAGGGATACCCGATCCGTGGTATCGTCAAAGGGGGGATGCTTTACCTGCACAATTACGAAACAGGACGCTGGCCCGCCGGCAATCCCGAGACCGGTTACCTGAATTGTGATGGCAGCCCGACGAAGACAGTCATCCTGGATCTCCGTCGCGACGGCAGTCAACAGCAGTTCTGGGAGCTTGCGTTCGGGAAACGGCCGTCCGAAGAACTGTTCGCGATCGACAGCGATCAGGAGTGTATGACGAACCTGGCAGAAACGCTGGAATATCAGAAAGTCAAACAGGCCCTGAAACAACAGCTGGAAGCAGAACTCAAAGCGCAACAGGATCCGCGGATGACAGGCAAGGGGGGCGTCTTCGAAGCTTATCAGTATTCCGATCCCCGCACGCGGAATTTCTACGAACGTTACATGGGGGGAGAACCGCTCAAAGCGGGCTGGGTTAACAAGACGGACTTTGAAGCTGCTCCGCTCGACTGAAGTGTGACACGGATTTATTCGTCATCCTGTTGGGAACTGAAGTAGCCGGCCGAGGACTGAAAGTACTTCTCACGTCGGCGCTGGGAGTCGGCAGACAGATTCGAGAGACCCGCTTTCAGATCTTCCAGGTTCGCATTGCAGTAGCGACAACCGGTCTGTTGCAGATGGAATTCAACGAAACTCTGGAATTCCGGCGGCAGGGTTTCCAGTAGATAGCCCCCCAGTTGACTCCGGGTCGGGCAGCTCAAACGGTTCCGTCTCCAGATCTCGCCGACAGAATGCACTCCTTCGTCGCGCTGTCGCGCAAGTTCCGCCAGCCGGACCCGTAATCGGTCTGATTGACGGAGTGCCGCCTCGATCTGAGACATCAGGTCTGTCGACAGACTTTCATCCAGATATGACAGTAGTTCCTGATCGGTGAAGCTGCTTTCAGTCATGCTGCGTCCCAGGGGGAAGAGTACGGGAGAATTCTGAACCACAGTTTCATTATGGACGAATGAATTCTTGCTTTAAAGACTAGTCGGATAAACAGTTGTGATTTTGACCAGAAAGAGCAAACCGTTAATTTCTGAAGAAAGCTGCCTGAGGGGAAGCAGGTATTTTACAGAATAAGTAGGTCGTCGGCCGGCTTTTCCAGTGCACAAACGGGTTTCTACAGCTCAAATGGTTGTGGCTGGAAGGCTTGCTCGTTAGCATACCGGAAGAAAATTGACGCGCTTAAGTTGCGCCTGGTGGCGCCTGAATGCTGTCACAGCTCCATTCTCTGATTGTCAGATCAGGTAACACCCTTCTTTCGGTCCTCTGAAGACAGCAGGTTCCATTATCACAGAGGGGAACTGGATTCAGAGTCGGGCGCGTGATGATTTTATGGTTCGTTTAGAAGAATTGAAGGAAATACAGTGGCTGCTCAAGCAAATGCCTTATCAATGGAAGAATTGAAGGAAAAAGGAAAAGTCCTTCGCCGTCTGATCATCAAAATGACGACCGAAGCTGGCAGTGGACACCCCAGCAGCAGTCTGTCTGCCGTCGAAGTGGTGAACGCACTCTGGTTTGGCGGGTTCATGAAATACGATCCACAGAACCCCACCTGGGAAGCCCGCGATCGCTTCATTCTGAGCAAAGGTCACGCGGTTCCCGTGTTGTACGCCGCCATGGCGGAAGCCGGTTACTTCTCCACTGATGATGTCATGACGCTCCGTAAACTGGGCAGCCCCTTCGAAGGTCACCCCAACATGAAGCGTCTGCCCGGGATTGAAGCCTCCACCGGCTCACTGGGTCAGGGACTCTCACTGGGTATCGGCCAGGCCCTCGGTGCTCGTTTGAATAAAAACGGTGCCAACGTCTTCGTTGTTATCGGCGATGGCGAAATGGGTGAAGGTCAGGTCTGGGAAGCACTCGCAGCTGCTGAGAAATACAAGCTCGGAAACCTGACCGCGATTATCGATCAGAACGGTTACCAGCAGACCGGTGCCACGAAAGACGTTCTGGATATGGGATCTTTCGAAGATAAGATTGCCTCCTTCGGCTGGCACACCCAGACCATCAACGGTAACTGCCAGGAAACGGTAGTCGAAGCACTGGAAGCAGCCGCTAAAGTCACCGATCGGCCCAAGGCTATTATTTCACAGACCAAAAAAGGGTATGGCATCCTGCCGGTTCTTGAAGAAGCCGGCGATACCAACTACCACGGCAAGCCGCTCTCTCCCGAACTGGCAGAAAAAGCACTCGCCTTGCTCAGTTAGTACCCCTGCTATTCCTGACCGCTCGGTAAACATCCGGGCGGCGTCAGGTTGCCGGCAGTTCGAATCAAACAATATCTACAGGCAAAACACAGACAAAAGAGATAAAGCATTATGTATTTAGGTGAACTTAGCGGATTGAAAATCGGACAGGCCACCCGCGATGCGTTTGGCGATGCATTGAAAGATCTGGGTGACCAGTTTTCGACTGTCGTTACCGTTGACGGTGACGTAGGAAACTCGACTCGTACCGAAGTCTTCGCCAAGGCATACCCCGAACGTGCCTTCAACGTCGGGATCGCAGAAAGCAACATGGTCAGCGTGGCCGGTGGTCTGGCCTCAACCGGTCATATCCCCGTCGTCGCCAGCTTTGCCGCATTTCTGATGTGCAACGCTTACGACCAGATCAGAATGTCGATCGCGTTCCCGAGCATGAACGTCAAAATGGTTGGTACTCACGCCGGGATTTCGATCGGTGAAGATGGTCCTTCACAGATGGGTATCGAAGACGTCTCCCTGGCCTGCAGTCTGCCCGGCGTTGTTGTGATGGTAACTGCTGATGCCTTTTCCACCAAAGCCGCAACCAAAGCCATGCTGGAGCACGAAGGACCTGTCTACCTGCGTCTGGGACGTCCCAACGTTTCTGAAATCTACAAAGATGGTGACAGCTTTGAAATCGGTAAAGCCAATACCGTTCGTGAAGGTGACGATGTTACCATCATCGCTAACGGCCTGATGGTCGCCGGTGCGATGGACGCTGCCACCAAGCTGGCTGAAGAAGGTGTCAGTGCTCGCGTCATCGACATGCACACCATCAAGCCGCTGGACACGGACGCGATTGCCAAAGCAGCCCGTGAAACAGGTCGGATTGTGGTCGCTGAAGAACACCTGGCACACGGCGGACTGGGATCTGCTGTCGCCATGGCTGTCTCACAGATCGATCCGGTCCCCATGGCATTCGTTAACGTCGGCGACTGCTTCGCTGAGAGTGGCGATCCTCAGGGACTGCTCGACAAGTACGGTCTGACTGCTGATGCGATCGTTGAAGCTGTCAAAAAAGTGAAATAAGCAGAATGGCAAGCCCCCCTGATTTTTCAGGGGGGCTTTGTCTATAATTGTTGCTGACAAATTGATTCATATGACCCATTCACATTCTGTGAGAGAACTTTGTGACTGAGTTTCGCGCCTTCCACAACACTGACCCGCCGCAGCTGCTGAAACTCTGGCATTCTGCAGGATTAGGGAGAGGTGCCGCAGAATGTCTCACGAACGACGCATTCGAAGTTCTCATCTTTTCCCAGCCCTACTTTGACCCGGAAGGGTTGATCGTCGCCGTGGAAGATGGTGCGATCGTTGGTTTCGTACTGGCTGGCTTCGGTCCTAATCAGGAACTCTCGGCCCTCAGTTTCTCTGAAGGCGTCATCTGTGCCGTCATTGTGCATCCGGAATTCCGACGTCGAGGCATTGGTCGCGAACTGGTCCGTCGGGCAGAGGAATACCTGCTCGCAAAAGGCGCCACGCAAATCACCGCCGGACCCTCCGGACTGCTCTCTCCTTACCTGGTCGGCCTGTATGGCGGGACCCGCCCTTCTGGGTTTCTGCTCTCCGATCCCCTGGCGGCTCCTTTTTTTGAAAGCCTCGGCTACGAAGCCATTGGCTCTACGCGCATCTATCAGCGTGATCTGCTCGGTCAGAAACCGCCGATTAAATTTCACCTCGTGAACCTCCGCCGAAAAATGCAGCTGGAAATCTCCGATGATTACCAGGCTCCCAACTGGTGGTGGCTGACACGTCTGGGACGTCTCGAAACGCTGCATTTCGAACTTGTGCCCAAATCCGGCTATGATGCCATGGCCTCGGCGACCGTCGTGGGACTGGACCTCTATATTCCCAAATGGGAAGAACGCGTGATCGGTCTCACCGATGTCTACGTGAAAGAATCAGAACGGGGCAAAGGCTACGGGCAGTCACTCCTGCTGGAAATTGGCCGTCGACTTCAGGACGAGCTGATCACCAAGCTTGAACTGCACGTTGCCGAAACCAACGCGGTTGCCTGGCACGTTGCAGAAGCGGTGGGTTACTACCAGGTGGATACTGGTATTGTATATCAGCGCGTTTCTCGTTAGCGTGTAACTGACTGCCGCGTCGTTAATATAACTCTCGACAGGCACGCTGGTTCTGCTGATTCCGAAATGTCCATGGAAAGGTAACCGTAGATGGCGGCTCTCTATATCTCCGAAGACGATGTCCGTTCCCTGATGGACATGGAGAAATCCATTCTCATCACGCACAAGGTTTTCAAAGAAATCGCAAGCGGGCGAGTGATGAATGCCCCTCGACAACGGGTGCGGGCACCAGGTGTCATGCTGCATACCATGTCTGCCGCCAATGAATACCTGAACTACGTCGGCTGGAAAGCATACACCACCACCAGAGAGTCAGCCCGCTTTCACGTGGCGATCTACGATCAGGAATCGGGTGAGATGCGCGCCTTGATCGAAGCGGATTTTCTCGGCCAGCTGCGCACCGGCGCAGCCAGTGCTGTCGCTACCGAATTCATGGCTCGCCCGGATTCCAAGGTGGTCGGCCTGTTTGGTTCCGGACTGCAGGCACGCACTCAATTGCAGGCCATCTGTATGACCCGCAAGATAGAATTCGTGCAGGTCTATTCGCGCAATTACGAAAACTGCAGCCGCTTCGCTGAAGAAATGACCGAACTCTGCGATGTCGAAGTCAGTGCCTGCCATTCCCCCGACGAGACGGCAGCCGAAAAAGACATTGTGATTTGCGCCACCACCGCCAAGGCTCCCCTCTTTGATGGACGGGTTCTGGATGAAGGGACGCATTTGAATGTCGTCGGTTCAAATCACCGCAGCCGTCGCGAAATTGATCGCACCACGATTAAACGGGCCGATGTGATCGTCTGTGACGACATCGAACAGTGTAAGATCGAAGCCGGCGACTTCATGCAGCCGGTTGACGAAGGAATCACGGACTGGCGGCTGATGCACAATCTCTCAGAGATCGTCGCCGAACGCGAAACCGGACGGGCTACCGACGATCAGGTGACTCTATTCAAGTCGGTAGGCATTGCAGCCGAAGATGTCGCGATGGGCGTTCAGGTTTATGAATATGCACTGGAAGAAGGGCTTGGCGTCGATCTGCCGTTCTAAATCGCTTCAGCGCTGTGCTCGTTCCTGCTGTTTGACTGCCTGGTAGATGGCTTCCATCTCCTGCAAAGTCGCTTCCTGGATTGAGCGGCCTTCCGTTTCCAGGGCCTGTTCGATTTTCTGGACCCGCACCTGGAACTTACGGTTACTTTTTCGCAGGGCTTCTTCCGGGTTGATCTTCCAGCGACGGGCAATGTTCGCGACCACAAACAGGATGTCTCCCAGTTCGCCTTCCACCCGGGCCTGCAGCTCCGGATCGTCCAGTTCCTGGTCCGCAATGACTTCGGCTTCCACGGTGGCAGGTGTTTCAGGCAGTCGTCCATCATGAAACAGTTCGTCGGCCAGTTCCTGGATTTCTTCCCGCAGCTTATCAAACAGCATGTCGCGGTGAGGAAAATCATAACCCACCTTGGCCGCTTTTTCCGCGACCCGCGATGCACGAGCCAAAGCCGGCAGTGCCTCGGGCAGGCCATCAAAGATCGAGCGCCGCTGTTTTTCCTGGTCTTTGATCTGGTCCCAGTTTTTGCGGACTTCATCCGGCGTTTCCGCACTCACATCACCGAACACATGCGGATGACGTTCAATCATCTTGCGGGTCAGGCGGTCAACCACATGAGTTAAATCAAAGCGACCTTCGTCCGCCGCGATCTGTGAGTCGAGCACAATCTGCAGCAGCAGGTCCCCGAGTTCTTCGATGATATGCTGATCGTTGCCCGAATCGATGGCTTCCAGCAGTTCGTAGGTCTCCTCGAGGGTATAAGGTTTGATCGTTTCCAGCGTCTGTGCCCGGTCCCAGGGGCAGCCTTCCGGCGATCGCAGTCGGGCAATCACGTCGCAAAGCTTTTCAAAGGCGGGGGTTAGAATGCTATAATCGGGAGGAGTACCCGGCAGGGGAGCGGAGCTACCCTGAGTGTTCTCGGATCGGGCTGGGGGGACAGAATCTGTCATTGTGCTACCGTATGATTCACCTGAAGGCTCGGATCGTGTAGGATGAATGTATCGTAGCGAATTCGCTTGTTCCTGAAAATTCACAACCATTCGATGAGGCATAAATCATGAGTTTTCTCAAGAAAAGTTCACTGGCAGTCTGTGTAATGATGTTGTCTCTGAGTACCGCGTTCGCCGACGATTCCACTCAGCAGGCGGAACTGGAAAAGAAATTCGAAAAAGAAATGTCCGGTGCCACGCTGGTGGGACATTTTACAGTCGATGGCAGAGAGAACGGAAATCCACTCCGCGAGGAACGCTATGATATCGCCTCAGCCAAAAAACTGCAGGGTGACCAGTGGGTCTTGACAGCCCGTATCAAGTACGGTGACAACGATGTCAATGTCCCGATCCCATTGAATGTCTACTGGGCCGGCGACACTCCGGTGATCTCACTGACGAATATTTCGATCCCCGGTCTCGGTAACGCATTCACTTCCCGGGTCATGTTCTACGATGGTCGTTATGCGGGGACCTGGCAGCACGGCAAAGTAGGCGGAAACCTCTGGGGTAAAATTGAGTACGCCAAAGAGAAAACCGATTCTGAAAACGACAAGTAACAGCAGCCTTTGATTCAGCTAACTGAGGAGTTCCGATTGATGTTCCGAAAATTATGTTCCGTCGCCCTGATGCTGGCCTGGGGTTTGTCTGGCAGTCATACATCGACCGCTGCAGAAAAGTTGCCTGAAGCACAGCCGGCGGACAATCCGGTTCTCACAAAGATTGAAGTCAAAAGCACGCTGGATCAGAGCATGCAGCCATCTCTCATCTGGGCGCCGAAGTCTGCCAAATCCAGTCCCACACCATTGTTTGTCTTCCTGCATTCCTGGAGTGGCAATTATAAGCAGAACAACGCCAAGTGGCTTAAAGAGGCACAACAACGCGGATGGATTTACCTGCATCCCAATTTCCGGGGCGTCAATCAGCAGCCGGAAGCCTGTGGTTCTCGACTGGCTCGACAGGACATTCTCGATGCGATCGACTATGTCATTCAACACTATGATGTCGATCAGTCGCGAATCTACCTGGCGGGTTCTTCGGGGGGCGGACACATGACAATGCTCATGGTTGGTCATCATCCGGATCGTTTCTCTGCCGCCTCGGCCTGGGTCGGCATCAGTGATCTCGCAGACTGGTATCGCTTCCACGTCAAAGATGGTAAACCCCAGCGGTACGCCCAGATGATTCTCAAGTCGCTGACTGCCAAACCGGGAACCAGTCAAGAGGTAGATGCCCAGTATCGTGACCGCTCCCCTTTGTACTGGATTGCGAATGCCAGTGAAGTACCGCTGGATCTCAACGCCGGTGTCACTGATGGCCAGACCGGTTCCGTGCCCTTCATGCATACACTGAAGGCCTACAATCAGTTGGCGAAAAAGAATAACAGCCCCCTAATTACTGATGCAGAAATGCATCAATTGTGGGATCAGGGGAAACTCACAACGCCTCAGTCTGCCGATGAGACCCCTGACGAAACTTACGGCCGCGATATTCATCTCCGTCGCAAGTCGGGGCAGGCCCGCGTCACCATTTTTGAAGGGGGGCATGAAGGATTACCGGAACCAGCCTGCGCCTGGCTGTCGCAGCAGTCTCGTGATACTTCCAGCTTTGGAAAAGGGTCAGACTGAGAGATCGGAAGGACGTGTACACGCTTCACTGGGGCTGTTGACGCGTGCCTGGTTAATCTGCTGCTTCAGGGGGTTCTGCAGAGAGCTTGCGGAATAAGCCTGTTCTGCGGGTTCTTGCGCAGCAGTCTTCGAATTCGCTTAGGTCGGATCGTTTGGGGCAATTGACTATTCAAACCCTGACCCGCCTTCGCGTACAATACAGGCTGTCCCAAGCCTCAAACCTGCTTGCGAATTATTTCAACCTGAGAGTCAGTTACTTTGGACCGTCAACAGCAACGAATCGCAGAAGATCTCTCCAGCCTGATTGCAGGTGATGTGCGATGCGATCCGGTGTCGTTGTCGATTTACTCGAGCGATGCCAGCCTCTATCAGATGCCTCCCCTCTGTGTCGCCTATCCCCGTGATCGCGAGGATATGATCGCCATCGCCCGGTATGCCTCGGAGATGCATATCCCCATCATCCCCCGTGGTGCAGGAACGGGCCTGGTCGGAGATGCGATCGGCACCGGAATTGTAATTGACTGCTCGCGGTTTATGACCGGATTTGAACTACTCAATGACAATCTGATTCTGGTCCAGCCCGGCGTGGTACATGCGCGTCTCAATCGCTATCTCAAGCCGCTGGGTCTCTATTTCCCTCCGGATCCCTCAAATACAGAAGTCACGACAGTCGGCAGCATGCTGGCCATCGATGCTGCCGGCTCCCGTGCAATTCGCGTCGGATCGACCCGCGATCATGTCAATCGCATTGAAGTCGTGCTGGCAGACGGAACCTGTTTTGATGTGGGGAACGAAAGTCTGTCGATTCTCAATCAGCCTGTCGCCGGTTCGAGTACCTCTCTGCTCAGTGAACCGTCCCCCGAAGTACGCGGCGAACAGACCCGACGAACGATTCTGAGTAAAATGTCGAAGCTGCTCACCGATAATGCTCAGCTCATTCAGGAGAAGCAGCGTACCGGAATTCCCAACTGCAGCGGCTACTTTCTCAAAGGGATTAAATCACGCGATCACCTCAACCTGGCGCGCATGCTGGTGGGATCCGAAGGAACGCTCGGACTGTTCACCTCGGCGATTTTGCACGTTTCTCCATTACCCGCTCATCGCGGCGTCGCGCTGCTTCTGTTCGGAGATCTCTCCTCAGCGATCAAGGCCGTGCAGACCATCATCCAAGAGCAACCCTCGGCATGCGATCTGCTCGACCGTCGTCTGTTGTCGCTGGCGCGGGACGCTGATCCCCGCTTCGCTTCGCTGATTTCACCTGCAGCCGAAGCGGCACTGCTCGTAGAGCAGGTTGGCTTCAGTGATGCCCAGGTTCAGCAGCGTCTGCACAACGTAACGCTGGCTGTAAAAAACATTAACTCCCGCGTGGTAGTGGCTATGGAAACACACCAGCCGGATGAGGTTGATTTCCTCTGGTCATTGCCTCAAAAAGTGGTGCCTTCGCTCAGTCGTCTCCCGGGGGAGTCCCGACCGCAGCCCTTTGTCGAAGACATCGCGGTGCCTCCGGAACGGCTTAACGAGTTCTCACAGAAAGCGCAGAAAGTCTTTCAACGCCACGAAGTGACGGCTACGTTTTACGCGCACGCCGCCTCGGGGCAGATTCACCTGAGACCCTTTCTGCCTGCTCTGACCGAGCAGAATGCACCCATTCTGGAAAGCATTGCCCGCGACCTCTACCAGACGGTCTTTTCCGTTAACGGAACCATCAGTGGAGAGCACGGCGACGGCCTGGCACGCACGGCGTTCCTCCGTTCCCAGTACGGCGATCTCTATCGTGTCTTCCGTGAAGTCAAAGACATCTTCGATCCCAGTAACCTGCTCAATCCCGGCAAGATCATCAACGATGATCCGCACGTGACGATCCGCAACCTGCGTCCCGTGCCTGAAAAGTTTCCTGAGCTGATCGACCTGCAGTTGAACTGGACGCCCCAGGAATTGCAGAACGAGGCCAGTCGCTGTAACGGCTGTGGTTCCTGTCGTCGTCAGGATGACGGTTCCCGCATGTGTCCCGTCTTTCGTATCGAACCTGTCGAAGAAGCTTCACCCCGCGCCAAAGCCAACCTGTTTCGCGGTCTGCTCTCGGGAGCGATTCATCCCAATGAGCTCTCCTCTCAGGATACCAAGCGACTCGCGGATACCTGCGTGAACTGCAAGCAGTGCGTGCTCGACTGTCCTTCCTCGGTGAATATTCCGCAGATGGCCATCGAAGCCAAGGCGGCATACGTTTCCGCGAATGGACTCGACCACACAGACTGGATTCTCTCCCGTGCCCATTCCTTCGGTGCGCTCGGTAGTACCCTTTCTATGGCTGCCAACTGGGCGATCAATAATTCGACGGCCCGCTGGGTCATGGAAAAGATGATGGGCATTCATCGGCACCGGAAGTTGCCCCTGTTTTCCCGCAGATCGTTTCTGCGGTCGGTCCCACGCAAACTGACGAAACGACCCCGACCGGGAAGCGATCCCGATCTTGTGATCTTTTTCGTTGATTACTACGCCAACTACCATGATCCTGAACTCGCGCATGCCCTGTTGGCCATTCTGCAACATAACCAGATTCCGGTTTACATTCCGCCCCTGCAGCTTGCTTCTGGCATGGCGATGGTGTCGGCAGGAGATCTGATCGCGGCACGTAGTCTGGCGAAGGAAAACATTCAGATCCTGAGTGAATTCGCCCGCGAAGGGCATCGCATCGTCTGTACCGAGCCGGCAGCCGCCATCTGTCTCAAGCAGGAATATCCGATGCTGGTCCCCGGAGAAGACAGCGAGGTAATCGCGAGCCAGGTACTGGAAGCGGGAGAATATCTGTGGGAGCGGCGTGAATCAGGTCGTTTGAGGACCGATTTCGGGCGGCTGGCGATGGAACTGGATTATCATACCCCCTGTCATATCAAGGCTTTATCGTCGCGGTCCGCTCTGAAAGAGCTTCTCGCTTTGATTCCTGAGCTGCAGGTGAATACAATTGAAAAAGGTTGTTCGGGTATGGCTGGTACTTACGGCCTGGCCCGGGAAACCTTTGAGACTTCCAAGCAGATCGGTCAGGAGTTGATCGATCATATGAAAATAACGAATGTTCACGCGGGTGCGACGGAGTGCAGCAGCTGTAAAATGCAGATGGAGCAGGAATCTGCGATTCCCACCATTCATCCGATCAAGCTACTGGCGCTTTCTTATGGGCTCATGCCAGAACTCGAACGGTCTTTGCAGCCCCAGAAGAAAAAACTGGTCGTATCATGACAGCCTCCTCCATTCAGGTCCGTTTATTTGCCCGTGCCCGGGAACTGGCCGGCAGTGATACCATCAGGGTCAAAGCTGTTGATAACATGACGGTAGCCGGATTGCGATCTGCGATTGCAGAACAGTATCCCGAACTGCAGCCCTTGAGCGGTCAACTGTTTATCGCCATCGACAATGCCTATGCAGGCGAAGAACAGCCACTCACCGCAGAACAGGAAATCGCCTGTTTCCCGCCGGTAAGCGGTGGATGACTCGTCCGAGTAAAAAACATTAAAACTGGGAGCATCATGCCCGACTCGATTGCGATTGTAGAAGAACCTATTGACTACACTGCCCTGACCGAACAGGTTCGTTCGAATGCCTGTGGTGCCGTGGTGCTGTTTATGGGGACGGTCCGGGAAATGACCCAGGACAAGCAGACCGTCGCTCTCGATTACGAAGCGTACCCGGAGATGGCGTATAAAACGATGCAGCAGTTGATCGACGAAGCCCGCGCGAAATGGGACGTGCATTTAATCGGCATTGAACATCGCGTCGGTCATCTGACACTAGGGGAAATCAGCGTGGCGATCGCCGTCAGCTCGGCTCATCGCAGTGAAGCGTTCGAGGCGGGGCGGTTCCTGATTGATCGCCTGAAAGAAATCGTTCCTATCTGGAAAAAAGAGAACTGGGCCGACGGGACCACGGAATGGGAGCATCCGGGGATCACGGCAGAATAATTCCTGTGGAACCGCAGATCGCGGCTATAATAGTAGATAAACAAATCATTGGACTTTAATAACCACGTCAGCGTTTAACCGACGTCAAACGCGAGAGGCATTGATGGAACTGCAGAATCAGCTCATCGATTCATTCGGACGGGCGCATAACAACCTGAGAATCAGCGTCACCGATCGCTGTAATATCCGCTGCTTTTACTGCATGCCTTCGGAAGATGTCCAGTTCGTCCACCGCAGCAAGATCCTCTCCTTTGAAGAGATTGTACGATTCGTGCGACTGGTGGCCCCGCTCGGAGTCAATAAAATCCGCCTGACCGGGGGAGAGCCTCTGGTTCGCAAAAACATTCCGGAGCTGGTCAAGATGATCGCCGACATCCCCGGCATTCAGGATATCGGGATCACCACTAACGGAATTCTGTTGCCTCAATACGCCCAAGCTCTGTTCGATGCCGGACTCAGGCGAATTAATATCAGTCTGGATGCATTGAACGCACAGAAATTCCAGGAGATCACCCGACGGGACGATTACGAGAAAGTGCGGGAAGGAATTCGTGCTGCTCACGCGGCTGGATTTGATCCCGTTAAAATCAATGCCGTCTCAATCCGCAATCTGACTGAAAATGAGATAGTTCCTTTTGGGCAGCTGGCCCGGGAAACCGGGGCGGAAATCCGCTTTATCGAATTCATGCCCCTCGATGCCGACAACAAATGGGAACGCGACAAGGTTCTGTTCGCACAGGAGATCAGCGACATTCTCACGCAAGGGATCATGCCGCTGGTGCCTGTTGAGCAGACCGACAAAAGTGCCCCCGCATCAGACTTTGTGTTTGAAGACGGCGTCGGGCGAATTGGCTTTATTGCCTCGATCAGTAACCCGTTCTGCATGAGTTGCAACCGGTTTCGTCTGACTGCGGACGGCAAGTTAAGAAACTGCCTCTTCAGCCTGGATGAGACCGATATCCGCAAACTCTTCCGTACAGACGCACCCGATACGGAAGTCATCGACGCCGTGAAAAACAGCATCGCTGCCAAAAAAGAGGGGCACGAAATCAATACCGCCCGTTTCATCCAGCCCGATCGTCCCATGTATTCCATCGGAGGCTGATTTCGCAGGTTCCTTCCTGACGGTGAACGATTCATGAACGAGCAGCAGATCTATCTGGATAACGCGGCGACCAGCTATCCTAAGCCGGATACAGTTTATACCGCCATCAACGAATACAATCGCCACTGCGGTGCACCTGTCGGCCGAGGGACCTACCGAAAATCGGTCGAGGTACAATCCGATGTCGATCAGTGCCGCAAGCTGGCAGCCGAAGTTTTGGGGGCGAGCCGACCTGAAGAAGTAAGCTTCACGTTTAATGGCACCGACAGTCTCAACACAGTGATTCACGGTCTACTCCGCCCGGGCGATCACGTCATTACATCCGATGTTGAGCATAATTCCGTGCTCCGTCCCTTACAGACACTGAAACAGCGCTGGGGACTGGAGGTGACGCATATCCCTGCGAATGCAGAGTCAGTCGTTGATCCGCTCGCTTTTAAACAGGCACTCCGCAAAAATACCCGGCTCATCATCCTGAACCATGCTTCGAATGTCACCGGCAGCATTCAACCCATTGATGAAGTGGGAGAGATCGCTCGTGAGGCGGGGGTACTCTTTCTGGTCGACGCTGCACAGTCTGTCGGTCATCTCCCCCTGAACGTTTCCGCTCAGCCGATCGACTTTCTGGCATGTCCCGGACATAAGGGGCTGCTAGGCCCTTTGGGGACCGGGCTGGTTTATATCCGGTCCGATCTGGCGGAGCAGGTCGAAAGCCTGAAGCAGGGCGGGACAGGGACCAGCAGTGAAGAAGAGACCCAGCCCCTGACTCAACCCGATAAATATGAGGCGGGCAACCACAACACTCCCGGGCTGGTTGGTTTAAAAGCTGCACTGGAATACCTGCAGGACAGAGGCCTTGAGGATATCAGGCGGCACGAACAGGAGTTGACGGGGTGTCTTTTGGAAGGCTTCCGTTCTCTCTCTGGCTTTGAAGTCCCCGGACCGCAGGAGGTAGCAGACCGGGTGGGGGTGGTCAGCCTGATCAATCAGGCGGTGGAGCCACAGGTGCTGGCATCGATTCTTGATGAAAACTTCGGGATTCAGGTTCGAGCCGGTCTGCACTGTGCTCCGCGCATTCATAACTCAATTCGTTCCGCAGAGTGGGGTGGCACGATTCGCTTCAGTCCCGGGCCTTTTACAACACTGTCTCAGATTGAGACAACGCTCTCTGCGATGCAGGAGCTGGCCGTTTCTTTTTCAGTCTGATCCCCGTTAATGACGATGAGTGAATAGAGACGCCATTTTCGGCGTAAAACCTGCCGGGGAAAACTCTTCGAGTATTTTTTGTATAGCAATTACTTGCTTGACACTCTTCCTCATTCACTTCAAAATTAAAATAGGCAATTCTAGCTCGACCTATCTGCAAACTCTTACCCTGAATGAAACATGATGAACCGAGATTAATCAGCTCAGTCGAACTGGGTTTGATCGGTGCTGGAGTCGTAACAGGGGCCTGTTTCTGCCGAGCGAATCGCCTTGAGTTCATAGAAATTTCACAAACCAGATCGAACCAGAGTCTTGATTCCCTGCATGCGTTATGGGACAAACAAAAAGCGTTGCTGGTGAAATCTGATTCTAATCCGTGGAGAAATTGAATGGCCGATGATTGGATGCAACAGTTAGTCGATGATGGATATCTTGGTCCCGCGCAGCTGGACGAAGCCTCCAGTCTGGCCAGTTCGATGGGGATTTCACCTGGGGAAGCACTGGTCAAGCTGGGCTACGTGGGAGCCGAGGTGATCGCCCAGGCCCAGGCATCCATGTATGGTTATGAGTTTGTTGAGCTGGAAGGCCTGGAAATTCCCCAGTCCGTGATCGAACTCGTGCCGGAATCCATGGCCCGTGAAAACACGGTTATTCCGGTGGGGATGCGGGGGGATTCACTGCAGATTGCCCTGCATGACCCAATGAAATACGAAGTTCTGGACAAGCTGCGATTCATTATTAACCGCGATATCGATGTGGTGATGGCCCCCATCGAAGCGATTCAGGCCGCAATCAACCGGCATTACGGTCAAAGTGAGACTGAGTCGGTCGATACGATGCTGAAAGAGTTCACTGAAACTCAGATTGATATCACCGCGACCGAACTGGCGACGTCCACCAGTGTGGAAGAAGAGGACGAGACTGCCCCCGTTATCCGTCTGGCTAACCTGATCATCAGTGAAGCGGTTAATATGCGGGCCAGTGATATTCATGTCGAGCCCTTCGAAGACCGGATCCGGATTCGGTACCGGATCGATGGTTCGCTGATCGAGCGAGACAGCCCTCCCCGCCGTCTGCTCTCCGCCCTGGTCTCCCGTTTCAAGATTATGGCGAAAATGGATATCGCCGAAAAACGTCGTCCTCAGGACGGTCGTATCAAGACCACCATTTCCGGTAAGGACTATGACCTGCGTGTCAGTATTCTCCCAACCAACCATGGCCAGGCAGTGGTCATGCGTATTCTGGACCGGGATAACATTAAAGTCGGGATTCGAAACCTCGGATTCTCGGAAGAGAACTACCGCCGCTTCCAGACGATCATTCGGCGCCCCAACGGCATCTTTCTCGTGACGGGGCCGACGGGGAGTGGTAAGACTACAACTTTGTATAGTGCTCTGGGTGAGCTGAACCGACCCGACCGGAAGATCATTACCGCCGAAGACCCGGTCGAATACTATCTGCCGGGTATCAATCAGGTGGAGGTGAAGCACAGCATCGGCCTGGACTTCTCCCGAATTATTCGTGCCATGTTGCGACAGGCCCCCAACGTGATCCTCGTGGGGGAAATTCGCGATGTGGAAACTGCTGAGATGGCAATTCAAGCATCTTTGACAGGACACTTGGTATTCAGTACTCTACATACGAACGACGCGCCCAGTTCTATTACACGTTTGATCGATATGGGTGTTCAGCCGTTCCTCGTGGCTTCCAGTGTGATGGCGGTCATGGCACAGCGTCTGGTGCGTGTTGTCTGTGGTAAATGTGTGGAGCAATACACACCCGATCCAGGGGAGCTGGAGTACCTCGGTATCACCTCCAGCCAGATGGAGAAAGCGATCTTCAATCGAGGCAAGGGCTGTAACACATGTTCACACACAGGCTTCAAAGGGCGTAAGGCGGTTTTTGAACTGATGATGATGAATTCCGCTATACGTGAGATGACTTTCCGCAGTGAGGCTTCACAAAACATTCGGCGGCAGGCCATCCTGCACGGGATGAAATCACTTGCAGAGGATGCTACTGATAAGGCCCTGCTGGGCATCACAACACTCTCGGAAGCAATGAAGCTGGCCAAGGGCATGGATTCTTAATCTGGTCGCGTTCAGACACTCTGTTTTTGGAGCATTTTTAGGGCAATCACCCGGTTCCAGGTGCTGATCGTTCTGACTTTTCATGTGAAGATATTGATCTAAATTCCCTGATTTTGTTGAGTTTTGCCTGACATTACCGGATAATTACATCGGATTCGCACTCAAAAGCGGCCCGAATTCATAAATACATTTCTAAATCGTCTTATCTAAATCTACGTTATTTTGTTCTCGGATAACTTGTTACATCAGGTGGTTCACGGAAAGCCGGAAGTTCATGATCGTTCTGAGAAAAGGATTGCCTCAAGTCACAGAATGATCCTCGATTTCCGGCGTTGATCGCATTTCCGATCTTCGTCGAACACGCTCCAGATCCAAATATCGCGTTTTCAGAAAGTACTTTGGATGGCAACAGTTCAGATTGATAAATTGCTGGAGACTGTCGTTAAAGAAAAGGTGAGTGACCTGCACATCACCACCGGGCAGCCTCCTGTTGTACGCGTCGGGGGCCGGATGGTCCGCCTGGAAACCAAAAGTCTCGAGCCGGACGATACCGTCGCGTTGATGAAGAGTATCACACCCGAACGAAACCAGCAGGAACTGCAGGAAGTCGGGGGGACCGACTTCGGATTCGCGTTTGGAGAAAAAGCGCGGTTTCGTGTGTCCGTCTTCAAGCAGCGCGGCCAAATCGGTATGGTGCTGCGACGAATTCCCAACGAGTTCCTCACGTTCGAACAGCTGGGGCTGCCAAAAGTGATTGGTGACCTGTTGGAACGTCCCCGAGGTCTGTTCCTCGTGACTGGTCCAACCGGGTCGGGAAAGACAACCAGCCTCGCGAGCATGATCAATCACATGAACGATACGATGGATCACCACATCATCACGATGGAAGATCCGATCGAGTACTATCACCAGCATAAAAAATCGACTATTAACCAGCGTGAGATCGGCGTGGACGTGCCGACCTTCCCCGAAGCGCTGCGTCGTGCTCTACGACAGGATCCGGACGTGATTCTCGTGGGGGAAATGCGAGACCTGGAAACCATTTCAGCGGCGATTACTGCGGCGGAAACGGGGCACGTTGTGTTCGGAACGTTGCACACCACTGGTGCTCAGGGAACGGTAGACCGAATTATCGACGTGTTCCCCACCAGTCAGCAGGACCAGATCCGCACGCAGCTTTCCAGTTCGATTATCGGGATTCTAAGTCAGGCGCTGATGCCCAAGAAACCCAAGGGGCTGGTCGCCGCTTATGAAATGCTGGTCGTTACGCCCGCGATCGCGAACCTGATTCGCGAAGCGAAAACCTATCGTATCAACTCCAGTATTCAGACGGGACGTAAATTCGGGATGCAACTGCTCGACGATGCGTTGTTCAATCTGTGGCGCGACGGGTTGTGTGAAGAAAAAGATGTTGTCATTCGCTCCAATAATCCCGGCGAGTTGAAAGCCAAGATTGCGATGGCCAAGAAGGGCCTCCTGGAAGATGACGATGATGACGACGAAGACGATGACTTTGAGGATTGAGATCAAAACAGAAAGGCGACACAGTAACGTCGTTCTTTTCTGTCTGGAATAAACTAGGTGTTAATCAGAGGTAGACACACATGGCAGCACGACGCCTTGGTCAAATCATGGTCGATCTGGGATACATTTCAGAAGATCAGTTGTGGGATATTCTGGAAGAACAGAAGCAGAGTCCGGGGGAAGTAATCGGCCAGGTGGCGATCCGCATGGGCCTCGTGACTGACGAGCAGGTCACTCAGGCACTCGCCGAACAGTGGGGTATGCCCGTTGTTGAACTGAGTGAAACAAATATTCCTCCCAAGGTGCTGGAACTGGTTCCGGAAACGATGGCCTCGATTTACAAGATCATGCCCGTTTCCCTGAAAGACGGCGTGTTGACCGTCGCCATGGCTGATCCTCAGAACGTGGCAGCCCTCGATGACCTGCGCAACTTTCTGGGATACGATGTCCGCGGTGCGGTTTCGAACCTGAAAGATGTTGAAGCGGCCATCGAACGGCATTACTCCGAGCATCAGGACAGCATCGAAGACGTCATCGGTGCCATTGAGGATGAACTGGGTGAGGAGACCGGCAAAAACGTCTACAACATCACTGATACGGATGAACTCGTCGATGCAGCTCCGATTCGTAAGCTGCTCAACATGGTCATGCTGCTGGCGATCAAAGATAAAGCTTCCGACATCCACATGGAACCGTTTGAAGATGAATTCAAGATCCGTGTTCGCGCCGACGGTGTGCTGTATGAAATGGTTCCCCCTCCCCGCCACCTGGCGAATGCCATCGTCTCCCGTATCAAAATTATGGCCGACCTCGATATCGCCGAACGGCGTCTGCCGCAGGACGGTCGTATCGAATTGAACGTCGGCGGCAACCCGGTCGACTTGCGTGTCAGTGTGCTGCCTACCCTGTTCGGTGAAGCGGTCGTTATGCGAGTTCTGGACCGGACCGTGGTTCAGCTCGACCTGAATAAAATCGGCATGGATCCCAATACACTCACCCGTTTCCGCGAAATGATTCATCGCCCCAACGGGATCGTACTGGTGACCGGCCCGACGGGGAGTGGGAAAACCACGACCCTTTACTCGGCGTTGAACGAGCTCAACGTCATCGAAGAAAAAATTATTACAACCGAAGACCCGATCGAGTACGACATCGACGGCCTGATTCAGGTCCCGGTGAATCCCGATATCCAGGTGACCTTTGCGTCAGTGCTGCGGGCGATTCTGCGACACGATCCTGACCAGATTCTGATCGGCGAGATTCGTGACTACGAAACCGCCGAAATCGCGGTGCAGAGTGCGTTGACCGGTCACCTTGTATTCAGCACGTTGCACACCAATGATGCACCGTCGGCGATCACCCGACTGCGCGATATGGGGGTTCCGACCTTCTTGATCACCGCAACGGTTGAAGCGATTCAGGCACAACGTCTGGTGCGAACCATCTGTAAAGAGTGCCGGACCGAGTTCGAGCCCAGCGATGAGTTGCTCATGGAACTGCAGCTCCCCATCGAGCAGGCACGACAGTACAGCTTCTACTACGGAAAAGGTTGTGCCACCTGTAATAACTCGGGATACAAAGGCCGTACCGGTCTGTATGAACTCATGGACGTCACCGACGAAATTCGCGACCTGATCACCGAGGATGCGTCGGTCGACGACATTCGAAATGTGGCACGCAGCCAGGGAATGACCACGTTGCGTGAAGCCGGGCTGAAACTGATTTTTGACGGAGTCACCACGATCGATGAGGTCGTACGGGAAACCGTTATGGAAGATATCGAATAATCTGGTACTACCAGGTACATGCAAAACACACTTTTTCAAGACGACTAATGACGGAGTAACGCCATGCCGGTTTATCAGTATGAGGCCATGGATAACACAGGGCTCGAGGTCAAAGACACCATCGAAGCGCCTTCCGAAGCCGATGCCCAGACCATGATCAAAGAGAAGGGCTTTTTCGTTACCAAAATTGCTGAAAAAGGCCGCGGCAAAAAACAGAAAAAAGGAGCAGGCGGCAAAGGGGGGGCAGCTGCCAAGAAAGCCAGCGCCAAGAAAGGTGGGTTCTCCATCGGCGGCGTGCGGCCCAAACAGCTCTGTACCTTCACCCGTCAGCTGTCCACACTGCAGGACGCTGGTCTGCCGATCCTGAGAAGTCTGCGAATTCTGGAATCGCAGGCCAAACCGGGGCCGCTCAAAGCTTCCCTGGATGGCGTTATTGAAGATATTGAATCGGGCAACACGCTCTCCGAAGCCATGGCCAAGCAGCCTAAGTGCTTCGATAACCTGTACGTCAACATGGTGAAAGCCGGTGAGGCCGGTGGTGCGCTCGAAATCATTCTGCAGCGTCTGGCCGAGTTCAAGGAACGGGCCCAGAGTCTGAAGAAGAAAGTACAGGGGGCGATGATCTATCCGGTCGCCGTGATCACGGTAGCCAGTTTGATCGTGGGCTTCATCATGTACTGGATTATTCCGAAGTTCAAAAAGATCTTCCTCGACTTCGGTACTGAACTACCTGGTATTACGCTCATGCTCATGAAGGTGAGTGATATCGTGGTGAACTACTTCTATCTTTTCCCGGCCGTTCCGATTGCGCTCTGGATCTTCATCAAGATTGTGAGGAAGAACAAGAAAGGAGCGTTTATTGTCGACTGGATTGCCCTACGAATACCCTTGCTAGGCAAGATTATCAGTAAGTCGGTGACCGCGCGTACCTGTCGAACACTGGGGACATTAATTTCATCCGGGGTGCCCATTCTGGAAGCGATTATCATCGCCCGTGATACGGCGGGGAACATGGTCTTCCAGCGGGCCTTCGATACGATTTACGCCGCGATCCGCGAAGGGGAGACCATGGCGGTTCCGCTCAAGGAAGCCCGAATTGTGGATGATATCGTGGTCAACATGGTGGACGTGGGTGAAGAGACCGGTGCACTCGACGACATGCTCTACAAGGTGGCGGACGTGTATGACGAAGAAGTCGCTGTACTCGTGGACGCCCTGGTGAGTCTGCTGGAACCGCTGATGGTGATCGTGCTGGGTCTCATTGTGGGTTTCATTGTGATCGCACTCTTCATGCCGCTGATTAAATTGCTCAACGATTTGTCCTAGTTAGATCGTAGTATTTTGAGAGGGGTGTTGCAGAATAATACAACTTTTCGCCTCTTTCTGGTACTGGCCATTATGCGATAAGTCTAATTATAAGTGTCACTTAGTGTTAATGATGAAAGTCGGGCATAAAATTTGCCCTATATATATCGTAGAGAAGTCCCGGCTGAACCCGCCTGAATCAGGCAAACGGGACGTTTTCTAATGCTAAAATGAATCAATGAAAAGAGTTAGGAGTTAGAAATGCAAAAACGGTCGCCAAAAGCCCCTTCGGCGTCGCAGCACAACAGGAGTGCGTTTACTCTGATCGAGCTCATGATTGTGATCGTGATCATCCTGATTCTGATCGGCCTTCTCATCCCCGCCGTAGGTGCCGTCCGTCTCCGGGCGCAGCAGGCGAATGTGAGAACGGAAATTACCAGCCTGGAAGGCGCCATCACTGCCTTCAGGCAGGATTTCGGTATGGATCCCCCCAGTGGCATCGTTCTCTATGAGTCCGGCAGTGCCACCTGGGATCAGCGCAGTAAAGGGTTGGTCCGCAAAATGTGGCCTCAATTTAACTTCGGCCTTGATAAAGATATTAACGGGGATGGTGACACTACAGACGTGATTGCACTGAATGCAGGGGAATGTCTGGTCTTCTTCCTGGGAGGCGTTTCGGATCGGACTCCTGATGGGACCTTTCGCGTGTTTGGTTTCTCCAAGAATCCGGCCCGTCCTTTTCTAAATCCCGGCCATACTTCAGCAGATCCAGGTTACTCTGCTTCTCTGACAGCGACGAATTCCGGACGTCTGGGGCCCTACTTCGAATTTGATAACAGTCGTTTTGTTGATACAGACGGTGATCTTTCACCCGAATTTCTTGACCCCTTTCCCAGTCAACAGAAGCCTTATATCTACGTCAGCAGCTATGACGGACGCGGCTATCGCGTGGCGGATATTACCGGGACAGGTATGACCAGCGTCTATTTCCAGGGAGATCCTTCAACGGCTCCGTCGACTAACAGTACACCTTTCAAGCCCAAGTCATATCAGATTATTTCACCCGGTGCTGACTATCAGTTCGGGACCGGCGGCAATTATGACGCCAATAAAAACTTCCCGGCCGGTCGGACTGTTGAAGCAGACAATATCACCAATTTTGTCGGCGGGGCGTTGAAGTAATCAGTAGTTCATAAATTCACTTGTGTCTCTCTCATCAATGATGTCAGGTTTTCAATGCGTCGTAATATAACTCATCAATCTGTTCGATCAGCGCGAAGCGGTTTTACGATCGTCGAGTTGTTGGTGGTCATTGGCATTCTGCTGTTCCTGATTGCTACGTCCGCATTTGTGGTTCGCAACATCGGGAATAAAGCGCGTGAGAAAAAGACCATGTCGACCATCGTCAAAGTGAATGGTCTGATGCAGGATCGCATCGAAGCCATGCGGAAAGCACTCGACTCCACGAAAAACCAGCAGCAGCTGCAGTCCCTGGTGGGGCAGAAATATACATCGCTTGTGAACAACTACGGTGCAAAATACCGCAGTATTCCCAAGCCGGTCGTCGAAATCCTGGTCCGTAAAGACATCTTCCGGCAGAACCTGCCTCAATATGTCGCGGAAAATCCGAGCGTCAATGCCGCCATGGACGCCCAGCAGGGGGTCGCTTCCGGTGCTGCCGGAAATCTGGGGGCCGATGCTGGTGCCAGTATCAGTTCGGAATACCTGTATTACATTCTCACCAAACACGAAACCTATGGCGTCCCACCGGTCGGCGAAGATGCGTTTCTCGCATCGGAAGTGGCCGACACTGATGGTGACGGGCTCATGGAGTTCGTCGATGGCTGGGGCAGACCACTGCGGTTCTACCGCTGGCCGACCCGTCTGATCAAACCCGATGGTTCGACCATTCGGCGGGACATTGCCAGCGCCTTCTTTAACGGACTGCCTCCTGCTTCAGCAGCGGGATTTAACGAAGCAGATCCCATGAATGTGGACGCCGACGATCCTCAAGGACGGATTCAGCACGAAAACAACCGCTCGGGGATCTGCTGACACCGTTGTTCAACAGCAGTGCAGACTCGCAGTATGTGACCGGTCAGTATGGCGTCATGAATACATTCTGGTTGCCCCTGATCGTTTCCGCTGGCCAGGATGGCATCCTGGGGCTGCAAGAACCACATGATGAGGTCAACATAGGCGTGCTGGCACAGCCGGTCATTCCTATTGTCGAAGGTGTCTTCGATAATATTACCAACCACAATCAACGAGCCGGAGGAAGGTAACGTCTATGTACGCCTTTCATAAGGACAATCAGTTACCGCTGCGATTCACATCAGAACGCCGCACTGGCTTTACGCTGGTCGAGCTGCTGGTCGTGATTTCCATCCTGGCGATTCTGGCCGTGATGACCGTCTCTTCGATCAATCTGGCACTCTCCAGCGATGTGACCCGCAGTGCCTCACGACAGGTTCAGTCTTACCTGGCTGGTGCCCGCGACCGGGCCATCTACGCCAAGGAACCCCGGGGGGTTCGTTTCCTGGTTGACCCGAATAATCCATCGATGGTCACCAGCATGGTTTATATCGCGCCCAGCCCCGACTGGAGCCAGGGGGTCATTCGCCTGGAACGCATCGACACCAATACCGATGGTACACCCGATACGATTCTGCATGTGCGTGGTTCAGGTACTGACTGGAGTTTCCTTTACAACCGTGGCCAGCTCGTGGATGGTGCCCGCATCAAGATCCCCGGCGATGCCAGCGGTTCCTGGTACACCATTAATCTGAATCAATCACCCGTGACCGGCGGAACCGAAATTCTGCGTCTGACCACAGCTTACCGGGATCCAGGGACGTCCGATTCCTCAGAAGTAGTGGCATTCGCACCGGGCAGTGGTCCCTCGACTTATCAACTGGAGCTGCCCCCTGTGGTGCTTTCAGGAGAAGAGCCGACACTGCTTCCCAATAATACCTGCATCGACCTCGATCGTTCCTACCTGCCCGCCAGCTGGCGGATTACAGGTGTGTCCGGCGGTGATGATGGTCAGCCCGGCAAATCCGGCGTTAATGATGATGGTTCAGGCGGGACTGATGACAATGGCGAATACCTCTGGCCCGGATCAGATGATATCCGTCTCTATTCCAGCCAGCTTGACCTGATGTTTTCACCCCGCGGTTCCGTTTCCGGCAGCGAAGCGGGAGGGGGCAAGATTCATTTCGTCATCGATACCATTGAAAATGCCCGGTCGACCTGGCTCTCAACCACCGACTATTTTGAGGGAGACCGCGTGCTTATACCCGCCCGGTACATCACGCCCGGTACCCTCGATTGGGATATGAATTTTAAACCTTACGACCGTATTTATACGGCTGTGTCTTCCTCCGGCACGAGTGGCAGCAACCCTTCCATTTTCATGGGAGCAACTGCTCGCACCGAAGGCGCCACCTTTACCGATGGCGGTGTCACCTGGAAAGTGGAATTGAATTCGACACCCTCTCTGCTTTCTATCTTCACCCGTACGGGGAACGTCAGCGCGTACCCGCTGTTCTTCGATAACGCGGTCAGCGTTCCTACCGGACAGGCACCTGATGTCTTTTACTATGCAGAATCCGGGGAGACCGCCAAATGAAAATATTCCGTTTCAAATCAGGCCAACCCGTTCTCCGCACTCCCGGTTCACAGCAACGCGCTGGTGTGACGCTGATGGAAGTTCTCATGTCAGTCATGATCATGAGCATCGGCGTGGTTTCCCTTGCGTCCCTGTTTCCGATTTCCATTCTGCGGGGAGTCCAGGCGACTCAGCTCACAAACGCGACCGTACTGCGTTACAACGCGGAAGCACTCATCGATTCCTTCCCGACTCACTTTGTCTTCGATCCGGATGGCACTCTGAATGCGAACGGGCATATCGCCCATCAGCGGGCAAACCGCAAATACGTGGTGGATCCCCTTGGTGCATACTATGCCTCACTGGATGGGACTGGTCTCGAAGCCCGGTTCGGCAACGATGGATCCAGCAGCCCATTTCCTAACATCCGACGCTTCAATGCAGGCCTGACGACACAGCTGCAGGCGTTGAATTTCTTCACTCAGCAGGACAGCTGGGATGAACTTTATTCCGGAATTCCTGCCGCGATCAACGGTGCACGCGACACGGTTACGATCGATGCCAACGATATCGCTTCCGGGGTTGTGAACCTGGATGAAGTCTCTCAGATCTTCACCCCGGCAACCGGGTCGGCCGTCGGTGGACGGATTCTGATTTACGATACCACCGGTAAACAGATCCAGGAACGTTTCATTACCGGCGCGAATATCAACAGCGGGGCAGCGACAATCAGCTTCTCTGATCCGCTGCCCAACAACGGTTTGTATGACAGTATTTCCAAGATCCGTCTGGAGACACTCGATCCACAATACTCCTATCTGCTGACCGTCCGTCGTTCGATTGCCAGCGATATCGCATCGGTCGATGTCGTGGTGTTCTTTCGTCGCAACTTCTCACCCGAATTTGAAGCGGTTCACGAAGTCGAAAACTTTGTCGCCCAGTGGTTGCCAGGTCCCGACGGGGACTGGGGGATCTCGGGGGTGGATGACGACAACGATGGTTCCACCGACGAGCAGGCAGGAGAGCAGGGGGCCGCTGGGTCCGATGATTACCGGCGGCGTGCCTTCCGCGTTCGCTTTAACACGAATGTGGATCCACCCAATCTCAAGCGGGGCGGTTATGTCTTCGATACCATCAACGCCCGCTGGTACCGCATTCAGAAAGTGGATAACTATCCGATCGGTAGCCCCACAGCAGATATCACACTGGATCAACCCATCATTCAGTCAATCAACCCCAGTGCAGATGACACACCGGCTCCAGGTCTGATCCTCATGCCGCACGTCGTACAGGTTTATCCGTTAGGCAATAAAACACGCTAGTATTTGAAATCAATTATGACAGTCAGTCATTCGTTATAAAGTGAAGTTATTTATGAACACCTTTCACATCAGACAACAGGGCCATACAGATCGCAGCGCCGCCAACCGCAGCGTCCGCGCCGGTTTTACGCTGGTCGAAATGCTGGTTTCGGTCGCCCTGGTGCTGCTGATGATGTTGATGTTTACCGAAATTTTCCAGCTGCTCTCCGGGTCGATGACCACGCAGCGGGGGATTTCCGAAAACGATCAGCGGGAACGACTGCTGGTCACCGTGCTGAAAGCAGACCTGGATAGCCGTACGTTCCAGTACCTGCTCCCATTCAGTAACTTCCAGAATTTCACGACCCCGGCAGGCGTCAGTCCCGCTCCCACCGATCCCCGCAGCTATCTGTACCACAAAGAGGATCGCAAAGGTTACTTCTACATTTCGGAAAATGATCCGAACGACGATACGGATGATTTCATTCAGTTCACGGTTTCCCGTTATGCGAATCCGTCTCGCGCAGACGACACCGAAGATTTCTATTACGGCAAAGCCGTCGATCTGAGTGGTCGTGCCCCCAGTGGTGGAACGACTCTGTCACGCCATCCCAACCAGCCGGAAGCCGATGACGGTCGGATTGTCGCCGATGGAACGTCGCAGTCTTCTGCAGCCGAAATCTCCTACTTTTTGCGGGGCAGCAATCTCTATCGACGGGTCATGCTGATTCGCGAACCACTGGCGCTTTCCAGCACGCAGACGGCACAGCCTATAGCCTCAGATAACAATAGTACGCCCTTCTTTCTGAGGTCAACCAGTACTCCTGGTCCTCTGTATGGGGAAGCATATACTTCCGGCGACAATTTCTGGCGTGATTTTGACTTCTCGGCATTTACGGATGTCGTGACCGATCCGACCACACCGTATGCTCGGTTTCATAATCTGAGTGAGCTGAAAAACAACGATCCGACCGGAAGTGAGGTTCTGTTCCCGCTGGGCATGCCCCAGTACCGTTTCGGTTTTAATCATGATATGTCTGGCAGTAGTGGTGGCCTCTCACGGGAATTCGTACCCAGTTCTGCCGGTTCAAACCCGGAACTGTTTATCGGCCGTTTCACCCACGAAGAGACTTCACATCGGCACTTCAATTATCCGCAAGATGCGACAGATTCTTCCATCGGTGGTGGCGGCAATCCCATGGATCCGTCCGGCCCCTCCCTGCTGGTCAATCCCAACGATCGTGTCATCGACCTGCTCCGCAACGGATCGCGTCGCTCTGAAGACCTGGTGCTTTCGAATGTTCGTTCGTTCGATATTAAGGTCTTCGATGACGGTGCTCAGGATTATGTGGACATCGGCGGTGCGAGTGCAGTCCGCTTTGCTCCGGGCGCACGTCAGAACACGGTTCATGGCAACAATGTATTTCAGAATGTATTTGATACCTGGCACGTTCGGGCTGTCTCCAGTGGTGGCGATCAGGATCCACCTTATCCGATGTTGTCCGATTCAACAGTTTCCGCTGTTGCGCCCCAGGTCCCCGTTTACGATCTGGCCAACCAGACACCAGTTCCCAGGGCTTCTCCCCTGACATCGATTCGCATCGAAATTCGCTACGAAGATCAATCCAGTGGACAGCTCAGGCAGATGACCCTCATTCAGCCGTTGCGGAATAAGGGTGAAGGTTAACAGACACAACTCAGCAGGCAATTTCCCCAATGTGCCGAATCCGGGCCACGGCCTTTGGTCACTTTGGGAGGTTTTGAGATGAAACCCATGAAGCTTAAACAAAAACAGAACAATGAGACTCAGCTGAACCGGTCCCGTCGCGGATCGACGTTGCTGGTCGTGATCGCCCTGTTGGCGATGCTCTCCCTGCTCGGGGTGGTCTTCTACACCTTCGCAGCCCAGGAAGAACGCAGCGCGCAGTACTTCACAGAAGCCTCGCTCAACGAAGCCGACCCCGGCCTCGATGCCGACGTTCTGTTCAACTGGGGTCTGGAGCAACTCGTCAAAGGCCCCGAAGACAATCTCTATAACAGCGCCCTGCATGGGAAATGGCATTCGATGCTTCCCAAAATGTTTGGCTCCGACCTGCACCCGTTTACGGGGCGGGGAATCAATGTTGTCATGGATGACAGTGGTTCTGCAAATCCTGGACGGGTTTTTGTTGACCAAGATTATAATGGGACGGCTGACTTAAACGATCTTCTCTCCATAAATCACAGTCGGGCTGCTCATAGGGGAACGCTACCTTCCGCGTTACAATCAGGGAATATTCCTGAGCCCGATGTCGATTATACGGCCCCCGATATCAATAATCTGTTCCTCGCGTATGATGGTTACACACTGCTGAACGGAAACTGGCGTCGTGTTGTTATCCCTTCATTCTTGAGACCTCAACTGTTACGTAATATATCAACTGGTGATCATGTAAATGACTGGTATGAAAATGATGGTTCGGTACTTGCCGACGAAGAAACTACGACGCGCGTGATGCGCCCTCACCCAAGGCATGTCTTCGTCGCTCCCAATGGAACAGCCTCTGCGACCCCGCGATTCACAAGCTCGTTTCCTTTTCAGCCGCTGACGAATCCCGGTGGAAATGCCACCATGCATGGCGAACTGGGGATCTTCACGAATTCCTTCAACCTCGGAGCTCCGGTCGTCGAACTTGATGTCGACAACGACAGCGACGGTCTGCTGGAAGGGATCTGGATGGACCTCGACTTTCCGCCGATTCAGAGTCCCAGCGATCCAACCAAATATATTCTGCCGCTGTTCTCGTTTACCGTTTACGATATGGATGGTCTGGTCAACCTGAATACGGCCGGTAACATGCGACGGCCCGGCGATATCGATCTGAACTACACTCCCAGTAATAATTTCTTTGGTGAGCACAGCTCGATCTATACCGACAAGTATCTGTTCCTCTCCCGGTCCAACATGGGGCTCTCCTCACCCGGAGAAGTCAATCCCCAGTGGGTACTCAATGCCCGTCCGGAACTGGAAACCTCGGGCGGCGATTTGAAATCATCCGCCTCAGCAGCCGACGTCTTCCAGCAGCATCGTCTGTTCTTCGGCGGCTATCCTTATCCACATGGTGCCATCGCTTCACCGCGTGCTTATGCAGGGGCAGGCGACTTCCAGACGGCGTACGAAAACACCCGGGACTGGCGTGAAGTTTCGAACATGGAATACTTCTTCCTGAACTTCGGACGGCCCGAGTTCAGTCTGCCCAACCCGATCGCAAATGGAACTCAGAGCGACGTCATCGATCTCTACGCCGGTCGCTGGGGCGAACCCAACCGGATGTACGATGCACTCCGCACCAATCCCACAGACAATATCTACATCGTTGATGCCAGCGGTTCCCCCGTGGTCGCCTTCCCGCGAGCCGGACAGACCCTGGTCGATGATAACGCCAACCGTTACGAAGGGGGCGTCCTCAGCGGATCCCTGGCGGGCAACCGGGCGAACGTGCATTCCTTCATGCATCCCCTGGCTTACAACGGTTCGGGACGAACCAACAAAACCGGTGCGAGCTACCGTCAGGCTCTGGTTGGCTATAACGGCTGGAAAGGCTATCAGGATTTCGAGATTGCCGGCGGCATCCGTTACAACAGCGGACTGACCTTCTTCAAAAATTCGGTCGCCGATTCCTCAGCGAATTTTGGCGTCCTGATGGACGATGCTGATGAAATTACCGTCGACATGGAAAAGGTACAGCGGCCTTACGACGAACCTTTCACCCCCGACGATCTGGCCTTTCTGCATATGAGTCAGACCGACCAGGATGACACGGGCGTTAACTCCCGCCTGGAAAACCTGCTTCCGTTCAACTTTGGCCGGGCAGCAACGATCAATAAACGTGGTAATCAGATTCGTAAAAAATTCACCACGATGAGCTGGGATCGTAAACAGTTCGGCATGACCGTCATTCCCGGTTTTCGTGAATATGAATTCGATTTTTCACGCCAGGAATTTCCACCATTCAATACTCTTTCATCCAGACTGAATCCGTTCCGTCCGCCTTTGAAGGAACTGTTGTACGTCAAGCTGAACGATACCGATACGACGAAGCAGCGTCTGCAGATGAAGCTGAACCTCAACGAAGTTCTGGTTTACGAATCAACGGGTACGGGACGTGTCGTGACGACTCGCCCCTTGACTCCGCACCCGGGTGAAGATGTCGACAATGATGGTACTCTCGATCCGGGAGAAGACCTCAACGGCAATGGCGTACTCGATGGCCTGGCTGCCACCGCGATCAATAGCGGCTGGTATGGATTTAACCTGCCAGCCTATCCACCAACGACTGTCCAGCAACAGGAATTCTGGGCCCGCTACGATCGTCAGTTGATGGCCCGTGATATTTACGTTCTGTTGTATACTCTCGGTGGGGGTAATAATGCTCTGGATTACCGAGCTGATAACTCGGGTAACGCTCTCTACACTGATGCCCAGCTCGAAGAGATGGCCCAGTTCGCTGTCAATGTGGTTGATGCCCTTGACCCTGATGATGTGATTACCCGTTTCGAGTATGACAAAAACCTGGCTGATGGCTGGGGACTGGGAGATAACGCATATCATACCGGCGACGAATCCACGCTGGCCTCTGCACTGGGGGTTCCCAGCCAGGCTGCCCAGCGGGGTATTGTATATGGTGTCGAAGCGCAGAAACTGACTCTCGGCGAATTTCTGGCAATCAAAGCTCCCAGGGTAGAAGACTCGTCCTCAAATCCGGTCAATCATGACGCGACCGAATACGATGATGAAAAAGATCGCTACTTCTCTTACATCGAGCTGCGAAATGCGAGTACCCGCACCGTCAGCTTTGCCAACGATGGCTGGCAGATTCGTCTGGAACCACGCACCGATGGAACTGGTATCAGCGGTGACTACTCAGATCTGGACAGCCTTGCCCCTGATCCTGTCTTGAACGATACTCACAAACGACGTGTCACTCTACGGAGTGGCGCAGTGGGTGGCGGCGGAATCTACAGTATTCGTTCCGCGGGCGACAATGAAAACATGGACCCGATGTCGGGGATGCCGCGCGAGAGTTATTTCCGCGTCGATCCTAACTTCTCGGGGGGCTCACCGACTTATTCGACAATCGTTCCCCGGGACATCACGACTCCTGCCACGGACCTGATTACCGACGACGATACCAGCGAATTCCAGATGACCACGGAAGCCGATACGGTTACCACGATGGCCAATCGGGGCGATTTTCTGAATGGATCAAATACAGATGCAGGCAGCACGAATTTCAGTGATCTGACATTCATTGTCCGTCTGATGCGTCGGGCCCATCTGGGGCGTGCCGCCCCGGGTTTAAGCAATACTGCCGATAACGCAGACAACCCATGGGTTGAAGTAGACAGTATGGTCATCAACAACATGAATGAGTTTGCGTTGCAGGAATCAGACATGAGCACGCAGATTCAAACTCAGTTGAATCAGTTGCAAAGTTTTGAACGGTCACAACCACTCTATGCACGTGGTGCTGGTGAAGCGTCGCATGCTGCAGGCAGTTCCGGTACAGGTTATCGTGCCAACACCGTGGGGACGACGAACTCCAATACCGGTGCTGGTAATCTGGGCGCTGACGGGTTGCCTGGGATCGCGACCTTCGATGATGATGGTGACTCGACTCCCGATAACGCTGCGGAACGCGGTTGGGCATTTTCTGATGACCGCCCTCGTTTCGATATCTGGCAACCTCATTTTGACCGTGACTTCGCGTCTGTGGTTGACCTGTTCTCAATTCCGGTTATCGGACCTCATCGCGTGACACGCGATCTGGCCACGGAAGCAGGCTGGCAGACTAGAACTGACACGACTACGAATGTCGATCGGGCCAATGATGTTCGCTTTGCAGGCATTCAGAAGTTCCTGGATCCGAATGGTCCCGATGATAATACTAGTGTCATAAGTGATGACAATCGCTGGTATCGACTGCTCGACTTCGTGGAGGTTCCCACACGAGCCCACCTGCAACTGGGAAATCCTTTGGCAGATCCTCGCGTACCAGGACGCATCAACCTGAATACGATCCGGCACCCTTCAGTGCTGGCAGCGTTGCTGGATGATTCCGATGCCTTTTTACTGAATCTGGCGATCAATGATCAGAACCCACCACTGGCTGCACCACATCTGGGTGGTGCTAACTGGTGGGAGCAGTTCCAGAATTCACGCGATCCGAAGTGTTACAACATTCCCGGTATTACTTCTGGAAATGAACCCCATATTCCTGGGAGTCCCAAGGTGGTCGGTGAGCAGGCAGTACCGTTCCACGGCTTGCATCACGGTTTGAGTAATACCGTCGATGAACTGCGTGAAAAAACCATCTACCGCAGTCTGCCGGCGGATGCTGGTAATAACAACAGGCGATTACTGTTCGAAGTCGCCACTGGGTCAGAACACCTGGGTACGGCTGGTCCGTTAAACAAAGTTGACTTCCATACGCGAAATCGTCTGTTATCCAAGATCGCTGCGAATACGACAACACGGAGTAACACGTTTGTGGTATTCATGTCGGTCGCTTACTTCGAAGCCTCTGGCGCAGGGACCACGACGTATGGCAGTCCGGTGCAGATCGGGGGGCGACTGTCACCCTTTGATGCGACACGAACCGCGAACCAGCCTGACTATCGAGGCTTCTTCGTCATCGACCGGACGCGGGCAGAGCAGGCATTTGAACCCAGTACGGGTAAATTTGACCACTGGAAAAACCTGATTCGTTATCGCCATACGATTCAACAATAAAACTACCGTTTTGCCCGGCCTGTCGAACTGGACAAGTGGGTATAATTGATAAATCTGACACAACTGGGAGGGGGAAAGCCATGTTACCTGAGTGAACAACTTCGGTTGCGGGCCACTGGGTAAAGTCAACAGGGGTGGATGTTTACAACGTCTGTTCCGATCAGGCAGGTTAAAGCCGGAGAAGCGTCGGATTCCTGTCAAAACACGTCGAATTAGAGTTTGTTTTTGCTACTTGTAAACAAGTAATATATAATCAGTTTGAACCGTATTCTTAGTGAGGAGAATGACAATGCATACTCTTAGAGTAAAACAAAAACTGCAAAAGCGTAAAGGGTTTACGCTCATCGAACTGCTGGTGGTGATCACCATCATCGGTATTCTGGTCTCGCTGACACTGCCGGCGATCCAGAGTGCCCGTGCCGCTGCACGGAAAGTATCCTGCCTGAATAACATGCGGAACGTCGGCCTGGCTGTGGTCAACTTCTCTTCAGGTGCTAACTCACAGCTGCCGCTGCTCGTTGATCCTAACGTTGCCATCAGCACAACCGCTGCTCCCAATGCGAACGCCGGTTTTGACAACCTGTCCTGGTGCACGACGATTCTGCCGTTCCTTGACAACGTCGGTTTCCGTCAGCGATGGGACCAGTTGGCCAGCGTTATTGCAGACGCCTCAACTGGTGGTACTTCAAACGCCAACTACAATGCTTTCGTCGCCCTGAACAACAACCGTTTCCCTGTCTTCACCTGCCCCGATGACCAGTTCAACACCGATCAGGGAGCACTCTCCTATGCCGTTAACGTCGGTTACGTGACTGCGAACTACAACGCTTCCGGCGTTGGTTATGACTCTTCAACCGGTGTAGGACATCACCCGGCCGGCGATGGTGGTATGGACGGTGATGCGATGACGACTGCTGATATTCCTGTCAAATTCGCTTCCGGCGTCTTCTGGCGTCCTCACACCTCACGTATGTCTCTGGACTTCATCTCAGCTGCCGACGGTCTGACTCAGACCCTGATGCTGAGCGAAAACCTGCAGGCAGGTAACTGGTCCAGCCAGGATACCGGTAGCCTCGGTTTCGGTGTTGACCTGCAGGGTGTCTACTCCAGTGGTGCAACCACTCTGGCCCTGCCCTCCGGTTTCAACCTGGTTAACACAACCAGCGGTACCGATTCACGCATCGGTTCCAATCTGACTGCTGCCAAATCACAGGCATGGCGTCCCAGCTCTAACCACCCCAGTGGTGCTGTGAACGTAGTCTTCTGTGACGGCAGTGGAAAATCACTGACACCACAGATGGACGCTGGCGTTTACGCTCGTCTGCTGACACCTGCTGGTCTGCGTTATGGACAGGCTGTTGTTGATGGATCATCCTACTAATTCTGACGATTGATCCTGCAACCATCATTTGAGTCATTTTCTCAAATCGGTTCAAACAAACGGGCACCAGAGATCAGCGGGTCTCTGGTGCTTTTTTCATATCTCGACCGCATACTGTATGGGCGTGTGCTTTCTGTTCGTCTGTTTCAAAATAGACATTAGAGGCGCACGAGACACATCCCTTTGTCATTTCTTTTAAGGGGCACTCGCATGCAGAATCAAAAAACGAAACGACCGGAGCGACGTGGTTTCTCGCTGACCGAATTAATTGTGGTGATCGTGATTATTGTAATCCTGGTGGCACTGACTCTACCAGCGCTGGAAAGCGCCCGGGCTCCTTCCAGGAAATTAGCCTGCCTGAATAAGATGCGGAATGTGGGCCTGGCTGTTGTTAACTTCTCCTCCGGAGCAAATTTGGAACTGCCGCTGCTGGTGGATCCGAATATGACCGTTTCGACTGAAGATGCCCCCAATCCACAGGCGACTCACGATGACCTCACCTGGTGCACAACGATTCTGCCTTTCCTGGATAACGTCGGTTTTCGCCAGCGCTGGGATGAGACCGCCAGTCAGGCTTCCAGTGCCACGATGAATGCAGAAGCGATTTCGTTACTGACGAATCTGAATGCGACACGTTTCCCCGTCTTCACCTGCCCTGACGACGCGGCGAACACAGAACAGGGGGCTCTCTCTTATGTCGCGAATGTGGGTTATGTAACCTCTCATTATAATACCGCGACTGACCGAGCGCACCGTCCCGACAGTGCCGACGGCGGGCTGGATGGCGACATCAAGACAACAGCAGACATCCCGGTGAAATTTGCCACCGGAGTTTTCTGGCGACCTTATACATCCCGCATGTCACTCGACTTCATCTCCCAGAAAGGGGATGGTTTGAGACAGACACTGATGCTCTCAGAAAATCTGCAGGCGGGCAACTGGGCATCCACCGATACCGGCAGTCTCGGTTTTGGCATCGACATGCAGGGCATGTATTCCAGCGGCACAACTCAACTCACACTGCCAACAGATTTCACTCTGGAGAATGCCACAACCTCGACGGACTCAAGTATTGGATCCCAGATCGGCGCTAAAAAAAGTCAGGCCTGGCGGCCCAGTTCAAATCACCCCGGTGGTGTAGTGAATGTCATCTTCTGTGATGGCAGTGGAAGATCGCTGAGCCCTGATATTGATCCAGGAATCTATGCCCGCCTGCTGACACCCGCTGGTTTAAGGTACGGTCAGGATGTGGTCCCCCAATATGGATTCTGATAAAACAGGGGGACTGGCGATTTTTCTGAATGTCGACTGACTGCGCTCCGTTCGATTAATACTCATTGCACCAGAGATTCTATGGTCTCTGGTGTTTTTTTACGTCGTGGAATACAATCTGTTTTCCTGTACACTTTTTGCATATGGAGTGTGCCCCTAAGCTTTTCATATGAGAGCGGTGCCTGGTTAAAAGCACTGTCCCGTCAAGTGGATCTCCGCATAACGTCTCTTGACGAAACAAGGGGAAATCGGATAAGGAACAATATAAACTTAGAAACTAAAATAGGAGTGACTGTGCGCCTGCCTGGGGATCAGACAGGGGAGTGTCTCAGCCGCTTCGAGCCAGAGAAAATAACGGGCTGCAACTTGACGGGTTCTCCAGCAGCAGCGATAGTCGTTGGTTCAAACAGATGTGAGCGTTAACTAGAATTAACCTCGTCACGATTCACTAAAGCATACTATTACATCTCAGGATACAATCATGTTCGATCCCTTATCAGGGCAGATGCCAACTCAGGCGAATCAACGTGCCAGAAGCTATTCACAGCAGCGCCAGATGGGCATTGGTGACCTTCTGCTGGACAACCGGATCATCTTTCTGGACAGCGTCATTAATGATGCCAGTGCGAATCTGATCGTGATGAAACTGCTCTATCTGCAGTCTGAAAATCGTCACCAGGACATCCATCTTTATGTCAATTCACCCGGTGGTTCAGTGACATCCACGATGGCCATTTATGACACGATGCAGTTCATCGAATGTGATGTGGCCACTTATTGTGTTGGTCTGGCTGCCAGTGGTGGCGCGATCCTGGTTGCCGGGGGACAGAAGGGGAAACGTTACATTCTGCCGCACGCCAAAATGATGATTCACCAGCCTTTTGGGGAAGTCGGTGGTCAGGTTTCTGACATCGAAATTCAGGCCAAAGACATTCTCGATACCCGTGAGGTATTGAATAAAATTCTGGCTGGCCACACCGGTCAGAGTATTGAAAAAATTGCGCAGGACACTTCTCGTGACCGCTTCCTCTCTTCAGCCGATTCGGTCGAATACGGTCTGGTCGATGAAGTTCTGGTCCGTGATACCAGCGACAAAGACAAGAAATAAAACAGACGTCGGCAGACATGCTGCCCCATGACGATCCAACATCAATCTACCATCTATTGAAGTGAGTTTTACATGACGGTCCTAACACCTTATGTGATCGAAAAAAATGGCCGCGATGAACGGGCCATGGATATCTATAGTCGTCTCCTGCAGGATCGTATCATTATGATGGGTTCTCAGGTCAACGATCAGGTGGCTCAGAGCCTGGTGGCTCAGCTGCTGTTTCTGCAGTTTGATGATCCTGAAGCAGACATCCACTTTTACATCAACTCTCCCGGTGGCTCAGTGACTGCCGGGATGGCCATCTACGATACGATGCAATACATCTCTTGTGACGTGGCCACATACTGTATCGGGCAGGCCGCCAGTATGGGCGCTCTGCTGCTGACAGCCGGTGCTCCGGGCAAACGCAACGCACTGCCCAACAGCCGCATCATGATTCACCAGCCGCTCGCCGGGATGCAGGGTACGGCTACCGATCTGGAAATTCATGCCAAAGAAGTTCTGAAAATGAAGCGGCGTCTGAACGAAATTCTGCTGCATCATACCGGTCAGACACTCGAAAAAATCGAGCAGGATACGGACCGGGATAACTTCATGGATTCCACCGAAGCCAAAGCTTACGGACTGATCGATAACGTGCTCGAGCACCTGGATCTGCCCGGAACCAAAGAATAGTTTTAACTCTGACAAGAGGAGACAGAAGAGGGATCTTCTGTTTTAATTGATTTCCAATGAAGCAATACCTTACGACATGGATGTCGTTGATGTTGATTCTCACCCTCTCCGGGTGTGGAGGTCGCGGCAATACGGATCTTCTTGAAGCGCGATTGCGCGACCAGGAAGACAATATTTTCGCTCTGCAGCGAGATCTCAAGGAATCGCAGCAGGCGCTGCAGTCTGCCCGCGAGCAGTCTGAGTCCATGCAGAGGCAGTTGGCCAAATCATCTAACGGTGGCCTGCTGCCCGAGCAGTCCAAGACGCTGTTTCGGGTGACGGGCGTCAAAGTCAACAGCCTGCTGACCGGGGGAGTCGATCTCGACAGCAAGCCGGGAGACGAACTCTGGACCACCGTCATTACACCGCATGACGTGGATGGCGAGACCGTCAAACTGCCCGCTGATCTGGAACTGGAACTGGTCGATCTAAATCAACCCGAGAATCAGCGTCGCGTCGGGATCTGGAAATTCGACAGCCAGGAAGTCCGCTCTCACTGGTATTCAGGTTTTGCCGGTTCGGGCTTCCGCTTCGAACTCCCCTGGCAAAGTGCCCCCGCCAGCGAGGATCTGACACTGCTGGTGAGAATGAAATCTCAGGATGGTCGTACCTTCCAGGCAACCTCTTCACTAAGAGTGGCTCGTCTGGATAGCAGCTCTCAGATTCAGACCGCCAGCCGCGAAGAGCCTCGTTCGCGGAAACAGCTCACGCCAGCTGAGCCTGCACGAATTTCCTTCGAAGCGCAGCCAGCGATAGTGACCGAAGAACCTGCTGAGGAGAACCCGTTCCAGCAGATGTCAGCCGAGACAACTGAACCGGCGGCAGCAACCGAATTCGACTCGCCGTTCCGTGTGATTCAGGAATAGCCAAACGTTTGATTTCCAAATGCAATAAGCTCTCACCGGTTAACCGATGAGAGCTTGTTTTGTTTTCGTCATGCAGAAGTCGTCGCGACTATTTCTTCTGTGCCATGGAGTGGGCTTTAGCCAGAGCATCTTCTGCTTCCGCGATGCGTCCACAGCGCTGACAAATTACGGAGAGCTGCAGGTAGGAGAAGTTGTCTTCCGGTTCCAGTTCGGTAACCTTCTTGGCATGCTCGATGGCTTCATCAAACTTTCCCAGCTTCTGGTAATAGACAGCAGAGGCTGAGTGAGCCAGAACGTAATTTTCATCCTGAGCCAGCACTTCCTTCAGTTTCTCTACCGCCTGTTCCACGTCCCCACTCTCGTAAGTTTTGACTGCTTCATCGTACAGACTGGATGGAGTACTCATCTGCTTAATCTCGCTTTTCTTTCAAATGTTCTGTTGAAGTATGAGGATCGCATGCAGACCATTCTGTCGTCACGACAGAACTATCATCAGCTCGCTATTTGAATTGTAGACCTGTGGGGCAAAATACCAATACGGCAAATCTGGTCAGACCTCTGTCTGACCGGATTATTGCCTCTGTTTATGATAATTGACGGGCTGCTCGGTTTCATAGGCAAAGCGACCTGCTTCCTGTAGAATTTGGTGACTTGGACTGATATCACTGATCACCGTTTTCATAAAGGTTCGATGTGCCTTCTCCTAAACCGACAGCAGAGCCCTCCGCCACATACTCCCGACTGGAGCTGATCCTGCTGGGGATCGTTCTGCTGGTCGCCTGTCTGGCGCGGATGATGTTCTTCTCCGATGTGGCTGTCGAGCATTTCGATGAAGGTGTCTATGCATCCAATCTCTGGTTCTCCGCAGAGCAGGGGGCCGAGTATCCAGGCCGCTATTTTTACGCGCCGCCTCTGCTGCCGTTTCTGATCGAGTGGTCCATGATCTTTCTGGGCAGCGGTGTCTGGGGTGTGTTTCTCCCCTCTCTGCTATTGGGCGTCATGACTGTGCTCTTGATCTGGTGGGTGACTCGTGACTGGTTTGGTTCTTCCGCCGGACTGGTGGCCGCACTCCTGGCGGGAGGCAGCGACCTGCATCTGCTCTACACGCGAACCGCTCTCACAGACGTTGCACTTGGATTCTTTCTGCTGCTCAGCGTCTACCTTATCTGGCGGAGCTGGCTCTCGCTCGATTGGAAGTGGCCAGTACTGGCTGGTGTCGCCATCGGACTGGGGTGGTCGGTCAAGTACAACGGCTGGCTTCCGCTGGCCATCGGCTTTTCTGGAATTGTTCCCTGGCTCTGGGTCTACCGCCGTGATCGTCTCCCTCTCACCAGCTACCTGACACGCGCTTTCGTATTTTCTCTGACGGCTATGGTTGTCTGGTCGCCGGTATTGATCGGGCTACAGAAGTGGGGAGGCTATTCCGTCGTCGCTGCCAATCACAGTCGGTATGTTGTCGGCTTCTCGGGCTGGTTCGATTCCTGTACGCGACAACTCCTCAATCTGCGTTTGCTCGAGGGACCATTCGGAGCGATCAGCCTTGGGCTGGTCTGTCTGGTGGGATGCCTGCTGGCACTTCACGGTAGTTGCTGGAGTTCAACTCACTCCGGAAATGAAAACAAGAATGAGGAAGGTAGGCGTTCCACGTGGAACACGATGCTGGTTGGTTGCCTGGCAGGCCTCCCCTTACTGGGGGGCTGGCTGGTAGGGATCACCCCGGTCCTCGTCATCCTGGCTGTCATCGGAATTCTGCTGCAGCTGTTCTGCATGTCGGGACAGCGATCGAAATCTCAGGTAGCAGCCGATTCCCGAGATGATTCATTAGGACTGTCTCGACCGCTGGCAGCCTGGTTACTGGCGGCCTGGTTCTGTGGTCTGCTACTGGCCACGCCGCTCTACCATCCCTATCCCCGTCTGACGATTCCCTGGATGATCTCTGCCTGGTTAGGTACCGCCGCGCTGGTGGGTTGGCTCGAGTCACGATCAGGCTGCTCCCTCTGCGAACTCTTATCGAGATCTGGTGAGCTGAGGACTCAGCCCGCGCGTATCATGGGGGGAGTCACTTTTGTGGGTGTCGCCCTCCTCGTGATTCTGATCGCGCGACCCTGGTCGGTCGCTGCCTGGCAACCTCGAAACGGACTGGCGTCGATTTCCCGTCAGTTGCTGGCAAACCTTCGGCAGGAACACGCCAACTCGGATGAAGCGATTCTCTACATCTATGCCGAGCCTGGGTTGTTCTTCAATCTGAAAGCAGAGGGTCATCAGCTGACCGGTCCGGTAGCTGACTTCCGGTTTCTGGATTCGCTTCCACCCCAGATGCCCGTCTACTTGATCGCGGGACCACACGCGGAGCGCGACTCCGAGTTTGTGAAGCAATTCGATCAGGCTCAAGATCGACTCGATCTGATTCAGTCCTACGAGTATGATCCCAGCCTGCTGGTCCGTCTGAATCAGGCGCAGTTGCCAGCTAAATCTACGACGGAATCAGTCCGTCTCTACCGTGTCCGGTAAGCGTGGTAACACAGGTGTTCCACGTGGAACACCTGCCCGAGGGAAGACAACTCTGCCGCAAAGCCCTCTTGCTTCAAATAGCCATTCGAAATAAAATCCCGCGCCACGTTTCAATCTCCCGTTTTTGTCAGGCAGTTTAAGTATAAGAGAAGAAGGTCATGGAAGATCATAATCAGGAAGATCAAAACCAGAATCCAGCTGATCCAGCAGCTGAGCAGTCAGAAAATCCTGGGGTCCCTCGTCGACGGTTAGGCCGTGGTTTGAACGCCTTGCTGGGACGTGGGGGAGAACCAGATTCAGAAAATGTTCAGGACGGTGCAGGTGCAGACTCGCAAGAGAATCCAGCACCAGTTCAGTCCTCCGACCAGATCGACATTGATCTGATCGAACGGAATCCATATCAGCCTCGTCAGGATTTCGCAGCTGACTCCCTCAAGGAACTCGAAGGCAGTATCCGTCAACACGGTATTCTACAACCGCTGCTGGTCCGTCCGTTCGATGGTGCCTATCAGCTGATCGCCGGGGAACGCCGTTTGAAGGCAGCCCGTGAAGCGGGACTGAAAACGGTTCCCTGCCGGGTGCTCCATCTGGAAGAACGCGAAGTCTGTGAAGTCGCGATCGAGGAGAACCTCAAGCGAAAAGATTTGAATGTACTCGAAAAGGCCCAGGCCTTCAAAAACTATCTGAGCCAGTTCGACAGTACGATAGAGCAGCTCGCACAGCGATTGAGTCTGGACCGTTCAACCGTCAACAACATGATCCGGTTGCTAGATCTGGCGGAACCCGTCAAGCAGGCTCTCCAGGCAGAAAAGATCTCAGCCGGTCATGCCCGGACCCTGTTGAGCCTGGATAACGATAAACAGGTCGCCCTCTGTGAGCAGATTCAGTCCGAGTCCCTCTCGGTCCGAAAAACTGAAGCTGAGGTGCGGAAGATCCTCAAAGGTGAAGCTGACACCGTGCCCTTTGAGAATCCCAAACCGAAGCAACCCGCTGATGCTCCCCAGATGACGAATCACCTGATTGACCTGCAGCAGCAACTGCGGGAAATTCTGGGAGCCCAGGTGGAGATCAAGCTCAAGACCGAACAGTCCGGTCAGATTGTGATTCCCTTCGATTCGAACGATACCTTCGAGCGGATTACAGGAGTGCTCCGCAAGTCAGCCTGATCGCTGAGCTCGGAATCACGTGAAACTCAACAGACCCGTAAGGCATTCACTTGCCTTGCGGGTTTGCTTTTTGCTGGAGGTTCATCTGGATCTGGCGGAAGGTGGGGTTCTCTGGTTGAAGTTGGATCAACCGTTTGACCGAGTCCAGTGCCTGTTCCCACTTCTGCTGTTTCTCGTAAAGCAGAGTCAGCATCAACCGGAAGTCGGCGGACTGCGGTTCCAGTTCACAGGCCTTCTCCAGAGCTGAAGCCGCCTCATCCTCCCGACCCAGCAGGTAGTAGAGCAGGCCCACCCGGTACTGGAGCAGGGCATTGTCCGGAAGCAGTCGGGCATCGCGGGCCAGCAACTCAACCTCTTCCGATCTGAGTTCCTGCGCCTCTTGAGTGCGCCCCTGTTGTTCCAGTAACTGGGCCAGATTGGATCGGGCTCCCGCTACAGCAGGTGCCAGTTTGATGGCCAGGCGGAACTCGGCTTCCGCTTTCTTCAGGTCACCCTCGTTGGCATACAGGATCCCCAGGCTCATGTGAGAGCCCGACTGGTCACCATCGGTCAGCAGGTTATTCTTGTAATCTTTGAGTGCTCGCTCGAGTGCCTTCCGGTTCGAATCTGTGTTCGGCATGATGGGCAGCGAAGACAGAATCCGGGCGACTTCCGTCCGGACTCCACGCGAGTCGTCCGTCAGTCCTTCCGCGAGCAGCTTACCCACCCGGCTGGCCTCGGCTTCCGAACGCGGGTTCCAGCCTTCGAATCCACGCAGCGCCGCCATCCTGACCAGCTCTTCATTTGACTTCAGAGACCGCTCGACAACCTTGCGACTTTCGGGGGTATCGTAACGGGAGGCCAGCAGGGAGACAGCGGTTGCCCGAACAATGGGACCGACTTCTTTTTCCCGGGTCAACTTGATCAGCGCGCGTTCTGCATCCGGATTGCCAGCCTGACCTGCTGCCAGGATCTCACCATAGTGCGGGTCGTCGCGACGCTTGGGACCGTACCATTCATCGACCTTCTTCGCAGCCCACTCCGGCGTCTCGTCCACTTTCGTATGACATTGGTTGCAGGCGTTCGGGGTTCCCAGTTTGACTGAAAGATCGGGGCGGGGAATTCTCAGGCTGTGATCCCGGCGAGGGTCGACTCCCATGTAGGTCTTGGTCGGCATGTGGCACTCCACGCAGGCGGCTCCTTTACTGTCAACCTTGTGGTGGTGATGACCGGGCACGTCATACTTGGCCTCGAGGTGGCACTGGGTGCAGAGTTTGTTTCCCTCGAATTTCAATTTCAATGAATGCGGGTTATGGCAGTCTGTGCAACGGACTCCCTTGCGATACATCTTGCTCTGGGTGAACGATCCGAAGACGTAGACTTCCTCATCGATCTGACCATCGGGATGGTAGAGGTGATCTTCCAGAAGGGAGAGAGCGTAATGATCATGGAAGCGGTCGAGGGGGGTATGACCGGGTGAGACATGCCGCCGATGAGAATGGCAGGGAGCACAACTCTCCAGTTGCGCGGTCGCGTCTTCGCCTTTGAGTTTCGCCAGGCCATAGCCATAGCGACGATCCCAGAACAGCGAATGCGAGTTGGCCAGTTTCACGTGAATCGATCCGGGGCCATGGCAGGCTTCGCAGCTGACACGCATCTCGGAGAAGGAGTAATGATGGGTGTCGGTGGCGATGTCATAATTCTTGGCCCAGTTCGTGGTATGACATTCCGCGCACATGTGGTTCCAGTTCTGAGCGGAGCCGGTCCAGTGCAGGGGGTCTTCCGGACCAAAGGGTTCATCCGGGCTGGCGTAGTACCACCGTTTGAGTTCTGTGTCCCAGGTTACCGGCAGGACCTGGATCTTGCCGCGTTCGAGTTCAGCCAGATACTGTTGCAGGGGATGCACGCCGATGACGTACTTGACCTCAAAGCGGGACATCTCGCCATCAGGTCCCTGGGTGTTGACATAGTATTTGTCGCCCTCCCGGGACATCCGGGAAGTAATCCCAAAGTGTTCGAGCTCTGTGTTATCGAAGTCACCGAGAACGAATTCGGGAGTCGCAGGGTTCATCGCCAGATCGTGGTCAGATTCTTTCCACTCTTCTGCCTGTTGCTGATGACACTCGAAGCAGGTCTGACGACCGACGTAAGTTGCCTGTTCGCCTTCAGGCAGAGCGGTCCACCAGTCGATGGCCAGGCCAATCGAAGTGAGACACAGGAAAATGATGACGCCATAGATCCATCGTTTTTTCATCGCGTATGAGTTTCGTCAGTTTCTCTCAGGAAGTCAGTCGCAGGGGAAGGTCCAAATCAGAACGGTCAAGGGAGAGAGCATGCAGACCGGAAGGAGAAGCATTCCGACTGTCGATGACACGCCCTTCTACCGATGATACCCTGCCCGCCAGACCGATTGCAATGACTGTCGCCAGCCGGCGGGAAGATTGACTGAGACGTCCTGCCTGAGCAGCATCCGCGTGAGGAAACTAAACCTCGTGGATGGATTCTTCGTGCTGCAGCTGATTAGGGGATCCCTGGTCCCCCTCATCATGAATCCGGATTTCAGTATCTTCGCTGCTCTTCAGCACGGGGAGAAAGCGACGTGCAATCCGGGCTCGGTAGGTAACTCGAGTGTCGTCGCTGGAATACTCCCGTGAGAGGATAAGCGAATGCTCTTCGAGTTGAGAGAGCAGTTTGCCATTTCCGACGGGGGTTTCGATTTCGACGATGACATAACCGGAAGCCAGCCGATCAATGACTGCCTGGGAGAGACGATCCAGCCCTTCACCGGATACCGCGCTGACGGTGATTGCATTCTCGTATTTCAGCCGGAGGACATCGAGCTTGGAGCGGTCTTCCACCTTATCGCTTTTGTTGAATACCAGCAGTGCGTTCGAGTAGTCGATGCCGATTTCCTCAAGCACACTGTTAACGGTTTTGATGTGATGCTCCACTTCCGGATTGCTGCTGTCAACCACATGCAACAGCAGGTCTGCCTGCCGTGCTTCTTCCAGAGTTGACTTGAATGAGGCCACCAGATGGTGAGGCAGGTTGCGGACGAATCCAACCGTGTCACTCAGCAGGATCTCTCCCCAGTGCGGAAGCTCCCAGCGTCGCGTACGGGTATCCAGCGTGGCGAACAGCTGGTCCGCGATGTAGACGTCCGCGCCGGTGAGTGCATTCATCAGCGTACTTTTTCCCGCGTTGGTATATCCAACCAGCGAGACCGTGAGTTGCTGGAATCGATTGGAAACAGTGCGCTCGCGACGCTTTTCAACTTCGGACAGTTTACGCTTCAATTCAGCGACGCGTTTATCCAGCAGTCGACGGTCTGTTTCCAGCTGCTTTTCACCAGGACCACGGCCAGCACCCACACCCCCTTCGATACGCTCAAGGTGGGTCCACAAGCGTTTCAGACGGGGACGGAAATAGAGCAGCTGCGCCAGCTCGACTTGCAGTTTCGCCTCATAGGTTTTGGCGTGGGTCGCGAAAATATCGAGGATCAATTCGCTACGGTCCACGATGATCGTACCGGTCTCTTCTTCAATATTCCGTCCCTGGGAAGGGGACAGATTGTTATCGAAGATGATCAACTCGGCATCAACGGGTTTGACCATTGATTTCAGCTCGGCCAGTTTTCCTTTACCGAGGCAGGTTGCCGGATGAGGATTTTCGCGGCTCTGTACCAGGGTGCCTACAACCTTCACACCCGCCGTTTCGACCAGCCCCTTTAATTCATCCAGGGCCTGTTCTTTATTGATATGATTCGAAGGCGAGATAACCGAAACCAGGATGGCTCGTTTCGCTTTGACTTGTAGTTCTTCTCGTTTAGGATCCGCCAAGGAGTTTCCACTTTCTATATTCGTTGAGGATGGAGCGTTCATTTGGGGTTGGGCTTTCTCAGCTTTGGATTTCTCCAGAGTTGAAAGCCTCCCCTCTCCTACTCTCTATTTTAACAGGTTGCCCATGAGAGAATAGGCTCATTGTGACGGACTGACACCATTTCTGGATTCCATGTTCAGAAAGTCGTTGACTTTTCCTGGCACTTTTCTAGCTGCAAACAGATCAATAAACGCTTGTGTGAATGTTCAGTATGGCTTTTTCATGAGCACGACATCCAGAGCATCCGCGCGGGTACACTGTTCCCAGTATTGTTTGAAATCCAGATACTGCTCCTCACGGACGATGCCTCCCAAATGGTCTACCTGGCGGTGGCAGATGAGGTGAGAATCTTCCTCATAGATGGAGGTTTCGTAGCGGCCCCATTCGCATTCAAATCGTTGTTCATAAGGCAGTCCATAACCATGATAACCAGGGGGGAGTTCGATCCTGTGCTGGTCGGAGAAGCGAATTGGCCAGGGGGCTTGCAGAGCCGAGTTGCGTTTCTGCACGTTGACGAGAGCCACCGTATGCATCGCCCCGATCCAGGGAACCCGGAACAGAATGATGTCTTCAATTTTGCGCGCCCACTGATCGAGTGTCATTTTGCAGGAGTAGGTGACAGGTTGCGAGAGATCTGTCAGGTTGTGAAACAGAGGAGCATCGATGCGGGCTCCCGTCAGAGAAGACGCAAGTTCCCGTTCCAGAGTCAGGCTCTGGTATTCTTCGTTGCGGTTGATGTAGCGAAGACGAAATTCCATGGCGGTGTCACCTGTCGTTGAGACATTGGTGCCGAACTCATAGCTGCAGTCTTCGGACAGTTTCCCCTCGCATTGCCGATGTACCTGATGAGATTCGGGACCGCCGCAGGGAATGGTGGCCAGTTCTCCCGCTGGAAGATTCAACAACAGTGCCTGCATGCCCTGGTCATTATAAGGCAGATCTTTGAAAGTCATCGGGCCGCCTGCCGGATCGAGCCAGAGCCTGACTCCCTGCTCATCGGTAACGCAGACAATCGCATGATCGAAGCGAGCTCCAGGCAGAAAGGGGATTGTTCCATTCGCGCGCGTCAGCAGAACTGCGACTTCGGCTTCAATTCCCTGGTGCCTGAGCAGGGAGACGAGTAACGACGATTTGTCTTTGCAGTCTCCGCGCATATCCTCCAGCATCGAACCGACCTCCCTGGTTTTTTCCAAAGCCAGTTCGTTGGGATGTCTGCCATAACGGACATCGTCAGAGGCATACTTATAAAGGGAGTAAATTTTATCCTCAGTAGAATCTGATTCACGCGTCAGATCCTCCGATAGTTTTTGAATCTGTACCGGGATTTTAGATGGCGGCTCGAGGTCCTGCCGATAGAACTTCGCGATCGGTTCCCAGTTGGTCAGTGTGGTAAAGTCGACCCAGGGTATGACGTCTCGCGGGTGAGGCGTGGCGTCGTCAGTTTCATATCCAGGCAACGCCTGCAGATCCCATTGATAGACTTGATAGGTTCCCTGTTTCCAAGAGCTTGGGTCCTGGTCGGTCTGATGTAATTCATACTGCAGCTCAAAGGGTTCCGCGACGGCAATCGTGCAGCGCAGTCTTTGACAGGGAATCGAATACCGCAGGTACTCCTGGCCCCACATGCAGGCTGAGATCCGGTCTGGGGTGAAGAAGTCCTGTTGCTCTTCCAACTCGACAGTCACTCCGGGACGCAGAGGATAAAATTGAACGGCGATCTGTCCGTACGGTTGAACCACCTTGCGGGCTTTTCTCTGACTGCCATCGGGCAGGTATACTTTCGCGGTCTGAATTTTATGCAGCGCTGTCTGGCGATCATAAAAACGAAAGACTTCGTCCCATTGAGACAACGATTCGTTGGCGTGCAGGCTGGCGATGTGATGCGCTCTGCGGGTGATGGTTCCATCACGATGTAGAACGGCGACCAGGTCTGAGAGTAAGATGACCTCACCCCAGTGTTGGAGTTCGCCATCAATGGCTGAATCAGGAATGACATCCGCATACGAAATACGGGGAGCAAATGGCAGGACGTTGCGCGCCAGTTTAAACCGGGTCCGCCATAATTTGCGCCTGGGTTTGACAGAGGTCACGTTGGGGGAGCTGTTCAATGCCGGCTTGCTTTCAGACTGCAGAGTTGGGGCAAACGTTCTGGCTAACTATTGTAACGTTAACTGCAGGCAGTGAAACAGCATATGTGACGCAAATGTGTACAAATGAATATTTTGTTTGTGGGAATGAATCCAGGCGAGATTCTGTTGAGAAAGAGGCGAGAAATACTCGGGGGGGAAATAGAAGAAGCGATCGAAATAACCGATCGCTTCTTACTCGTTATGGCTTGTTGTTTCCAGCAGCTAAGTGCAGAAGAATTACTTCTTCTTTTTAGCGGCTTTTTTCTTTGGAGCAGCTTTCTTAACTGCTTTTTTCTTTGCAGCTGCCTTTTTCTTTGGGGCGGCTTTCTTTTTAGCAGCAGCTTTTTTCTTTGGAGCAGCTTTCTTCTTAGGAGCAGCTTTCTTCACTGCTTTCTTTTTAGGGGCTGCTTTTTTCTTTGGTGCAGCTTTCTTTACTGCTTTCTTAGGTGCTGCTTTCTTTGCCTTTTTCTTTGCCACCGCAAATCCTCCTTTGAGAGTTAAACGAGGGCTGCCTTGCCGCTGGCTCCGGGCTATAAGTCGGCAAAGGTCTGCCACAACGAATAAGAAGTGAGTCTGTCAACCTTGACAAACTCCGATGTTCATCCCCTTGATTGGTGTGTGTAAATTCAATCAAAACACATTTTTAATTGACACTCATTACACGCTAAGGACTTACATCTAATTATTGGGCATCATCGTAAATATTTCGTAAAATTCTGCAAGCCAATTCTGATATGAAAAGCCTTTTTCCAGCTTGTTGTAAACTGCGGTGAGCTTAGCGTTTAAAAACGAATCGCTGAAAAATAGAAACGGGATGAGTCGTGTTTTACAAGCTTGATAAAAAACAAGAGATCGATTTCGCTCTATTATTATAGGCTGAAACCGATCTCTTCTGTTTTTTGTTTCTCAGTTGACATGCTTAAACTGCATGTTTATGGAGTCTCGTTTGTCAGGCAAAACAACGCAAAAAAAGGGCCGGAAATATTTTCACGTTTTCAAAAAAATTTTTGCCCGATCGCTTGTTTTGAGTCTCTCAGACGCTTTCCCAGACCTCTTTCATGTAACGAAAACTTTCGCGCGCGATGTGTTCGCTGCCCGGTTTGTAGTCGAACACTTCAACTGAAATCCATCCTGAGTACTTCGTTTCTTTCAGCGCTTTGAAAATCGGATGGTAGTCGGTCTCTCCCATTCCAGGTCCGAGCAGGTTGGTGTCATTCACATGGAAGTGACCCGTCCGCGAAGCGTACTTGTGAATCAGTTCCGGAATGGATTCTGTTTCAGCGCCGGCCATGGCTTTGACATCCTGATGCAGAACAAAGTTGTCCGCGCCGACCATGTCGATTAACTCGATGGCTTCCGCGCAGGTATTCACGAAATCCGTTTCTTTGGTCGTCAGCGGTTCCATGCAGATGCGAACTCCGCGCTCGCCGATCGCCGGCAGACAGTTGCGGAAAACTTCCGCTGCATTTTGATAAGCCTGTTCGCGCGACATGCCTTCTTCGATGTTGCGCTGGAATGGAGAACCAAAGACCATCAGGTCTCCGCCCAGATCGGCACAAAGGTTCCCTAACTCAACCAGGTAAGCGGCAGTATTTTTGCGAACTTCGGAGTCAGCAGTGGTCAGATGCAGACCTTCAGTTTTTGCTAGAAGCCAGTGCAGTCCAAAGATTTGGAGCCCGCGGTCCTCAGCTGTTTTTTTGAGGGAGGCCCGCTCTTCTTGAGTAATTTTTGATGGATGATCGGCAAAAGCAAAAGGTGCCAGCTCGATGCCCGTATAACCAATCTCCGCGATCAGATCGCATTGTTTTTCCCACTCCCAGTCGACAAACATTTCCTGACAAATGGCAAACTTCATGTAAATCTCTCACTTTATCTGTTGAACTAATGATGAAACGACGCGTCCGGTCTGTTGAGGATAACAGGCTGTCTCGCATTCATCGAGTCTATAAAGACTGTCTTCGATCACTTTTAAAGATTGTCAGGAGAAGATTTAGGTCATTTTTCTCACCAGGGATCTTCGCCTTAGAGTCACTGAAGGGATGTAACGTATCGTGACGGGTATCGATTGTAGTGATCGAATGGTTTATCGTGACTCAGTAGAAGAGGTTGTGCAGTAAGTTGCGGAGAAGTGGAGGTCTCAGTGAAGGGGGGCTGTTTCAGTTGACGAAGTAGATTCTAACTGTTTCCAGATTTCAATTTTGTTTGCTGAAATTACAAATAGAGGAATAGACCAATGAAACACGCAACCTGGATTCCCCTTCTGGCGGCCGCTTTGATTATGGTCTGCTTTGGGGAGCAAGCCCAGGCAGGTTACCTGGGAGCAGGCAGATATAAGTGTTGTCCTACAGAAGCATGTACTTCTTGTGGTGATTACTGTGCTGCCAAAGAGTGCTCAAGTACCTGCTACAAAACCGTCACTGAAACCGTTTGGGAAAAGCAGAACTATACCTGTCAGAAGACAGTCTACGATACGATCTGCGAAAAAGTTCCCGTTCAATACACTAAGAATGTTTACAAGACCTGCTACCGTGATGAATGCTACACGGTCTGCAAGCCGGTCTACAACACCTGTTACCGGGATGTCTGCTATAAAGTCTGCCGTCCCGTTTACAAGACCTGCTATCGCACTGTGACCTGCAAACGCCGCCGCCCGGTATACAATACCTGCTACCGGGACGTCTGCTACACAGTCTGCAAGCCGGTTTACAACACCTGTTACCGGGATGTCTGCTACACCGTCAGACGTCCGATCTGCGAGACTCACTACCGTGAAGTCTGCAGCACGATCTACAAAACCAATTACAAGACCTGCTACCGCGATGTCTGTCGCACTGTTTGCAAGCCTGTCCACACCTGGCACGATGTTGAAGTCTGCTGTGGTGAATGGAAGACGGTTACCGAACACTGCCCCGGTCCGGTTGTAGAAAAATGTGTCTGTGAACCAGGAACCTGGGAATATGACTGCAGCTCATGCTGCCCTGTCTACAAACCCGGTTGCTGCAAAACAGTGAAAGTACAGTGCCCCGGCACTACCATCTGCCGACGCATCTGGTGCCCCAAGACGGTCACCAAGAAAGTCTGCTGCACAACTTACAAACGCGAATGTGTAACCGAGCGGGTTCCTTACACCGTATGTGAGCGAGTTCCCTGCTGCGTTACCCGTAAGGTACCTTACACCTGCGTGCGTTACGAGTGCGAAACACGGACCAAGAAGGTTCCTTACACAACCTGCGAAATGGTACGTGAATGCCGGACACGCAAAGTGCCTTACACCACCTGCTGCTGGAAGGAAGAATGCGTAACGAAACAGGTTCCTTACACCACTTGCACCATGGTTGAAGAGTGTCGGACCCGCAAGGTTCCTTACACAACCTGCACCTATGAGCAAAAAACCTGTACTCGCAAAGTTCCTTACACAACCTGTGAGCAGGTCTGCTGCACACGGTATGTTACCCGAACCAAATGTGTTCCGCGTACTGTCTGTGTAACCAAGACACGTTGTGTACCGCGACAGGTCTGTCGTAAAGTGCCCGTCTGCTGCCCGCAGCCAACCTGTACGGCTCCGGCACCCAAGACCTGCACTGCACCAGAGCCGAAGACTTGTAGCAACTAGTAAACGAGACGCCAGAAGAATTTTCAGCAACTGAAAATGGAAACTGCGAGAGGGCGGTTGATCTCAGATCAGCCGCCCTTTTTTTGATTGTTGAACTGGAATCAGTCCTTTGCAGAGAGTGAAGATGAAGGAGTATCTGTTTTATCAGATGTCACTCCCTGGCTGCCGATGATAATTCCCGCCACAATCAGCGTGAGTCCCAGAGTTTTGGCCAGCGTAACCGGTTCATTGAAAAAAAAGGCACTGAGGAACATGACCAGAACAAATGCCAGGCTCATAAACGGATAGGCGTAGCTTAATTGAAATTTCGTCATCGCCGCCATCCAGAATAAGGATGCGATAAAAGCAGCGATGAAACCACTCAAAATATATCCGTCAAGTAAAAGTCGAAACAGAAACTGGATTCGGTCCGAGAGACTGTCTGGTAATTCACCGTATCTGCTGATCCGCCACTTGAGGATGAGCTGGCCGTATACGGTAAAAAAAATCGTTCCTAGAATAAAGAAATGATTCATAGATCTGGTTTCATCTTTGGGGGTTAACTTGCTACTTCATTTCAACTCGAATCAGTTCTGGCAATACTTCTGTTCTGGTCAACATTTCCTGAAGCGATTCGAATTGCAAAAAAACAATTCCCTGTTTTTGAACCAGAAACTGATCGATTTGTTGGCCACGTTCCCACCAGAGCATCTGGTCGATAATCTGCTCTCGAATTTCAGGGGCATAGATCACATCATCAATCAAACCGTTGCGGGATGGCATGATACAGTGACGGGTAAAATAACCTGTAGGTTCTTTCTGGTTTATTCCTCCACAATCCAGTCCGGTTGCCGCGCGAATAATGAATTCAGGATAGTTAATTCCCGTCGCATGCTGAACAAACTGAATATATAAATCCCCAGGTGCCCTCCGGCAGATTTCAATGATGACGGGTTCGCCCTGGTGGAGGATATACTGAATGTGAAATATTCCCGTTTTCAAATTGAGCAGGCTGGCAATGTGCTCGGCCTGTTGACAGAGAGTTGCTGCCGTTGTTGCAGGGACAATGGCTGGCGTCGAAGCAGCCGAGACCAGATACGGATTCTGAAAATAGTGTTCGTTATCCTGAAAGCAGAACACAACCCGACCGTCGCGCAGAAAACTGGAAAAACCATGTCGAC